>CAZDHR010000065.1:0-22218 GCA_964505295.1 uncultured Planctomycetaceae bacterium
GCGGGCCGAGCACGTGATGCTGGTCGACCTGGGGCGCAACGACGTGGGGCGCGTCGCCCGATACGGCTCGGTCAAGCTCAGCGACGTGATGACGATCGAGCGGTACAGCCACGTGATGCACATCACGTCGAACGTGAGCGGCGAGCTCGCCGAGGGGAAAACGGCGTTTGATGCCCTTTGGGCGTGTCTGCCGGCGGGCACGGTCTCCGGCGCGCCGAAGGTTCGGGCCATGGAGATCATCGACGAAGTCGAGCCACACCGTCGCGGTCCGTACGCCGGGGCCGTCGGCTACTTCGACTTCAACGGCAACATGGACACCTGCATCGCGCTGAGGACCATCGTCATCCAGGGAAACAAGGCCTATGTGCAGGTCGGGGCGGGCATGGTCGCCGACAGCGTGCCCTCGAACGAATGGCACGAGACGCTCAGCAAGGCGCGAGGACTGCTGATGGCGATCCAGGCGACGGAAAGGTGGGGCGAGTAGGGGCGAGTGGCAGGTGGCGAGTGGGGAGTGTGCGGCTGACGGTCGGGCGGGGGAGGCAACGCGACGGCCGGCGTTGAGCAGAGAACCGCTCCGGGACGGCAGACGGCGGCGTGTGTTTCCAAGCCCACCGGTTGCAGCCGGTGGGATTTTCCGTTGGTTTCAAAGGTCTAGGTAGCCGGACATGCAAATCGATTCGATCGAGGCTTTCCACGTTGCGCTGCCGCTGCGGCGGGCGCTGACGACCCCGAAGGGCCCCGCCGACAAGCTCCAGACGGTGCTCGTGCGGATTGAGAGCGGCGAGGCCGCCGGCTGGGGCGAAGCGAGCCCTGGCAATGCTCCAACGGCGGGTGGGGAATGGGCGGCCGGCGTGTTCGGCTGCGTGAAGGATTGGCTGGCGCCGGCTCTGGTCGGCCGGATGGTCGACTCGGGGGACGCCCTCCAGGAACGGCTCGCCGCCTTCCAGGGCAACCGGTTCGCCAAGGCGGCCTTGGACATGGCTTGGTGGGACCTCAGCGCACGCTTGGCCGGCAAGCCGCTTCACCAGCTTCTTGGAGGCGAGCGCGAGGCGATCGACCTGGGCGTCGGCTTCGACCAGATGGAGTCGATCGATGAGTTCTTCACCGCCATCGCCGGCGCGTTCGAGGCCGGGTACGCGCGGGTCGAGCTGAAGATGCGGCCCGGCTGGGATGTCCAGATGCTCAACGCCGTGCGCCACGAGTTCCCCATGCAGACGATCCACGTCGACGTCGAGGGAGGTTTGCGCCTGGATCACATGGAGATCCTCTGCCGCCTGGACGACTTCATGCTGGCGATGGTCGAGCAGCCGCTCCCGGCCGACGACCTGGTGGGGCACGCCATGGTACAGGAGACGATCCGCACGCCCATCTGTCTGGACGAGTCGGTCACCACCCCGGAACAGGCCGACATGGCCATCGAGCTGAAGAGCGGCAAGTACGTGAACGTCAAGCCGGGCAGGGTAGGGGGGCTCACGCCGGCCGTGGCCATCCACGACGCCTGTCACCACGGCTGCACCCCCTGTTGGGTGGGCGCGATGCCCCAGACGGCCATCGGTGCCCGAGCCGGGCTGGCACTGGCCGCCAAGGCGAATTTCAGCTACCCGGCCGATTTCTTCCCCTCCGACGAGCTGTTCGAGCAAGATCTGGCCCCCCCTGTGGTGGCAATCCGCGACGAGGCGGACGGGCCGTTGCGCGTGCCGCTTTGGTCGGAGCCGGGCATCGGCGTTGAGCCGGACCTGGAGCTGTTGGAGAAGCTCTGCCTGGAGCGGGCCAAGACGTGACGCCGGAGGCCACACGAGAGTGACCGATTTCGTGACGGAGAATCGCTGATGATTCGCGTGATTGCCAAGATCGAGGTCGCCGAAGGTCGTCGCGACGACTTCCTGGCCGAGTTTCGCAAGATCGTGCCGACGGTCGTGGAAGAAGAGGGATGCTTGGAATATGAGCCGATGGTCCACGTGCCCACCAGCATACCGGCCCAAGCCCCCCGGAAGGACAGCGTCGTGACGGTGGTCGAGAAATGGGAGAGCGTGGAGGCCCTGGAAGCCCACCTCATCGCACCGCACATGGTCGAGTACCGCAAGTCGGTCAACGAGCTGGTGGTCGGCGCTTCGCTGGAGATCCTCAGGCCGGCCTGAGGCATACTCCAGGGCCGCCCCTTCTTGCGGATCTTTCCCCGTCTTGCAGGGCAACCGCCTCTCGCCGAGGCAAGGCGCGGGCCGTGTGTTCCGTCCTTTTTCCGGCTTGTCATACCCCCCTTTGGTGGCGATGTTTCGGAAAGACGCCGTGGGGCGGCGGCCCTCTGAAGTCCCTCCGTGAGCTAGGTTTGTGATAGCCTGCCCGTAAACATTCGTCCAACCCGTCAGAGCGAACTCCCCTGGTTCCCAAGCTCCAGCTTGGGAACCTCGCGATTCGGGGCGACTAACGGGCAAACGTCAGTTCCCAAGCTGGAGCTTGGGAACCAGTGTACGGGAACAGACGGGTTGGGCGAATGTTTACGCCTGCCCGGTGCTCGGCCCGCGTCGGGCGGATTGTTGGACGGGGCGGCAAACACCTTCACGGATCCGATCATCGCGTCATGCTCCGAGTTCCCGTACACAAAATCGAGCCGGGGATGATCCTAGCTCGGCCGATCCCGTTGCCGCATGATCCCTACCGCTACCTTCTGCAACGGGACCGGGAGATCCCCATGGATTTGGTGCCCCGGCTGAGGGAACTGGGGATCATGGAAGTCTGGGTCCGGCACCGGGACCTGGAATTCCTGGAAGGCGTCATCGACGAGGCGCTCGGCGAGCACCAGCGCGGAATCTATGCACGCGTGCGTCGCGACTTCGAAGCCGTCGCCCGCGGCTCCACCGCCGAACTGGACATGGTCGGTTTCCAGGATTCGATTCGCGAGTTGTTCAGCTTCCTCAAAGCCAGCTCCGGTAGCAGCGTCCTGCTCCAGAAGCTCGACGCGTTCGACGACTACCTGATGTCGCACTCGACCAACGTCTGCTACTTGGCGCTACTGTTGGGCATGAAGCTGGAGCACTACTTGATCGACGAGCGCCGCTTCAAGTCGGCCAAGGAGGCCAAGGACCTGCACCTTCTCGGGCTTGGCTGCCTGTTGCACGACATCGGCAAAACGCGGGTTCCCAAGGAAATCCTTCACAAACCTGGGCGGCTCAATCCGGACGAGATGGCCGAGATGCAGCGGCATACGGTCTACGGGTATGAGCTAGTCAGAGGGGGCGTGCCCGCGCCCGCGGCGCAGGTGGTACTGAACCATCATCAGCGGTGGAACGGCACGGGTTACCCGAGTCGGACCGATCACTCGAGCGGCGAGGAGCTGCCGCCGTTGGCCGGGAAGCAGATTCCTGTTTTCTCCCGGATTGCCGTCGTGGCCGACATCTACGACGCGGCCACCAGCAAGCGGTGCTACTCCGAGGCCAAGCTTCCCGTCCAGGTGCTCTATGAGATGCGGTACTGGTGCCGCGGGTTCTTCGATCCGGTCGTCGAGGCGGCGTTCTACCGCACCGTGCCCCCGTTTCCGATCGGGCAGGTCGTGACGCTTTCCGACGGCGTGGAGGCGGTGGTCGTCGACTTCAACCCCGAGTATCCGGCGCGGCCCAAGGTGCAGTGTCTCCGCAAACCGAACGGCGAGCGATTCGAGCACCCGTCGCTCGAGGAGATCGATCTGGCCTTCTACCCGGAAATGGAGATCGCCTGGGTGGACGGTCAGGACGTACGCGGCTTCACGGCCTCCCTGCACGAGGACGAGCCGGTGCCCGCGCTGGTCTGAGGTCACCGGTTCGGGGGTTCCGCCTTTCGGGGCGCCCGTCTCGTTGCGCGCGGGTCCACCGCGCTATGCGCGGGTCTCCTGACCCCGCACACAGGACCGACCGCCAGGTCTCCAGGGCTTATCGTCGCTCTTCTGCCTCCGGACTTGCACGATCCGCCATGTCGCGAGCCGGGGGGAGACCTTGCGGTCGCAGGGTTGGGCGGGGTCAGGAGACCCGCGCCCAGCGCGAACGGTTGGATTGCGACGAACACCTTCCCGGGCAGGCTTCGACCGGGAGAAGCCGGGCGAAGGCACAGCGGGGGCGTTACATTTCGGCGCCTTGGGAGCCATTGGTGGCGTAGGGGGCTATCGGGAATGTGCGGAGTTACGCCCCCCATTTGGCTGATGCCCCAAGGGGGGGCCGGAGCCTTTTCTCGGCCGTAGTTTCCGCCTAAACTCAAGTGCGGAGGATCAGAGGACATGGCGGCGCGGGCATCCGACTCCGGTTTTTTCCCTGGCAAGTGGCGCCGATCCCCGGTGCGGCTGGTGGCGATGGCGTTGTGCGCGGCCATGCTGGCGACGCTTCCCGGCTGCGGCGGATGCCGGAAGACCCCGGAGCAGGCCCAAGCCGAGCGGGAGAAAAAGGAGGCCGAGCGTCGGGCCAAGGAGAGGGAACGGGAGAAGAAGCCCGATCTGGAGATGGGCAAGCTCTTCTCCTTGCCCCACGAGCCGGGCTCCCCGGTGTGCCCGTACAAACCCGGCCACTGGACCACCGCCAGCCTGACGGCGAAGGCCAACAACTTCGATATGTTGGGCGACCTGGAGACGACCGTGGTCGATCGCAAGGGCAAGCCCGTGGGGCTGCTGGGCATGCCGTATACCTCGACCGGATCGCGTGAGGTGGGGCTCCCCAAGGGACAGCTCAAGCGGCTGGAGTCCGTCTTCTGCGTGCCGCCGGTGGGGCGCGACGCGTTCGTCTCGACTCGCGTCAGCGTCCGCAAGGGTGGTCGCGGCGTCTACGATCAGATGCATCTCAATCTGAAGCGGATGCCCTCGTATCAGTATCATTTCGTGGTGCTCGCCCGCTGGCCGCAAAGCTACAAGTTCGTCGAGGGTCTCGATTCGGTGAAGTACCCCCTGGACTTGACCGCGGAGTTTTCCCCGGAGGAATCGAACCTCGGCTACTATCGGGTCCATCTGCTGGCGGCCGAAAAGCGGACGACGCTCCCGCCGCATGCGCTCTTCTGGACCAGCATCGCCTACATCCTCTGGGACGACGCGGAGCCCGGCACGCTTCGCCTCGAGCAACGGGACGCCTTGGTCGACTGGCTCCACTGGGGCGGCCAACTGATCGTCAGCGGGCCCGATTCGCTCGACGCGCTCTCGAACAGCTACCTCGGCCCCTACCTGCCCGCAACCTCCACGCGCACACGCGAGCTGACCGCGGCCGATTTGAAGGAGCTGGACGACGTCTGGACGCCGGGAGTCGGCGGGAAGCCGGGCAGGCGACTCGCGCCGGTCGACTCGTGGTCGGGCATCGAGCTGGACGTTCATCCCGAGGCTCGGGCGGTGCCGGGGACGGGGGGCCTGCTGGTCGAGCGCCGCGTCGGGCGCGGGAGAATCGTGGTCTCGGCCTTTGATCTCGACGGGCCGGAGCTGACCAGTTGGCCGGGCTTCGACGGGTTTTTCAACGCCTGCCTGCTCGGGCGCCCGGCGCGGGCTTTCGACGAAACCGATTTCGAGACGCAAGTCCGTTGGGCGGACGGGCGGTTCGGCCGGTTCGACGCCCGCGCCGTCTGCAAGCTCCACTATTTCGGCCGCGACACCGGCGAGAAGGCCGTCGGGGCTCCGGAGGATGACGTTTTCGGCGGGCAAAGCGGGGCGTTGGCCCTGGGGGGCGAAGAGCCGTCACCTCACCACGGCTCCGAAATGGGCTCCTGGACCGATTTCAACCTGGTGGCCAACTCCGCCCGCGAGACGCTGCAAGACGCCGCACGCATCGAGGTGCCCGAGCGGATGTTCGTCGTGTGGGTCGTGGCGGTCTACCTTCTGATCCTCGTGCCGGCCAACTGGATCGTCTTCCGGTCGATCGGGCGGGTGGAATGGGCGTGGGCCGCCGCTCCGGTGATCGCCATCGTCTACACGGTGGTCGTCATCCGGCTGGCCCAACTCGACATCGGATTCGCCCGATCGCTGATCGAGGTCGCCGTCGTCGAGACGCAAGGCGACCACCCCCGCGCGCACGTCACCCGCTACACCGCGCTGTACACCTCCCTGGCCACGACCTACGACTTCCTTCTGGAAGATCCGGGTGCCCAGGTGCAGCCGTTCCCGGCCAGCAACGAGACCGACTACCGATTTTTGGCGGGCGAGGGGCTTAGCAGGCTCCAATACCGCTTCGGCGGAGACGTGCGGATGCGGGGGTTTCACGTCACGTCGAACACGACGGGCATGGTGCACAGCGAGCAGATGGCCGATCTGGGCGGGCCGATCGCGCTCGAAGAGGCGCCCGACGGGGGATCGCAGGTGGTCAACGAGACTGCCTTCACCCTGCACGAGGCGGGCGTGGTTCGTCGAGCCGAATCGGGCCAGGTGGAGACGGCCTGGCTGGGCACGCTCGAACCGGGGGAGGGGGCCGATCTTCGGTTCGGCCCGCGCGAGGGCAACGTCGCGGGGCGACTCTGGGCCAACCAGCGAAGCCGCTCCCCGTTGACCGCCGCGCAAGGGGCCCACCGCGCGCTGAACTTCCGCAAGCTCGTCGAACTGGCCGAGCACCCAGACCGGCTCGAACCCGGCGACGTGACGCTCGTCGGCTGGCTCGACGAGGAGATTCCGGGGCTCACGATCAGGCCGGCCGCCCCCCAGTCGCGTCGGGCCGCCCTGATCGTGGCCCATTTGCGATACGGCTCCGGGGAGGACCCGCGGCCCGACGTGCGACCGCGACGGAGAAGGGAGGACGACCTTCGGACCGTCGGGCCTGAATCGATCGGGGCGCTGGGCAAGTGAGGATTCGATGATTGAGCTCGTCAATTTTACCAAACGATACGGCGATCTGGTCGCGGTGGACCAATTGAACCTGAAGATCGAGGCGGGCGAGATGTTCGGGTTCATCGGGCCCAACGGGGCGGGCAAGAGCACGACCATCCGCTTCCTGGCAACGCTCCTGAAGCCCTCCGGCGGGGAGGGAATCGTCAACGGCAAGAGCGTCACGCGGCAGCCGCTCGACGTGCGCCGCTCGATCGGCTACATGCCCGACAGCTTCGGCGTCTACGACGGGATGAAGGTCTGGGAGTTCCTCGATTTCTTCGCCGTGGCGTATCAGATCCCACGCACGCAGCGGAAGAAGATCATCGGCGACGTGCTGGACCTGTTGGACCTGACCGGCAAGCGGAACGACTTCGTCAACGGCCTGTCGCGGGGGATGAAGCAGCGGCTCTGCCTGGCCAAGACGCTGGTCCACGACCCGCCCGTCTTGATCCTCGACGAGCCGGCCAGCGGCCTGGACCCCCGGGCGCGCGTCGAGGTGAAGGCCCTGTTGAAGGAGCTCCGCAACATGGGCAAAACGATCCTCATCTCCAGCCATATCCTCAGCGAGCTGGCCGACTGCTGCACCTCGATCGGGATCATCGAGCAGGGCAAGCTGGTCCAGACGCCGGACGGCCAGTTGATGTGCGGTCCGATTGCGGAGGTCTTCAGTCGCATTCGCCGCAACCGGATCGTGGAGATCAAGTTCCTGGAGAACGCCGAGCTGGGGCTGTCGATCGTCCGCCGGCTGGCCGAGACGCGGAACGTCGAGATCGAGAACAACCGCGTCACCGTCGAGCTGGCCGCCAACGAGCGACAGGTCGCCACGCTGATGGAGCGGCTGGTGGCCGCGGGCGTGCGCATGCACTCGTTCGCCGACAAGGAGCCGACGCTGGAGGACGTGTTCATGCTGGTGACGAAGGGCGCGGTGGCCTAGGGAAGGACGGATGGGGAATGCGGAATGATGAATCAGGAGGTAGGTGTCAGCGTTTCCCGTGTATCCGGTGGAGGAGCTCAGTCATGCCAAGTGACGGCGAGAATCGCGACCTGCGGAAGCGGACGAAGGCATTCGCGCTGAGGATCATCCGATTGTATTGCGCGCTTCCGAAGACGACGTTGGCCCAGACGCTCGGCAGGCAAGTGCTCAAAAGCGGGACTTCGCCCGGCGCGCACTACCGTGAAGCCTGCCGCGCGCGATCGGTCGCGGAATTCATCAGCAAGATCGAGGGAGGCTTGCAGGAGTTGGAGGAGACGGCGTATTGGCTCGAATTGCTCGCAGACAGCGAGATTGTGCCGGCCGCACGACTCGAGGGCCTCCAAAGCGAAACGGACGAACTAATCGCCATCTTCGTCGCCTCCGCGACCACCGCCAAGGAAGGCAAGTAGGGCCGCACGCCGCGTCACCTTCATTCATCATTCAGCATTCATCATTCAGCATTCAGCCTTCATCCTTTCCCCATGTACCTCCTCGACAACCCCGTCCTGCAACGCGAGCTGCTGGTGAACCTCCGGATGGCCCGGGCGTTCGTGCTGCTGTTCGTGTACGTGGCGCTTCTGGGGGTGGTGGTGCTCGCGGCGTGGCCGGAAGGGACGCTCGACCTGACGCGGAGTCCGGAGGAGGCCAAGCGGCTGGTCAACCTGTTCTTCCTGGGGCAGTACATGCTGATGTCGCTGATGGCGCCCAGCTTTGCGTCGGGGGCGATCTCCGGCGAGAAGGAGCGGAAGACCTACGAGATGCTGTTGGCCAGCCCGATGCGCCCGGCCGCGATCGTGGTGGGAAAGCTCCTGGCGGCGCTCGCGCACCTGGCGGTGCTGGTGCTGTGCTCGCTGCCGATCGTGATGCTCTGCGTGCCGCTGGGGGGGGTGCACTGGTCGGAAGTGTTGGCCACCTACGCGGCCATGGCGGCCTCGGTGGTCGCCTTCGGGATGATCAGCCTGGCCTCGAGCAGCTACTTCTCCCGGAGCGTCGCGGCGTCGGTGGTGTCGTACCTGGTGATCCTGCCGCTGGCGCTATTCGGGGTGCTGTTTTTCAGCGTGTTTCAGGCGGCCGGGTGGTTTCGGCTGTTCTTTTTGGCCGGCGTGTTTCCGGTCGTCTGCCTGGTGCTGTGCGGCGCGCTGTTGAGCATGATCAGCGCCCGGCTGATGCACCCGCCCGACGTGGGCGCCGAGGCCGAAGACGTGGTCGACCTGGAGTTGGAGCAGCGCGAGGCGATCGGGATGGTGATCCGCAGCGATCAGTTTCCCGACAGTCTGTTCGCCCCGCGCAAGCGGACCGACCTGATGCCCGGCGCCGCGAATCCCGTCTACGACAAGGAGATGCGGAGCGAGCTTTTCGGCCACGGCACGCTGATGCTCCGCCTGGTGATCCAGTTGAGCATGGGCCTGGCCCTGTTCGTGATGGCCGTCTGTCTGTACATCAAGCCGCAGTGGGCGCCCTGGTACACCAGCTACGTGCTGTTGTTCAACATGCTCGTGGGCCCGGTCTTCGCCGCCGGGACGATCACCAGCGAACGGGAGCGCCGAACGCTGGAGATGCTGTTGACCACCACGCTGTCGCCGTGGCAAATCCTCTCCGGCAAGCTCATTTCCAGCCTGCGGGTGTCGGTCGTGCTGACCAGCTTCCTGGTCTGGCCGCTGTTGCTGGCGTGGCTGCTGCCGCCGTGGACGTACTGGTACGACAGCCTGACGGTGGTCGGCTACCTGGGGATCATCGTCGTCACCTGCCTGACGACGACCATGCTGGCCATGTTCTGCTCGGTATTCTTCTGGAAGACCTCGGTCTCCTTGATGACCTCGTACCTGGTGGTGATTCTTCTGTTCGCCCTGCCGATCGCGGTGAAGCTGTTTGCCGACCTGTTCTTCCGCGACGCCGCGGCCACCCTACAGCTTCGCGACTTCCTGTTCGTCAGCCCCTTCGCCGCCACCTTCAGCCTGCCCCTGCACCTGGAAGCCGGCCACGAGGTCCTGGCCCAGTCGGCCAACTGGTCGCCTCTGACCACGCCCGCGTTCCTGGCGTGCTACGTCCTGGTCGACCTGACGCTCGCGGCCGCGATCCTCATGCTGTTCAGCATCCGCTGGCGCGCGGTGACGCAATAGGCACGGGGCCTCGGCGGATCTCCACGCGAACCGGGTCAATCGGCAACACTGCCCAATGTCCGATCGCGTCCCTGACGCTTCGCTTCGGCGAGGGCCGTGTCGGCCGCGAGGAAGAGGGCGTCGGGGGAGGGCAGGGGGGTAGGATGTACCCTGGGAGGGGCAACTTGGAACCCGGCGCTGGCCGTGACTTGGTGGGTGCCGTGGCGTGCCAGACCGGGGGGAAGGCCGCGACGCACGCGGTCGACCACGGCCCGGGCCATCGTCTCGTCGCGCACCGTGAGCAGCAGCCCAAACTCGTCGCCGCCGAGCCGGGCCACGAAATCGGTCTGGCGCAGGCCGCCGGAGATCACCTTGCCCGCCGCCCGGAGCACCGCGTCGCCCGCCGCATGGCCGTGGGCGTCGTTGACCCGCTTGAAATGGTCCAGGTCGAGCACGGCCAGACAGAGCCGCCCGGTCGCTTCGCCGGCCGAACGCACGCGCTCCTGGAGGGCACGTTCCCACGCGCGGCGGTTGGGGAGCCCGGTGAGGGGGTCGGTGAGGGCCTGCTCGGCCAGGCGCCTTTGGGCCTGCGCTGCGGCGTGGTCCTTGCGGCGCAGCCGGACGATCTCGGCCAGCAGCCGGCATGCCAACTGAAGCTCCCGATCGGTGGCCTCGGCCGGGAGCCGAAGGTCGGCCGGTCCTTCCCCGGCGATGCGGATTACGCCGGGCCGCGTGGCGCCCCCCTCGTCGAGCTGCGAGGGAGATTCTTCCGGATTCCCGGCGAGCAAGTCGAGTGGGGCCTCCTGCTCGGCAACGACCAGCTCGAGCCGGGCCAGGTCGGGGACATCTTCGGCGGCCAGCCAGATGCGGGTGCCGGGCCCCCGCAGCGCGGCGGCCCGGCGTCGTGCCGTCGCCTCGTCGTCGGCAAGGATCAGGATCTCGGCCGCGGGAGGGAAGCTCATGGCGAGCGATTATAACGCGCCCCCGGCGGCTTGCAGCATTCGTTCCCGCTGCTAGAATCACGCCGAGGCGACGAAATGACGGGAGGGGGGACGCGGCTCGACGCGCCGACTCCCGGGAGAGACACCCGGTTTCCAGGAGGTTGACGTCCGCCATGGCTACCGAACCGGTCGAAGTCGGCGACGTCCCGGAGTGCTGGACGCGCCCGCATCTGTTGGGTCTGGAAGGGCTTTCGGCCGACGAGCTCACCGCGATCCTCGACAAGGCCGACGTGTTCAAGCAGGTGCTGGTGGAGGGGCCTAAGAAGGTCCCCCTATTGACGGGCAAGACCTTCGTGAACCTGTTCTTCGAGAACTCGACTCGCACGCGAACGAGCTTCACCCTGGCCGCCCGTCGGCTGGGGGCCGACACGATCGACTTCTCCGCCGCCACGAGTAGTCTCTCGAAGGGGGAGACGGTGATCGACACGGCCAAGAACCTCGAGGCCATGGGGGTCGACGTGGTGGTCGTCCGGCACCGCACGCCCGGCACGCCGCGCCTGTTGGCCCAGAATCTCCATTGCTCGGTCATCAACGCCGGCGACGGCCCGCACGAGCATCCTACGCAGGGGCTGTTGGACATCCTGACGATCCGGCAGCGGCTTGGACGGATCGAGGGGTTGACGGTGGCCCTGGTCGGCGACATCGCCCACAGCCGCACCGCCCGGTCGAATATCTGGGGCCTCAAGACGCTGGGGGCCCACGTGATCGTCTGTGGGCCGTCCACCCTGGTCTCGCCGCGGTGGGAAGAGTTGGGCGTCGAGTACTCGTACAGCCTCGACGACATCCTCCCCCGGGTCGACGTATTGAACCTACTCCGCATCCAGTTCGAGCGCCAGTTGACGCGGCCTTTCCCCTCCGTGCGCGAGTACGCCCACCTATATGCCATGGACCGCGACCGTTTGGCCCGGGCCAAGCCGGGTATCCTCGTGCTGGCCCCCGGCCCGATCAACCGGGGCGTGGAGGTCACGCCCGACGTGGCCGACGGCCCCCACTCAGCGATTATCGAGCAAGTGACCAACGGAGTCGCCGTGCGCATGGCCGTGTTGTGGTTGGTCACGGGCGTCAAGAAACGCGGAACAATGAATGATGAAGGATGAATCCGCAGCCGCTTGCGGCTTCGCAAGCGAACAGCCACCCAACTCGTACAAACCGATGCCCAGAATCCTCATCCAAAACGGCCGCGTGATCGACCCGAGCCAGCAGATGGACCGGGGCACCAGCGTATTGATCGAAGACGGCCGGATCGCGGCGTACGACGCGTCGCCCGACGGGCAGGAGGAGATCCTCGACGCGGCGGGCAAGATCGTCGCGCCGGGCCTGATCGACATGCACGTCCACCTCCGCGAGCCCGGCTTCGAGGAGGACGAGACGATCGAGACGGGCACGGCCGCCGCCGTCGCCGGAGGCTTCACGTCGGTCGCCTGCTGCCCGAACACCGACCCGCCCATCGATACCCAGGGCACGGTCGAGTACGTCCGCCAGAAGGCCGCCCGCGCCGCCAACTGCAACGTCTTCGTCTTCGCCTGCGTGAGCAAGAACCGCGAGGGCAAGGAGCTGGCTGAGATCGGCCAATTGGTCGAGGCCGGGGCCGTGGCCGTCACCGACGACGGCTCTCCCGTGTACAACGCCGAGCTGATGCGCCGGGCGTTCGAATACTGCCTGATGTTCGATGTCCCCGTATTGAACCACCCCGAAATCCTCGAGCTGACCGAGGGCGGCGTGATGCACGAGGGCACCATGCAACTGGTCCTCGGGCTCGGGGGCATGCCCGCCGCGGCCGAAGACGTGATGACCAGTCGCGACATTGCCCTGGCCGAGGCCACCGGCGGGCGCCTGCACGTGATGCACGTCTCCTCGGGCGGGAGCATCCACGCGATCCGCCGGGCGAAGCGGCGCGACGTGCGCGTCACGGCCGAAGTGACCCCGCATCACTTCACCTTGACCGACGAGTGCCTCCGCTCCTACGAGTCGAAGTACAAGATGAAACCGCCGCTGCGGGGGAAAGGGCACGTCGACGCCTGCATCGAGGGGCTCCAGGACGGCACGCTCGACGCGATCGTCACCGATCACGCCCCGCATGCCAAGGAAAAGAAAATGCAGGAGCTCGATCGGGCCCCGTTCGGCATCGTCGGGCTGGAGACGGCCCTCGGCCTGGTCGTCACCCAACTGATCGACCCCGGACACCTCGACTGGCCCACGGCCCTGGCCAAGATGACCTGCAACCCGGCCCGCATCCTCGGCATCCCCAAAGGCACCCTCGCCCTCGGCGCCGACGCCGACGTGACGATCATCGACCCCGACGCACGCTGGAAGGTCGACCCGGCCGAGTTCCGCTCCAAAAGCACCAACACCCCCTTCGACGGCTGGGAGCTCACCGGCCGGGCCGACACGGTCATCGTGGGCGGCAGCGTGAAGTTCAGAAGATAGTGAATAGCGAACAGCGGGTAGTCGGCCGTATTTAGCCCCCGGTGATTCACCGGGGGCTAAGTATTGAATCACCCGAGGGCAAGTTCACTGCACACGCTCGTTTGGCATAGTCTTTGACGTCGCGAGTTCCACGCTCCATGTCCCTCCTCATCGACGGCTACAACCTGCTCAACGCCGTGGGGATCGTCGGTCGCGGTGTCGGGCGGAGCAGCCTGGAGCGGTCGCGGCGGGCGCTTCTGAATTTCCTGGCCGAGTCGCTCGACGCGGCGGAGGCGGCGCGCACGACGGTTGTCTTCGACGCGTCGGAAGCGCCGCGAGGCTTGCCCCGCGTGGTCGAGCACGGCGGGCTGACCGTCCGCTTCGCAGCCGGGTACGCGGACGCCGACAGCCTGATCGAGGAGCTGATCCGGGCGGACACCGCGCCGCGTCGGCTGACCGTGGTCTCCAGCGATCATCGCCTCCAGCGTGCTGCCCGACGGCGCCGGGCCAAGGCCGTCGATAGCGACGTCTGGTTCGGTGAGGTCGCCCGTCGCCGCCGAGATCGAGCGCAGCCGACCCAGACCGGCCCGGCCAAGCCGCACGTGCCGCTCTCCGAAGCCGAGGTCGCCGCGTGGATCGAGCAGTTCGGCGGCGAGGCCGCCTTGGAAGACCTTATCGAGGCCGCCGAGGCGGACGCACGCCTTGAAGAGCCGCTTGCGGAAGAGCCTCCGCCCGACGACGAGGGCGCCGACAAGCCCACCGACGAAGAAGCCGCCCAGATCGGCGATCCCTTCCCGCCCGGCTATGCCGAGGACCTGCTCGAAGACCTATCGGACGACGAATCGTTCGATTTCTTCCCGCCCGGATACGGGGAAGATACCGACCAGACGTAGGTCCGTCGGCATTTTGGCCGAGAAACCGCTGTGCGAATCCTCAGCGGCCCAACGCCTTATCCGAAATATCCTTCCGGCACCAGGCGCCGTCCCAGCGGATGCACTTGACGGCGGTGTAGGCTTGGAGCTTGGCCTTGGCGATGTTGTCGCCCAGGCCGGTGACGCCAAGGACGCGCCCGCCGGAGGTGACGATCTGGCCGTCGATGAGCTGGGTGCCCGCGTGGAAGACCTTGACGTCGGGCACGTTGGCGGCCTCGTCAAGCCCGCGGATGGGGTGGCCCTTCTCATAGCTGCCGGGGTAGCCCTCACTGGCCATGACCACGCAGACGGACGGGCGCGGGTCCCACTCTAGTGGGGGAATCTGGTCCAGGCGGCCCTCCACGGCCGCTTCGAGCAGGTCGACCAGGTCGGTCTTGAGTCGCATCAGCAGCGGCTGGGCCTCGGGGTCGCCGAAGCGGACGTTGTATTCGAGGACCTTGGGGCCTTGATTGGTGACCATCAGCCCCGCGTAAAGGACGCCGCGGAACGGTCGCCGGGCTCGCTTCATCGCGTGCACGGTGGGCACGAGCACGTGCTCTTCGATCCAGTGGAGCATCTCGTCGTCCACGAGCGGGGCAGGGCAGTAGGCCCCCATGCCGCCGGTGTTCGGGCCCGTGTCGCCGTCGTGGGCCGGCTTGTGGTCCTGGGCCGGCTGGAGCGTGACGATCGTCTTGCCGTCGGTCACCGCCAGCACGCTCGCCTCTTCGCCGTGAAGCCGCTCCTCGATCACCAAGCGGTCGCCCGCGGAGCCAAACGCGCGATCCCGGGCGATTCGCTCGACCGCCCTGATGGCTTGGTCCCGCCCGTCGCAGACGATCACGCCCTTGCCGGCGGCCAGGCCGTCGGCCTTCACGACGATGGGCACGTCTTCCCGGTCTTGGAGGAACTTGATGGCCGTCTGGCCGTCGCGGAAGGTCTGGAAGTCGCCGGTGGGCACGTCGGCGCTGCGGAGCATTTCCTTGCAGAAGACCTTGCTCCCTTCCAGCTCGGCGGCGGCCTGATTGGGCCCGAAGACGCGGAGGCCCTCGACCTGGAAGGCGTCGACGATGCCGTCGGCGAGCGGGGCCTCGGGCCCCACGACCGTGAGCGACGCCCGGTTGTCCTTGGCGAACCGGATCAGGGCGTGGAAATCATCGGCAGCGATGCTCACGTTCTCCGCGTCGGCCCCCGTGCCGGCGTTTCCCGGGGCGACGAAGACACGATCCACTCGGGGGCTCTGGGCGATCTTCCACGCCAAGGCGTGCTCCCGGCCGCCGCTACCGACGATCAGTACGTTCATCCGGCGTTTCCTTACGGTCTTGGAGTCAGGAGTTGGCAGTCGCGAGTATCGTTTCGGGGCTGAAGTCTGCGACGATGCCGATTCTAGTGGTGGACCGAGGGTTGAGGAAGTGGGGCCGTGCGGGGCGAAGCCGCAAGCGGCTTTGGTGGCTGGTCAATGTCCGGTGCTCATCACCCTGCCGAAGAGTGGTTGACAGCGACTCTGAGGCGGGCGATAAAGGAACATTGCAGTTGACGCGCGGGTTGCTTCCCGCCCCCCGAGATCCGCGCCGCGTCAACCGGGTTCCCACAGCCCTCCCTCGGTGCGCGGCTTTCTCGAATCCCCGAATAGGCTTTCTCCGATGGCCGACGAGAGAGACAAGTCGGCGGCGTCCGAGTCGAAGCGAGCGTCGGTCGACCGCGGCCGGCGGGGCGTGCTGGGGGCGGTGTTTGGCTCGTTTCTGGGGGTGGGACTTGCGGCGTTGGGGGCGGCCGGCGGGCTGTGGACGCTGGCCACGAGCCGGTTCATGCTGCCTAACGTGGTCACCGAGCCGCCGAGCCGTTTCAAGGCGGGCTTCCCCGGCGACTATCCGCCCGGCCACGTCGAAACGAGGTTCAAGGAGCAGTTCGGCGTTTTCGTGATCCACGGCACCTACGCGGGCAAGAGGCAGATTTACGCGCTGAGCACCGTTTGTACCCATCTGGGCTGCATCGTGATCTGGCAGGAGAACGAGCAGAAGTTCAAGTGCCCCTGTCACGGGAGCGGTTTCTACCAGGACGGGGTCAACTTCGAGGGCCCCGCCCCGCGCCCGCTCGAGCGGTACGCGATCCGGATCGCCGACGACGGGCAGTTGGAGGTCGACAGGAGCAAGCAGTTTCAGGAAGAGCTCGGTCAGTGGGACGACCCGGCCTGCTACGTTTCCGTCTGAGGCGGCTGATGGGCTTTGGCGAGCGAGTCCGCAATTCGCAGCTTTGGAGAAGCATCTTCCGGCACCCGGCGCCGGTCGACCGGCGAAACCGCGTGCTGGTGGTGCTTTCCAACTTCATCCTCCACCTGCACCCCGTCTCGATCAAGAAGCACGGCCTGCGCTTGAGCTACACCTGGTGCATGGGCGGGATCACGTTCTTCCTTTTCCTGGTAGAGACGATCACCGGCGTCCTGCTGATGTTCTACTACCGGCCCACGCTCGAGTGGGCCTACAACGACATGCTCGCCCTGCGCGACGTGGTGTCGCTGGGCGTGCTGCGCGAGGTGCATCGCTGGGGTGCCCATGCCATGGTGATCACCGTCTGGCTGCACATGTACCGGGTGTTCCTTACCGGAAGCTACAAGCCGCCGCGGGAGTTCAACTGGGTCGTGGGCGTGGTGCTGTTGGTGTTGACGCTGCTGCTCTCGTTCACCGGGTATCTGTTGCCGTGGGACCAGTTGTCGATCTGGGCGATCACCGTGGGATCGAACATGGCCCGGGCCGTCCCGATCCTCGGCCATGAAGGGCCGGGCCAGCAGATCCTCACCGTCGGCGGCATCGACATGATTACCAGCGCGTCGGACGCCCGGTTTGCACTGCTCGGCGCCCGGGTGGTCGGCGAGGAGACGCTGAACCGCTTCTACGTGCTGCACTGTGTGGCCATTCCACTGGTCGCCGCGTTCTTGATGGGCGTCCACTTCTGGCGGATTCGCAAAGACGGCGGGATCAGCGGGCCGGTGTGAGAAGGATGAGGGATGAATGATGAATCTGGAGTTTTGCAAAACGACGACGGCTAGGAATGTTCGCCCCAGAAAAATGGATGCACATACCCCAGAAAAGACGTGTACATACGTTGCGTGAATCGCAAGTTTGCAAAACTCCAGATGAATGATGAATTGGTGAACCCAAGCATGCAGTGCGCGTCCCCAAGCCGCTTGCGGCTTCGCCCGGACTGCCTACTGGCCGCCACCTAATGACCACTAACCACTGATTCCAACCCCATGCCTGGCAACGAGCACGAATTCATCGACGGCGTGGCAGCCCCCTTGGGGTGGTACTACCTGTTGGTCTGCGCGCTGAACGTGGGAGCGGCTTGGTATTGCCTGCGGACAGGGAGAGACCGACGAGGTGCGGTCGCCTGGCTGATCGTTGCGGTCGTGTTCGGGCTTCTGGGAGGTGGGTCCTTTCTCGGGAAACCCCTCGGCATGCCGGAGGCGCTGAAGGCGGCCATCGACGCCGCGCTCGGCCCGGTGACGTTCACGTTCGGGACGCTGGCCGCGCTTTCGGTGCTCTACCTGGGTCGCCGGTTTTTCGTGCGCCCGGCGGTGGCCTGGTCGGGGCTCTGCGTGTCGCTCGCGTTCATGGGCGTTTCGATGACCGACCCGGAGTTCGCCGCAGTGGTCGGCAAGCCGGACAACGTGCCCATCGTGGCGATGGTCTACCTGCTGGGGTTCTTCACCTGGCTGGGGGCGTATCAGGGGGTAAGGAACGACGAGCGGCGCCGGCGCGGGGCCGGGCCGGTCGAGAGCGAGCTTCGCGACAAGGTGCTCGTTTGGCCCGACCTGGTCTACGCCGAGCTGATCGCGATGGTGATGGCCAGCGTGATTCTGATCGTCTGGTCGCTCGTCTTGCGGGCTCCGCTCGAGCAGCCGGCCAACCCGGTAGTCACGCCCAACCCGTCCAAGGCCCCCTGGTATTTCCTGGGCCTCCAGGAGATGCTGGTCTTTTTCGATGCCCCAATCGCCGGGGTGATCCTGCCGCTCCTGATCATCCTTGGCCTGATGGCGATACCCTATTTGGACTTCAACCGCAAGGGCAACGGCTACTACACGATCGCCGAGCGGAAGTTCAGCTACGTGGTCTTCCATTTCGGCTTTCTCCAGTTGTGGATCCTGTTGATCCTGATCGGCACGTTCATGCGGGGGCCGAACTGGAACTTCTTCGGGCTGTACGAGCCGCGAGATCCCCACAAGGTGCTGGCGCTCGTGAACGTGAAGCTGTCGGAGTACTTCTGGGCGATCTGGCTCGGCGTGAGCGTGCCGCAGCCTCCGTCCGGAAGCGGCGCCGTCGTCCAGCTCGGCTGGATCGTCTGGCGGGAGATCCTGGGGATCGTGCTCCTGGCGGCCTATTTCGGCGGGCTGCCGGTGCTTCTGGGCCGGACGATCCTGAAACGGTTCCGCGACCAGATGGGCCGCGCCCGCTACGTGATCATGATCCTGCTTCTGTTGATGATGCTGATGCTCCCGCTGAAGATGATTCTCCGCTGGAGCTTCAACCTGAGCTATATCGTGAGTATTCCGGAGTATTTCTTTAACCTCTGAGTGATGAGTGGAGAGTGGTGAGTAGAGAGTGATCGTGGGCGAGGCGCAAGCTGATGTTTCGTCCCCTACACTCTGTGCCCTGACGACTCGCCACTCACCACTCGCCACTCACCACTCCCCATGCCTTCGTCCGAGACCACCTACTACAACGTCAAGCGGCTTCACGTGGTGTTCGCCGTCGCGTCGTTGGCGCTCTTTGCGGTGACGGCGTGGATGATCGCCGCCGATCACTGGCGCGAGTGGAAGGTCTACCAGCGGACGTTCCGCGACCGGGTCGAGCCGTGGCTGTCCGACGCGTGGGTACGCGAGCAGAAGACGGAGGAGTTCGCGACCGAGGAGCGGGAACTCGATGAGGCGCTGGCCGAGGCACGAAAAGCCGTGCCCGACCGGGGCTTGATCCGCGGCTTCTGTGAACTGATCGAGCGGGGGGCCTCGCGAGAGGGCGCCGAGCCGGGCGAGGTCGCGTCGATCGAGGCGGCCTATGAAGCGTTGGCCGCGGGGCCGGGCGTCGAGGCGCGCGCGAAGCTGCTCGGGCGCCTGTCGAGGCCGCTGGCCGCCGCAAGGAACCGGCGAGAAAACCTCGACCGCCAGCTCCGCTTCCGCCGCGCGGAACTCGACGAAGCACGGAGCTTCTACGAAGCGGGCGTTGGGGAGGGCTTCTCGGAGGAGAAGCTGAACGAGCTGCAGTCGCGGGTCGACCGCGTCAAGAGGGAGATCGACGCGCTGGCCGTCCGATTCGAGGAAACATCGGACCACTATGAAAAGCTCAGGGGTCTTTTGTCCCATATCACGCAGCCGGAGGACGACGTCCGACGGGCCCTGGCCGAGCATCGGGCCAAGGTCGACCGGCTCGACCGGGCGTTGGCCGAGCAGCGCCCGAGCCTGGCCAAACGTGTGCTGGGGGCGCCGATCATCGACGCGTTCGGCCGGCCGCTGGCGATCGACCAGATCTGGCTTCCCGAGCTGACCCTCGACTACAACTTCCGCCGCGTCGCCCGGTTCGACCGTTGCGCGACGTGCCACCAGGGGATCGACAAGACCGCGCCCGGCTCGTCCTCCGAGCCGGCATGTCTTGGGCACGAGGTGGTCGCGCTGGAGCTGGCGGTCCCCGAGGCGTCGGGCAACGCCACTACTTCGGAGACCGGCGGGGAGGAACCGGACGGCAGATCGGCCAAAGCGGGGCGGAAGAGCGAGTCGACGCTGAAAAGCCTCTACGGACTGGCGCTTGCCCCGCGTGGAATCCTCGATGCCGACGAGCCGACCGTCGGGCTGGTCCTCGCTCGCACGCCCGCGGCCGACGCCGGGCTCCTGGCGGGCGACGTGATCCTCACCATCGACGGCACAAAGATCGACGGCCGCACCGACGCGCGTCGGGTCTTGTTGGAGGCGGCGCGCCCTAGCGCGAGGGAAGAAGAGGAAGGGCCGAGAGGGCTCAAGCTCGATATCCGCCGCGGGCTTTCACAACCGTACTGCTCCCACCCACGCCTCGATCTGTTCGTCGGCTCGCTCAGCCCCCATCCGCTCAGTCAGTTCGGGTGCACCATCTGTCACGGAGGGCAGGGGAGTGCCACGGAGTTCAAGTTCGCTTCGCACACGCCCAACGATCCGGAGGAGCGGATTCGTTGGCGCACCGAGCACGAGTGGTTCCGGAACGAGCACTGGGACTTCCCCATGCTGCCGGAGCGGTTCTTCGAGTCGAGCTGTCTCAGATGTCATCACGCGGTCACCGACCTGGCCGCGAGCGATCGCTTCCCCGATCCGCCGGCGCCGAAGCTCTTGGCGGGGTATGACCTGGTGCGTCTAAACGGGTGCTTCGGGTGCCATGAGATCAAGGGGATCGGTCCGTCGGGCGAGCGCGTCGGGCCCGACATGCGGCTCGAGCCGAAGTACCACGAGGCGGCCCGGGAGCTGCTGGTCTCAGCCGACTTGAGCGACGCGGAGCAGTCGCTCGCCGAGAAGATCGTCGCCGATCCGGAAGATCCCGAGCCGCGGCGGCGGCTGGTCGCCTCCCTGGCGGTTGATGGGGGGCCCGATGCGGCCTCCGACGCGGGGCAAGGCAGCAGCGCGGCGCTGGCCCGCGCACTGAACGTGTTGGCGGCCGAAGAGCCCGTGCCCGGCACGATGCGCAAGGTGGGGCCGAGTCTTCGCGAGGTGGCCGGTAAGCTCGACGCCGCGTTCGTGGACGATTGGCTCCGCAACCCCAGCCAATTGCGGCCCGACACGCGCATGCCGCAGATCTACGGCCTCACGCATGCTCTCGACGGCGAGACTCTCGGCGAGGTCCAACGGTTCGAGGCGGCCGAAGTCTATGCGGTGGCGGAGTACCTGCTGGCCGCAAGCCGGCGGGTCGAGCCGTTGGCGTCGCCGCCGGAAGTGACCGAGGCGCCCTCGGCCGAGCGGGGCAAGCGGCTCTTCTTGACCCAAGGCTGCGCGGCCTGCCACAAGCACGACGATTTTCCGGAGGCCCAATCGGTGCACGGGCCGAATCTGTCGAAGCTGTCCGCCAAGCTGAGCACGGAACGCGGGAGAACGTGGCTGGTGAGCTGGATCCGCGATCCGGCCCGTTACTCTTCGCGGACGCTCATGCCCAACACGCTTCTCGAGCCGGTTTCGCTCGTTGAAGAGAACGGCGACGGTACGGGCGAGGCGGCGCCTGAGAGCATCACCGATCCGGCGGCCGACGTCGCGGCGTATTTGCTCGAATCAGCCGACGCCGGCAAGAAGCCGGGTGCGCGCCGGCCGCTTGTCGAGTCGGATCTCGACGAGCTTGTCTTGCTGCACCTGGCCGGGGCGATTTCGACCAAGCGGGCCCGGGACTACCTGAGCGGGGCGGTCGAGCTCACGGCCGAGTCGGCGCAGGGCGACGCGATCGAGCTTCTGGGCCGCGTGACGCGGGAGAAGAAAATCCGCTACCTGGGCAGGCGGACGATCCGCAAGCGGGGCTGCTTCGGGTGTCACGCCATCCCGGGCTTCGAGGACGCCAAGCCGATCGGGCCCGCGCTTTCCGACTGGGGACGCAAGCAGGAGTCGCTTCTGGCCTTCGAGCAGGTCCACCGGTTCCTCGCCGAGTCGTCCGGAAGACGGGCCAAGAAGCGGGCCGCCGCCAAAGGGTCGGCGACGAGCGAAGAGGCCCGTGCCGACGAGCAGCGCGATCACGATTTCTACGTCGAGGCCCTGCTCGCGCATCGCCGCGAGGGCTTCATCTGGCAGAAGCTTCGCGGGCCACGGAGCTTCGACTACAAGAAGGCGGAGAACAAGGCCTACAACGAGCACCTCACGATGGGCCGCTTTACGCTGGCGCCGGCCGAGCGGGAGGCGATCATCACGTTCGTGCTCGGGCTGGTGGCCGATCCGCCGGCCGAGAAGTACGTCTATCAACCGGATCGCCGCCGCCGGGCGATCGTCGAGGGCCGCAAGGTGTTGGACCGATACGCCTGCGCCGAGTGCCACACGCTCGATATGGAACGCTGG
>CAZDHR010000066.1:0-22162 GCA_964505295.1 uncultured Planctomycetaceae bacterium
TTGGCGGCTATTGACCCCTGCGCAGCCAGTGAACCGCCGTTGCGGGTTCCAAGCCCAGGGGTTGCAACCCCTGGGCTTCGACACGGCTGATATGCCGTGCGCGACTCAGCAGGGCTTGGGGATGCGGTCCGTGTCGACCATTCTCGACAAGATCGTCGCCACGAAACGAGACGAGATCGCCCGGGCGAAGGCCGAAACGCCTGAGTCGGCGATACGCGATCGGTTGGGCGGTGCGCCGCCGGTCCGGGATTTCCTCGCCCCGCTGGCCAAGGATGGACCGATCCGCCTGATCGCGGAGGTGAAGAAGGCGAGCCCATCGAAAGGCGTGATCCGCGCCGACTTCGATCCCGTCGCGATCGCCCGGACCTACCAGCAGCACGGGGCCTCGTGCATCAGCGTGCTCACCGACGCGCCCTACTTCCAGGGCAGCCTGAAGTACCTCCGCCAGATTCGCGCCCGCACCGGCCTGCCGCTTCTGCGCAAGGACTTCATCATCGACCCGTACCAGGTGGTCGAAGCCCGGCTGGCCGGGGCCGACGCGGTGCTCTTGATCGCCGAATGCCTGGACGACGACGCGCTCGCGCGGTTGCACGAGACGATCGTCGAATTGGGCATGACGCCGTTGGTCGAGCTGTACGAGCCGGAGAACCTGGCCCGGGTGCTCGCGGTCGGCGCGCGCCTGGTGGGGATCAACAACCGTGACCTGCGGACGTTCGAGGTCGACCTGGGCCACACGTTGCGGCTCCGCCGCGAGATCCCCGACGACCGCGTGGTCGTCGGCGAGAGCGGCATCCGCACGCGGGCCGACGTCGAGCGGCTCCAGTCGGCCGGCGTCCAGGCGATGCTCGTGGGCGAGATCTTGATGGCCCGCGACGACGTCGGCGCGGCGGTCGACGAGCTTCTGGGAAAATCGCCGTGATCGCCGCCGATCGCGATTCGACCGCGTGCGGCTCAAATCGGCTCGGGCAACTCGTAGGGCTTCCGTCGCGGACGGTCGAGGTACGTGTTGGCTTCGTCGTCGCCGGGGAAGACCTCTTTCTCAGGGTCCCAGCGGAGCCTGCGTCCGAGCCATCGGGCGATGTTGCCCAGGTGGCAGACGGTGGTCGAGCGGTGGCCGATTTCCACGTCGGCGATGGGCCTCTCTCGCGATCGGATGCAGTCGATCCAGTTCTGGACGTGGTTGTCGCTTTTGTAGAGACGGATTTCCTCGTCGCGGATCGGCTCCTTGACGATTTCCTCCGGATTCGAGGTGACCCGGCCGCGGAAGATCTCGATCTTGCCCCGTTCACCGATGAAAATCCCGCCGCCCGGGTTGCCGTTGTCGAGCTTCAGGGTCACGCCGTTGGCGTAGCGGTAGAAGATCATTGGGCTGCAGCAGATTTTGTTGCCGCGGTCGCGGGTCTCGGGCTTGGTGTAGGTGGGCGGGTCGAACGGCTCGCCTTCGGTCCACACCTCGACCGGTCCGCGCTCGTCCATCCCCAGGGCCCACTGGATTTGATCGAGCCCGTGGGCGCCCCACCCGGTCATCTCGCCGCCGGAATAGGGCCGGAACGAAATCCAACCCGGCTTGGCCCGGGGCGTGTAGAGGTCGGCATGGTACGGGACCACCTTGGTCGGCCCGCACCACATGTCCCAGTCGAGCCCCTGCGGCACGGGCTGGGCCGGCAGGTCGCATTCCCAGGGGCTGGGGTAGTTGTGGCCGATGACCGTGTGGATCTTGCCGATCCGCCCGTTGCGCACCAGCTCGCAGCCGAAGCGGTTCTCGCGCTGGGAGCGTTGCTGGCTTCCGGTCTGGAACACGCGCTTGTATTTGCGTACGGCCTCGACCATTAGCCGCCCCTCGCGGATGGTGAGCGTCATCGGCTTCTCGGCGTAGACGTCTTTGCCCGCCTGGCAGGCGTGAATGCACACCAGGGCTCGCCAGTGGTCGGGCGTGGCCGTGACGATGGCGTCGACGTCCTTGCGATCCAGCAGCTTGCGATAGTCCTGGCACGCTTCGGCCTGGTACGGCTTGGCCTTTTCGTGCGCGCGGGGGAGACTGACGTCGGCGATGGCCACGACGCGCCCGCCCAGCGCCGCCGCGTTGCGCAGCACGCCCGAGCCCTGCCGGCCGATCCCGATCCCGCCCAGCCCGATGCGGTCGTTCGCGCCCGGCTGATCGGCCGAGGCCAACACGTGGCGGGGGATGATGGTCGGCGCGGCGGCCACGGCAATGCCGGCCGAGACGCCCTGCTTCAAGAAACGCCTTCGTGTCGATCTCGTCGAATCGCTCATGGCACGGCTCCTTCGGTGATCGCTGGGTGTGAGACTCGGGTGGCCATTTGCACGGTGGGCTTCTCCCAACGCACGGCGACCTGCTGCGTCGTCGGCCTCCCGCGGCGGCGAGGGCTCTGTAGATTCTATCACGCCTCGCGGAGAAGCAAAACGCCGCAGCACCGTAGAGCCGGGGACGGGCTGCCAAATCCAGTCGTCTTCTCCCTGATCGTCGGAGTTGATAAGACATGCCGTTTCTGTTCAGGGGGACACGCCCAGCGGCACCGGCTGCCCCGTCTTCTTGTCGACGGGCATCTGGGCGTCGACCGACTGGAGGTAGCGGCGGAGCCGGGCGGCCAGGTCGCGCACGAGATCGGGCCGGTCGGCGGCCCGGTTGTGCTGTTCGCCGAGGTCGTCGCGGAGGTTGAACAACTCATAGCGGCGGTCGGCGTGGTAGTAGATCAGCTTCCAGTCGCCCCGGCGGATCGTGCTCGACGGGCCGATGCCCGGGCCTTTCGGACCCCAGTGGTTGGGATAGTGCCAATAGAGGGACCGGTCTTCGGGATAGCCCGGCTCTTGTTTCAAGAGGGGCACGAAGCTGACGCCGTCGAGTGCGCCGCCGATTTGCTCGTAGTCGGCCACGCCGGCCATCTCGAGGATGGTGGGGAAGAAGTCCTCGATGATCACGGGCCGGTCGCAGACCGAGCCGGGCTGGGTGACGCCGGGCCACTTGACGATCATCGGCACGCGGATGCCGCCCTCGTGGGCAGAGCCCTTGCCGCTCGAGAGCGGCTTGTTGTGCGTGTGCCGCTCGCCGCCGCGACCGCTGGCGCTCAAGCCCCCGTTGTCGGACATGAACAGGACGATCGTGCGCGGCGACAGCCCGTGCCGGTCGACGTTGGCCAGGATGTCGCCCAGCGACTTGTCCATCCCTTCGACCAGCGCGGCGTACATCGCCTCGGTGGGATCGAGCCCGGCGTCGACGTACTTCGCGTAGAACCGGCTGTCCTCGGCGAAGGGGACGTGGACCGCGTAGTGGGCCATGTAGAGGAAGAACGGCTTGCCGTCGGCCACGGCCCGGTCGACGGCCTTGTTGGCCTCGATCGTGAGGGCCTCGGTGAGGAAGACGTCGCGGCCGTGGTAGGCTTCCAGGTGGGGCACGTCCCAGACGCGGTCGGCTTTGCGCCAGGCGGCGCTGAAGTTCTGCGTGCCCAGGTAGCTGCCGGGCCCACCCGCGGCGTGGCCGCCGACGTTCACGTCGAATCCGAGGTTTTTGGGATCGGCGCCGGGCGTCTCCAGGGCGCCGAAATGGGCCTTGCCCACGTGGATCGTGCGGTAGCCCGCCCGACGCAACAGCGCGGCCAGCGGCACGGCGTGCACCGTGCGCTCGATGCCGGGCACCGGGCTCATGCCGTTCACGTTCCACAGAGGAAATTCCAGCGAGGGATGCGGCCGGTCGTTGCCGGCGTTCTTGCGCAGGGTCCAGTTGGTCACGCGGTGGCGCGCGGCGTTCAGGCCCGTCATCAGGCTCACGCGGGTCGGCGAGCAGACGCACGACGCGTACGCCTGGGTGAACTTCATCCCGGCCGCCGCCAGCTTCTCCATGTTCGGCGTGTGATACCGGCGGTTCAACGGCGTCACCTCCGTATGGAAGGGCACCGACGTATCCTGCCAGCCCATGTCGTCGACGAGGAACAGGACGACGTTCGGCCCGGCGGGCTCTTCGCCATAGCACGGGGAACCAGCCAGGATCATCAACTGGGCGTAAAACAGGGCGGCGATCATGCGGGGGAGTGTCATGATGTGAACCGTCATCTTGCGGAGCATCGTGTCGCACCTTGTCGGTTGATGGGGTCGATCGAGAGACAACCGCGCTGTTTGGCACGCGTCCCTTTACTCTGGTTCCCAAGCTCCAGCTTGGGAACCTGGCTCTGGAAGCGGCCGCGTCCTGCTGCGGCAAGCAAGAGCCTCCCGGCAGTGCGTTCCCAAGCTGGAGCTTGGGAACAAGGGGAAGTAGCTTGTTCGCTCCAGCGAACAACGACACTCACTGACGTGTCGGCGCTTCGCGTCGATCCAGGCGCTGCTGGTTGGCGAGGCGCTTCTGCAACTCGGCGACGCGTTCGGGAAACCGGCCGGCCACGTCCTCGGTTTCGTACGGATCGCTTGCCAGGTCGTACAGCTCGTACTTCCACTCCCGGCCGCGGCGCCCGACCAGCTTCCAATCGCCGTGGCGCAGGGCGACCAGCCCACCGCGGTTCCAGTAGAGCGTCCTTGGCTCGGGCTTTGCCTCGCCGGTCAGAAGGGGCCAGACGTTCTTGCCGTCCCAGCGGAGGTCCTCGTCGGGCTGGTAGCCGGTGAGTGCGGCCAGGGTGGGGAACCAGTCCATCGCGCTTGTGACGGCGTCGCACTTGCCCGGCGCGAGCGTGCCCCGCCAATGCACCAGCGCCGGCACGCGGATGCCCCCTTCGTACACCTCGCCCTTCCAGCCCCGCAAGGGGCGGTTGTCGCCCAGCACGGGGCAGGGGGGGTAGTTGCCCTCGTACTGCTGCGTCGACGTCCAGCTCTTCTGGCCGCCGTTGTCGCCGAAGAAGATCACCAGCGTGCGCTCCCGCTCCCCGGTGCGATCGACCGCATCGAGCACCCGGCCGATCGCGTCGTCCATGTGCGTGGCCGCGGCGGCGAACGCCTTGCGCGATGGCTCCTCGATCACCCCGTCGTACGGCCCGAGCCACTCGTCGGGCTCCTGCAAGGGGATGTGAACCGCCGTGTACGGCAGGTAGAGGAAGAAGGGCCGCCGGCGCTCCTTCTCGACGAACCGAATCGCCTCGGCCGTGAAGAGATCGGTGGAGTGGCCCTCCTCGTCGACGTACTGCTCGTTGCGATGCCACGTGCGGCGGTACGGGCCGGCCTTGTAGCGGTGCGTGTACTGGTCGATCCCGCCGGCCAGCGTGCCGTACGAGAGGTCGAACCCGAACTTGCGCGGCCCCCACTCAGGCTTTGACCCCAGGTGCCACTTGCCGGTGATGGCCGTCTCGTAGCCGAGGCTCCCCAGCGCCCCGGCCAGCGTCACCGTGCCGAACGGGAACACCTGGGAGTTCGTCGCCCCCAACACCCCATACCGGCTCGGGTTCCGCCCGCTCAACAGAGCCGTGCGCGTCGGCGAGCACATAGGAAACACGTAGTGCCGCTCCAGCCGAATGCCCTCGGCCGCCAGCCGGTCCAGGTTCGGCGTCCGAATCTCCGAGCCGTGGTAGCCGACGTCGTGCCAGCCCTGGTCGTCGGAGACGATGACGAGGACGTTGGGGTGCTCCGCGGCGATCGCGGCGGGTCCCGTCGATGCAAGTTGAACGAGAGCCGCGATGAAGGCAACGTATCGCATGGGTCCTCCCGCTATCGCGTTGAATTCATCCACAAAGCAAGCATGGCTTGCGGCCAGTTCACTGATCTCTGCACTGGTAGCGGAACGTCAATCGGCCACCAAGCCCAGCGGAACGTCAATCGGCCACCAAGCCCAGGGGTTGCAACCCCTGGGCTTCGCGCGGGTGCAACCAAGGATGCACGGGCACGTTGACGCTTCCGTGGACTCCTGATTCACTCATTTCGACACCATCTCCACGTCGACCACGGCAAACCCCTGCGGCGCGGCCTTGGCCGTGAAGGACAGGATACCCTCCTCCGCCCACCGCCGGCGGTCGTGCTTCGAGGCGTCGCGGCCGGTGAGCTCGGGGCCGGTCAGGGCGAGCGGGCCGGACCAGCGCTGCCAGCGGTCGCGGGCCGGGGAGGCGAAGTAGCGAAAGCCGTCTTCGGTGGGGTAGTAGAAATACAGGTTGTCGGCCCGGTCGAAGACCACGTCGACGCGGCTTGTCCCGGTGGGGCCCGGGTCGATGGGCTCGCCGCCTTGCCACGTGCCGTCCTCGGATCGCCAGAAATGGACGAACGAGAGCTCCTTCTCGATTTCCGGCGGAGGGCCGTGCTGGAGCCGCTCGGGCTTGTGCTCGATCCGCGATCGAAAGGTGACGACGTGCGGCCGGTCCTTCGAGTCGAGGGCCAGGCAGCCGGCGTTCATCAGCCAGGAGTAGACGGGGATCTCGCGGACGACGATGCCGGAATCCTCGAGCGCGATCGGATCGCCCCGGGCCAGGTCGGCGATCTTCCGGCCGGCGTTGTTGTGCCACGTGACGCCCTGGTCGTCGCTGTAGGCGTAGTGCAGGTCGTGGTTGCTTGCCCAGGATGCCCCGGCCTCGCGATAGACCCAACTGGCGTGGAGGCGGCCCGCGCGGTCGAACACCAGGTCGTGGAGGTAGGCGCATCGCGAGGTGCTGTTTTGCCACGGGGCGTAAGTGCCCCGGGAGCTGAAGAGCATGCCGATCCGGCTCCACGCCGCGTCGGCCGGGTCGTAGCGGTGCAGGTAGAGGTCGCCGTTGCCGCTCCCGCCGATGCGGTAGACGAGGAACAGGTTGCCCCGGCGATCGTTCAAGAACCGGGGATACGTCACCCGGGCTTCGAGCTTCGGGTCGGGCAGCATCGGCGCGGCCGGCTCGACGTCGTCGACCGCAAGCCGCGACGGGGGATCGGTGAGAAACCCGGCACGGCTCCTGGCGTAGCGGAGCGGGTTGTTGTGGTGGTCCCACGACAGGTGCAGTCGCCCGTCCGCGGGGCTCACGCCCAGGCAGGTGTTGCGGTGGCGGTCGTCGCTCGAAAGCTTGAAGCTGGGGAGCCGCAGCGTCTGCACCTGGCCGGTGCCGAGATCGCGTCGCGCGAGCACGAACACGCGGTCGGCGTCCCAGTAGGGCGTATACTGGAACCGGCCGAACGTGACGATCTTCTCCTGGTCCCACGACGCCCAGTTCCACTTCCACGCCTCCCGGTCCACCACGACTTGTTCCCGGACGCGCAACGACGGGACCGCATCGTCCGCGTCGGCCCGCGCCGGGCCGACGAGGCACAGCACGCCGGCCGAAATGATCATCCGGACTCTGCAATCGCACATGGCGCACATGCGGCTTCTCCAGGACGGCGGTCGCTGGCGGCGTCGGATCGTCGAGCAGCCCTCTGCTCAGGCATGCTATCACCCGAGCCGGGCGCATGCAACAACGCCGGCAGCCGCCGGACCGCGATGGTCGCTCCGGCCGAGAGCCGCCGGCGCCGGGCGTTTCAGAAGAGGCCCCGCAGCCACTCGAAGAGCGGCAGAAGGAGCGCAATCGCCAGTCCGATCACCACGACAACCAGAACCCAAGGGACGCCCACCAAGTACCAGTGGACCCTTCCCTGCTTGTCTCGACGGCGAAACCGGAGCGACATCCGCCTTACCTCAGCGCGAGACCGTCACGTGATGTCCCCACTCGCCACTCACCACTCGCCACTCACCACTCCCCTCACGGCTCCAGCACGATCTTACCCGCCAGCGTGCCGGCCATTGCCAGCGTGTTCTCTTCCTGGAGGCGGTGCGCGGCCGCGGTTTCTGCGAGCGGCATCACCTTGGCGATCTTCGCCCGAAGCTTGCCCTCGGCCATCCAGCGGTTGATGTCGTCGGCGCACCGGCGTTGCTTCTCCGCCGGGGCGTTGAACATGGCGAAGCCGTGCATCGAGCAGTCCTTGACGTAGAACGGCCCGACGGGGAAGAGCGGCTTCGCGTCGCGCCCGGCCATCACCACGATCCGGCCACCGAGCGCCAGGTGCCCGACGATCCGCTCGAAGTCCTGTTCCTGGAGTGTTTCCCACCAGATGTTTATACCCTCGGGCGCGAACCGGCGGATTGCCTCGTCGACATCGTCGGTCTTGTAGTTGACCACGAGGTCGGCCCCGAGCTGCCGGCAGGCCTCGGCCTTGCGGTCGTCGCCCGCCGTGGTCATCACCCGGGCGCCGGCCGCCTTGGCCATCTGCACCACGCAGGAGCCGACGCCGCCGGACCCGCCGTGGACGAAGAGCGCTTCGCCGGGCTGGATTCGAGCTTTGCGGAACAACCCCAAATGGGCGGTGATCCCGACCAGGGCGATCGCGGCCGCCTCCCGGTCGGCGACCCGCTCGGGCGTCGGGTAGAGCCAGCACTCGTCGACCGCGGCGTACTCGGCGAACGTCCCCTGTCGGCCGAGCAGCCCCTGATTGGTGCCCCAGACTCGATCGCCCGGCTTGAATCGGCTCACCTCCGGGCCCACCGCCTCGACCACGCCGGCCAGGTCGCAGCCGACGATGAACGGCCTGGGCAGCTCGAAGGCGATCATCCCGCCGCGGACGTACGTATCGACCGGGTTGACCGCCACGGCCCCCACCTTCACGAGCACTTGCGATCCCGAAGGCTCCGGCTTGGGCAGATTGCCATAGAGGATGCTTTCCGGCGGTCCCGTCTGTTCGATGTAGGCGGCTTTCATGATTCGGTTCGCTTCACGTGTGGTTGGAAAGAGACGGCTGAACGTCGGCACGTAACGGTATGCGAGGGCCAAGGAAAAGGCAAGACGGCCCGTCTTCCCGAAGTCCTTGCCGCGAAGCGTACCACTCGATATGCTTTGGTCCTGCCAAGCCGCGAGTGAGCGCAGCCTTCCGGACATCAAGCGAAACGGGATCACGATGGAAGTCATCCGGGGAAACATCTACGACTACCCCAAGTACTACGACGTCTTGTTCAACTCCGACTGGAAGGCGGAATACGATTTCCTCACCGCGTGCTTCGGGCGACACGCGCTTCGCCCGGTGCGGCGGCTGTTCGAGCCGGCGTGCGGCACCGGCCGCTTGCTGGCGAAGTTCGCCCGGGCCGGATACGAAGTGTCGGGTAACGACCTGAATCCCCACGCGGTCGAGTACTGCAACGCGCGGCTGGTGCGCCACGGCTTCGCGCCCGCGGCCGTCGTCGCCGACATGGCCGACTTCCGCCTGAAGCGCAAAGTGGACGCGGCCTTCAGCACGATCAACAGCTTCCGACACCTCGATTCGGAAGCGAAGGCGCAAGGCCACCTGGCGTGCGTCGCCCGGGCACTGGCCAAGGGCGGAATCTACATGCTGGGGCTCCACCTCACCCCCGCGCACGAGCCGACGTGCGATCGCGAGTCGTGGTCTGCCCGGCGCGGCCACCTGAGCGTGCTCTCCGACATGCAGTCGATTGACTTGGATCGGCGGCGCCGCCGAGAGCGGGTGAGGCTGACGTTTGACGTCTACACGCCGACCCGACAATTCCGCTTGGAGGACGAATTCGTCTTCCGCACCTACACCGCCCGCCAGTTCCGCGGGCTCCTCGATCGAACCCCCGAGCTGGAAACGGTCGAGACGTACGACTTCGCCTACGAGATGGATCACCCGATCCGGGTAACCTCCGAGACGGAGGACGTCGTGTTCGTGCTGCGCAAGCGATAGTCCGGGCTATTCACCAGGGCGCGTAGCGCCCCGATCCGTTGGGCGTCCTGCCGCGACCGGGCGTGCGTCAAGACGCCCTCGGGTTTCCGGCGGGACTGCCGACTCTACGGGGCGGGGGTCTCCGGGCTCGGCGTTTTCGGCGGCTTCTCGGAGCCAACAACGAGCCACCCATCACGATCACGCCGATGCCCGTAATGGCCCCGGCCACGATCATCCAACGGCGGTAGCTGGCCAGGAATTCCAGGTAGTCCGATTCCCAGGCGGGCCGCTGGTCGATCCCGTGACTCAGGTCGCGCCAAACGTTCCAGGTTTGGATTGGCGCCAAGCCCTCGGCGTCGAGCTGTCGCGGCCGGAAGACGTGGAAATAGGCCCCCATCCCTACCCCCACCGTGGTTATTACGGCCCCGATCAGCAGCAACCTCTGACGCGTCCCCCAGACCGGAACCCTCCCTCGGGAGGTCCTCTGCACCCTCTTTGGAGCCATCGCGTCCGGGGAAGCTGCGGCGGACGACCCGACGTCCGGGCTTGGGCCGACGGGTTCGAGCTCGGCGAGGCCCCGCATCGACGGGACTTCCAGCGACGCACCGCACTCGCACTGAAGTTGTTGGCCCGCTTGGCTGGCCAGGACAGGGATCTGCCGACCACAGGGACAGGGAAGAAGGTATTTGGCTTTCACGGCAGGTCTCCGAAGGCTCTCCTCCGATTGTGGAGGCAGCAAATGCCGGTCATGAGCGGGGAATCGCAGGTCAATCCCCAATGAATCAAGTGTATCTCGTTGCTCCATGCCAGGCGAGCAGTCGTTTGGGGAGCGGCCCTCCTAGGGTACTTGGTTTCCGGAACTCGCGGCAAACGAGTCGAGTTTGTGGGGTCCAGGGTTCAGGGTTCAGGACTTACGTGTATAGGTGGAACTCCAAGTGCTGAACCCTGAACCCCCGAACCCTGACCACTGGACTCTCGCCTTGGTCTGAGGCCCTGCCTCGTTAGATTCTTTTTTTCCCCCAAACGCGGTTCCACGCGGCCACCACGCCGCGGCCGAGCTTCCGTCTGCGCCAGGGGTAACGGATCCTCCTGGATTTCCTAAGCACCCCAGATTAACCCGGGGAGGCCGATCGAAGGGAGGCCCCGGGTTTTTTCGCGTAGATTGTGGACTACCCCCTGGACGCACGCGACTCTGTGATTAGAATTAGATGCTCAGCCCCTCGTACACCTAGCCTCGGCAAAGAGGCCTGCGGGTGAGAAAGCGTAAGCTTCCCGCCTCCTTAGAGCACCGAGGGGGGACCTCGCCGTCCATCGACTGTGCTATGCGCGTTGGACCCCTGTCGTGGTGCCAAGCTCCCTGCGCGAAGGAAGCTCTCTCCCGACGGTAGTCGGCACGCCGGTCTGAATGCGACGGCGGAGCGAGCATAGCCTCGCGGCATGGCAGCCTGGGGAACATGGGGACTCTAGGGACCCGGTATCTTCATCCCGTGGACGTAATTCTTTGCCAAATGACCAGCGGCGCCACCGTCCTGGCCAACGGGTGGTAGAATTGCGTGGTTTTCGACGGCCACGTGCTGGGCGAACAGCCATCAAGGCGGGAAGTGCCCTGGAACGATGCCGTGTTCTCAAGGCGAAGGCCCACGCCCCCGTGCGGGCGCTGCCACTCGGATCGGCTGGATGGTCGGGACACTTCGCCGTGCTCTGGGGTCGGTGCAGCGGTATTTCATGGGTTGTAACGTAGGAGTTCCGTTTTGTACGACGCAGACGCATTGTTGGACGAGTATCAGGAAGACGCGACTCATGCGGACGAAGAGACGGGTCTGGAGGGCAAGCCCGACGAGTCGCTCGACGACGATGAGGAGCTGACTGACGAGGATAGCGAGGCTGGGGTGGAGGCGGAGTCGGAGGCCGCGGCGGAGGAGCCGCTCGTTCCCGACGAAGCCGAATCCTGGTCCGACGATCCGGTCCGGATGTACTTGACTCAGATGGGAGAGATTCCGCTTCTGACGCGTGAGGAAGAGATCTCCCTGGCCAAGCAGATCGAGGTCACGCGCAGGAAGTTCCGTCGCAAGCTCCTGGAGTGCGACTACGTCATGCAGCAAGCCGTTCGCGTCCTGCGCCGCGTGCACGACGGGGAACTGCCGTTCGACCGCACCGTGCAGGTGTCGGTGACCGATCGGCTGGAGAAGCAGCAAATCCTCGGCCGCTTGCCCCACAATCTGGGGACCTTGGAGATCTTGCTCAAACGGAACCGGCGCGACTATTGGGTAGCCACCTCCAAGTCGCGTCCGATGAGCCAGCGGCAGGAAGCGTGGCGGCGGTTGGGGCGGTGTCGTCGCCGGGCGGTCCACTTGATTGAGGAGTTGGGCCTTCGCACCCAGCGGCTCGAGCCCTCCGTCAACACGCTCGACGAGTTCAGCCGCCGCGTCGACGAACTCAAGGCGCGGATCGACGCACATCGCAAGGCCAAAGGCCCTGCGCGAGAACGCGAACCGTGGATCATGGAGTTTCGGAATATCCTCCGGGCTACCCAGGAAACCCCCACCAGCCTGCGGAACCGCGTCCGGGAACTCCGGCGAGTCCACGCCCAGTATCAGGAGGCCAAGCGCGGCCTGTCCGAGGGCAACTTGCGCCTGGTCGTCTCCATCGCCAAGAAGTACCGCAACCGCGGCCTGAGCTTTCTGGACCTCATCCAGGAAGGGAACGCGGGGCTAATGCGGGCGGTCGACAAGTTCGAGTATCGCCGCGGCTTCAAGTTCTGCACCTACGCCACCTGGTGGATCCGCCAGGCGATCACCCGGGCGGTGGCCGACCAGAGCCGGACCATCCGCATCCCGGTCCACATGGTGGAGACGATGTCCCGCGTGCGCAACGTCTCCCGCAAGCTGCTGCAGGAGCTCGGTCGCGAGCCGACGATCGAAGAGACGGCCGACGAGAGCGGCACCTGCATCGACGAAGCCCGCCGCGTGCTGGCCATGAGCCGCTACCCGATCAGTCTCGACCGGCCCGTCGGCAACAGCGAGGACAGCCATTTCGGCGACCTGTTGCCCGACGGCGAGGCCGCAAGCCCGGCCACCGGCGCCACGCAGGAGATGCTCCGCGGCCGGATCGGCAAGGTGCTCAAGACGCTCAGCTACCGCGAGCGCGAGATCATCAAGCTCCGCTACGGCCTGGGCGACGGCTACAGTTACACGCTCGAAGAAGTGGGGCACATCTTCAAAGTCACCCGCGAGCGAATCCGCCAGATCGAAGCCAAAGCGGTCCGCAAGCTCCAGCAGCCGAACCGCAGCCAGGAGCTGGTTGGGTTCTTGGATTAGCGCGGCTGTGGAAGCGGAGGTTGTTGCCATGCCGGTGGTTAAGATTGTCGTCTGGGAAGAAGGCGGGGCTTGGCTCGGGTATCTCCAAGAGTATCCTGATTACTGGACCCAAGGCGACACCCTGGAGGACCTGAAGGAACACCTCACGGACCTGCAGAAGGACATCACGAGCGGTCAGATCCCAGGGATACGGAGGGTCGAGGAGCTCGTCGTGCCGTGAAGCGCGTGGACTTGATCCGAACCATCGAGGGCTTTGGGTGCGTGCTCATTCGGCGCGGCGGCAAGCACGACTGGTATCGCAATCCCACGACAGGTGTTTCCCAGCCAGTCCCGCGCCATCGCGAGATCAAAGAATACCTGGCGAAGCACATTATCAAGATGCTGAGCGCTCAGGACGGGTGAACCATCACGACCGCAGCCAGCTACCCAGCTCACCGGTACGGTGCATCCGATGCGTCGGGCCCGCTCCGCCAGATCGAAGCCAAAGCGGTCCGCAAGCTCCAACAGCCCAGCCGGAGCCAGGAGCTGGTGGGGTTCTTGGATTAGCGCGGAGTGGGAGGCCATAGCCTCCGGGAAGCATCGCGATGCAGCCCGAAGATGTCCGACAGTTCGTGCGACAGCAGCCGTTTCGGGTGACGCTGACCGACGGTCGTGCGTACGAGGTCCGGCATCCGGAGCTCGTCGCCGTTGGCCGCTCTTCCCTGTTCATCGGGTTTCCTCGCCCGGACGATCCGGAGCCGGTGTACGACCACTACGTGGTCGTCTCGCTTCTGCACGTCATGCAGCTACAGCCAGTCGATGGCGGGGAATCTTCCTGAAGGAGAAGAAGGGGCATTCTGTTCTTGTAGGCAGCCCGGCGTGGACCCGGAAAAGTAGAATGTCCCCCCTTTCCCGCCCTGACCACAAATAGCCGCGCTAGCAACGGCTGAGGGCACGGACAACTCGGCCGGGTGGCACGGGCGTTTCGCCCGTGCTTCCATGGGGCATGCAAGAAACCCAAGTTGAGAGAGGCACTGGCAACACGCCTTCTACTGGGCCGTCGAATCGTTTGAAAACAGTGAACTCCCACCGTAGGATATCACGATGCCCGTCGTCAGCAGGTTCTTCGGCATTGCCATCGCGTTCTACTGGGAAGACCATCTTCCGCCGCACTTCCACGCCAAGTATAGCGGCGACGAAGCGATGATCGATATCCGCACGGGAGCCGTGCTTCGGGGCTCACTGCCAAAGCGCGCCTTGTCGCTTACAGACGAGTGGCGGATAATGCATACGGACGAACTTCTGGACAACTGGGAACGTGCCAGCCAGCGGCAGCCGCTGGCGTACATCGCGCCGTTGGAGTAGACCCATGATCCTGCACGTTGTCGAAGCGAAGTACGAGCGGGACTACATCATTCATCTGAAGTTCAACGACGGGGCAGAGGGCTTCGTAGACCTTGCCAAGGAGCTTCACGGAGAGATGTTTGCCCCTCTGAAAGACAAGGAGAGATTCAAGGCATTCCGAGTCGATCCGGAGCTCAACACCATCGTGTGGGAAAACGGCGCGGACCTCGCTCCTGAATTCCTCCATGAGCGTTTGCTCGTATCGGCCCAACGGAAGGATCAATCGGACCGGCAATAGCTCGGAAAAGGGGGCTCTCTGCTTTGCCGACCCTCCTCTTTCCCGGAGGGCGAAGACTCAGCGTCGCATCCGTGAGGGGAGTAGATGGTGGTGAATGCACGAATTTCCGTTGTTCTGGTGATCGGCCTTCTGTGTGCGCTTCTCGTGGGCAGTTCGTCAGTCGCGGGCGTCCGCGAGAAGATTCTCGTGCCCAGCTCGATCGACGGCACCGAGCAGCCGTGCTACTTGATTCTGCCGGAGGGCTTCGACCCGAACGGCGCGCCCGTGCCGCTTCTGGTCTCGCTGCACACGTGGAGCGGCAACGTGGAGCAGCGGGATTTGGGGATGGAGCGCGAGGCGGACCAGCGTGGGTGGATTTACCTCTGGCCGCACTTTCGTGGGCCGAACAGGTCGCCCGATGCTTGCGGGTCGGAGAAGGCCCAGCAGGATATCCTCGACGCGGTGGATTGGGTCCTGAAGCGATACCCGATCGACATGACGCGGATCTACCTGACCGGGGCTTCCGGCGGGGGCCACATGGCGATGCTTATGGCCGGGCGACACCCGGAGCGGTGGACCGCCGTCAGCGCGTGGGTCGGGATTAGCGACCTGGCCGCATGGCATGCGAGACACGCCAAGACGGGCTACGGCGCGATGCTCCGCGCAAGCTGCGGCGGCGCCCCGGGCGAAAGCCCCGAGGTCGACCAACAGTATCGCGCCCGCTCGCCCAAGACGTGGCTCGATCGGGCCGTCGACGTGCCGCTCGATCTGGCGGCGGGCGTTCACGACGGGCACAAGGGCTCCGTGCCGATCCGGCACACGCTCGATGCGTTCAACCTTGTGGCCGCCGCCCAGGGCTCGCCCGTCATCAGTGAGGAGGAAATCGCCCAGCTCAGCCGGCCCGACGGGCGACTCCAGCGCCCGCAACCCGGCGACCAGCCGGAGGACCCCACGTTCGGCCGGGCCATCTACCTTCGTCGCACGGCGGGGAAGGCCCGGGTGACGATCTTCGAGGGCGGCCACGAACGGATCGTCCGAGGCGCCGCGGAGTGGCTCAGCAGACACGTCGCCCAAGGCAAGTGAAAGGCAAGTGAAACCGACGGCCGGCCGCGTCCACAGCACCACCCATTTCTAGGAAAAACAGGGAGGCAGCAAGGCCTTCGTCACGTTTTTGGCGAACGATCGAATGGCTCGCCGCGAAGAAAAGATGTCGCCCTCTGCGGCGAATAGCCGTTGGGAAGTCTACTCCGGCCTCAGCGGAGCGCTTTGAGGCACGTCCAGCGAACGGGAGGAGGACTGGACCATGAGTACCCGGCTTATCGGTTGCGTGGTGGTGTTGGCGGTCTGTGCAGCTTCGACAGACGTGTCGGCGCAAGCCGTCGCTTCCCCTGATAGGCGGAGCGGCTTTCCGCAGGCTACCCATCTTGCGCAGATTTATCCGGTCCCCTATGGCTACCACGGACCTTCCACGCCCGCAAGCGCCTATGCGCGGGGGCTTGCTGCGATGACCCGGGCGGCGGGGCAGTACAATCTGCTCAGCTCCCAGGCGAGGATCGCTCGTGCCGAGGCCCGGCGATACGAGCTGGAGAACCAGCTCCAGGCGATGGAAACCTATTTCAAGATGCGATTGAGGAACCGGGAGTACCGGGCGCTGCTGCGAGGCCCCCGGCCGACACTGGACGACCTGAAGCGCTACGCGGCGGCGGGCAGGCCGGAGCGACTTAGCCCCAGCGAGCTTGACTCGGTCACCGGCGATATCTCCTGGCCGATCCTGCTCCGCGACGACCGCTACGCCGATTATCGCGCCCGGCTGGAGGCCCTGTTTGCCGAGCGGGCCGCCTCAGCCCAGCTCAGCACGTCGGCCTATCTTAACATCCATCGAACGACCAAAGCTTTTCTGAAGGCATTGGAAAAACGCGTCGCCCGGGTGCCCCAGATGGACTACATCGCCGCCAAGCGATTCATCCAGAGCCTGGCGTACGAGGCCCGGCAGCCGAGCGCGTAGTCGGCCAGGCGGCTAACTGCTTGAGCCACGCGGCAGGAAGGTGACAGGCACCTTTTGCCTGAAAGGCCCTTCGGGTGCTTCGCACAAAAGGTGCCTGTCACCTTTTTCCGGATGCGCCAGCGGTTGGTATGCTATTTCTTGCGAGTTGCCTCACTTTGTCTGCTTCACGGCCGGACGATCTTGACGCGGAACAAGCTCGGAGAGCCGGTGGGCTCCAACAACTCCCGGTATCGCTGCTCTACTTCGTCGGCGCCCAGGTAGACGTAGTCGCAAGCATACCGGCTCAATAGCTCTTGCGCCCGCAGGTCGACCAGCTCGGAGTATTTGGCCGCGAGGAGCTCGCGGTCGAAATCGGTCGTCGTCATCCCGTGGTGCAGCACCCAGTGGCCGCCGGCCGGACCGTTGGGCAACCCGAACCCCTTCCGGTAGTGCTGCTCGTAGAACTGGTCGAACGTCTTGCCCTTCATCACGCACGGAACCATCAATCGCTCGAGCAGCTCTTCGTTACTCGCGTTGCTGGCAATGCCGTAGCCAAGGTAGGAGTATCGATCGGTCGCGTTGACCAGCAGCGCCGCGAGCTTGAGGTCATCCGTCATGACCGTCGCTTCGCTTTCCGTCTGCCCCTCGACGGCCTCGCGGAAGGCGCACATCGCGCCGGTGAGCTGATAGTGAGGCGCATTGTGCACTCCGGAGGCGACCTCTCCGCACGTGAGCAACGCGGCGTAGAGCACGAGTCCCGCCGCGGCGACCCCGGTCGCCCAACGGCGCGCCGCCGCGGACCACTCGTTCTTCGCCCAGACAACCAGCGGCCAGGCGACGACCACCGGCACGAGGAACGACGTGATCCGCGAAGGAATCAGCCACGGCTGGGGGAAAAGGCGCATCGCAGCCAGCGCGGAAGCGAGCCAAGTGCCCAGCGACGAAACCGCGACCAACGCGAGCCACAGCCGATCCGGCGGCGTTGCCGTCATACTCCACGCCCGGCGTCCCTCCGCGCGATTGGCCAACGTCTTGAGCCACACGGCCAGTGCCACCCAAAGGTAAATGGGGGCGTGCATCGTGGCCCAGAGGTCGTCGGAGTATCCGGCTCGCAGGAGGACGTCGCCGGCGTTCGGGGTCGCTCGAAACCTGAGGAGACCGACGCCGAACGGGACGGCGACGACCGCGGCCGAAAGCCCGATCAGCAAGGCAGCCCGAGCGGTCTGTCGAACTGCCGGAGCACCATCGCCGTCCGCCGTCTTGCTCCACGCCGCCCACAAGTTCACGACGAGCAGGGCGGCGAAGAGCATGCCGAGGAAGGCGAATCCGTGCGGGTACACGTAGAGCTGAAGTCCCCAGACGAGCCCGACGAGCACGGCACGCCGCGGCCGGCGCAGGTCGGGGTCGTGGCCCAGCGCGCAGAGGGCGACCAAGAGCCACGGCAAGGTCACCCCGGGCGACATGAAACGGTTGGCCTGTAAGTGCAACATGCCGTCGCCCCCCAGAACGCACTTCTCCGGGCAATAGGGGAAATACTCCGAAATGCCCAGCGGCACCAGATGCAGGGACGTCAGGTACCAATTGATCGCGTAGCAGGCGCCGCCCACGCCGAGCAGCGCAAGCCCGACAGCGAGGCGCAACGAGACGAAGCTTCGGAAGAACCGTACGAGCAGCACGCCTCCGGCCGCCGGCAAGACCACGTGGAGCAGGACGACGCAGCCGTTGACTCCCCCGCCCGCCCAGTAGAGCACGCAGCCGATCCACGCGGGCAGGCACGGCCGGATTTCCGGCTGATCTCGATGCTCCTTGATGTACGGATCCGTGCAGCCCCAGGCTCCGTGCGCCTTCCTCCGTATCGAGGGCATGTACATCAGCGACTCGTCGATCTTCCCGTCCCGCACCTCGTAATTGAGCAGGCTCGCTCCGTGAGGCGCACGGGCGTTGGCCAGAAGAACGCTCGAGTCGTAGAGGGAGAAGAGCAGCGCGAAATCCAACCACAGAACGAAGCACCAGACGGGGGCGAGCCGAGAACCGTGCAACTGCCCGGAACGCTCGGCGTCGCTTGAAGATGCGTCGGCCGTAGTCAAAGGACTACCGTTTCGAGAATTGGGTGCCTCGGCGGGCGCCACGCAGGCCGTACTTCTTGCGCTCCTTCGCCCGGCTGTCGCGGGTCAGAAGGTCGGCGTCACGGAGGCCTTCCTCCAACGCGACGTCGTATTGCTTCAGCGCCCGGGCGATCCCCAGCTTGCAGGCGTCGGCCTGGCCGGTGAAGCCGCCGCCGTGGACGCGGATAATCACGTCCACCTCGCCGCGCTTCCCGGTTTGCTCCAAGGGAGCGAGCAGCGCGATTTGCTGTTGCCGCTGGGGGAAGTAGTCTTCCAGCGGCCGCCGGTTGACCACGATCCGGCCCCGCCCCGGGCGGAGCCGCACCCGGGCGACCGACGACTTGCGTCGACCGGTGCCCAAGAAGTCGTTTGTGCCTTTTGCCTCGACGGTCGCCGCGTCTGCCATGGATGACCTTCTTCTTGTCTTACCGGCGCGCCGGGCTTGTCGGGGCCGGCCTGGGGACTCGCTGTTTGCTGTCGATGATCGCGATTTCGACTATTTCTTGACCCCTAGCTCAAGCGGCTCCGGCTGCTGCGCCTGGTGGGGGTGCTGGTCGCCGACGTAGACCTTCAGCTTCGAGAGCATTTTCCTGGCCAGCTTGTTCTTCGGCAACATCCGGCGGACCGCTTCGGTGAGGATCTTCTCGGGATGGCGCGCCATCCGCTCCCGTGCCGTCTCCGACTTCAGTCCGGGGTAGCCGGTGTACCAGGTGTACCTCTTCTGGTCCCACTTCTTGCCGGTGAAGACCACCTTGTCGGCGTTAATTACCACGACGAAGTCGCCCGTGTCGACGTGCGGCGTATACGTGGGCCGGTGCTTGCCCATCAGGATCGTGGCAATATCGCTGGCCAGCCGGCCCACCACCTTGTCGGTCGCGTCGACCAGCCACCACTTCGCCTCCACGTCCTGCGGCTTGGCCATAAATGTCTTCATCATCGCCGACTCGCTCATTCTCAGCTCGGTCTGTTCCAGGGCTTCCTACTCAGTCCGTCTCGGGCCGCTCACGGCCGTTGCGGCGCGGGATGGCACGAAACTCACAGTTTAGTGCTATTCTCGCAGGCTGACAAGCCGTTCACGGGCTAGTCGACCAGAAAAGGTGACAGCCACCAAATCTGGCGAAGGTAGAAAAGATGGCACCTGGTAGAATACGTGGATTACCCAAATTTGGTGGCTGTCACCTTTTTTGGGGTCACCTCCAACTGGCGTGGGAGGGGATGGAGTGTTAGGCTATGCAGTATTATGCTGTTATCCTGCCGTTTGTGGCGACAATCGCGCGGACTAACCGGATGGGTCATCGGATGAGCAAGATTCTTCAGAAGCTGGAGCTGGCGCCGAAGATTTACGAGATCGTGGTCGAGGCGCCCCGGATCGCCAAAAAGGCCCTGCCGGGCCAATTCGTCGTGGTCATGGCCGACGAAAGGGGGGAGCGCATCCCCCTGACGATCGCCGACTTCGACCCCCGGCAGGGGACGCTCACCATGGTCCTGATGGTCGTCGGCGCCAGCTCGTTGAAGCTCTCCAAGCTGGAAGTCGGCGACGCCCTCCACGCCCTGATCGGCCCCCTGGGAAAAGCCTCGGAGATCGAGCCGTTCGGCACCGTCGTGATGGTCGCCGGCGGCGTGGGGACCGCGCCGGTCTACCCGATCGCCCGGGCGTTTCACCAGTCGGGCTCCCGGGTGATCACCATCCAGGGGGCCCGGTCGGAGGAGTTGCTCTTCTGGACGGATCGGCTGGCCTCGGTGAGCCACGAGCACATCGTCACCACCGACGACGGCACGACCGGGCGCAAGGGCCTGGTCACCGAGCCGCTCAAAGAGCTGTTGGAGCAGGACTGCGAGAAGACGATCGAGTGCGTCTACGCGATCGGCCCGGCCGTGATGATGAAGTTCTGCTCGCTCACCAGCCGGCCGTTCGGCGTCAAGACGATCGTCAGCCTCAACTCGGTGATGGTCGACGGGACCGGCATGTGCGGCGGATGCCGCGTGGAGGTGGGCGGCCAGACGCGGTTCACGTGCGTGGACGGCCCGGAGTTCGACGGGCACCTCGTCGACTGGGACCTGTTGATGTCCCGGCAGAACATTTACCACGAGCAGGAAGCCTGTGCGCTGGAACGAATGATGCAGGAGCTGAGCTGAGACGATGGACGACAAGCCTTCCAAGAAAAAACGAGAGAAGAAGCCGCGGGAGCCCATGCCCGAGCAGGCCCCCGAGGTCCGCAGCCACAATTTCGACGAGGTCCCGCTCGGCTACACCGCCGAGCAGGCGCAGGCCGAGGCCGAACGCTGTTTGCAGTGCAAAAAGCCCTTTTGCCTGGAGGGCTGCCCGGTCAACGTCGACATCCCCGGTTTCATCGGGCTGGTGGTCGAAGGGAAGTTCGCCGAGGCGGCACGGAAAATCAAAGAGACCAATTGTCTGCCGGCGGTCTGTGGGCGGGTCTGTCCGCAGGAGTCGCAGTGCGAGGCCCTCTGCGTTTTGGGCAAGAAGGGGGAGCCCGTCGCCATTGGCCGGCTGGAACGCTTCGTGGCCGACTACGAGCGCGAGCACGACCTGATCGAGCTTCCGGACAAAGCGGCCCCCACCGGCAAGCGAGTGGCCGTGGTCGGGTCGGGCCCGGCGGGGCTTACCGTGGCGGGCGATTTGATCCTCTTGGGGCACGAGGTGACGATCTTCGAGGCGTTTCACAAGCCGGGCGGGGTGCTGATGTACGGCATCCCCGAGTTCCGCTTGCCCAAGGCGATCGTCGAAAAGGAGGTCGACTACCTGCGCCGACTCGGCGCCAAGCTCGAGCTGAACCAGGTGATCGGCAAGTCGATCACCATCGACGAGCTACTGGGCGAAGAGGGCTACGACGCCGTGTTCGTGGGAGTGGGGGCCGGCCTGCCCTATTTCATGGGCGTGCCGGGGGAGAACCTGGGCGGCGTCTACTCGGCCAGCGAATATCTGACCCGCAGCAACCTGATGAAAGCCTACGCCTTTCCCGAGTACGACACCCCTGTGGTCCACGGCCGCACCGTCTGCGTGATCGGCGGCGGGAACGTGGCCATGGACTCGGCCCGAACCGCCCGACGGCTCGGCGCGGAGAACGTCTACATCGTCTATCGCCGCTCGCGAGCCGAGCTTCCCGCGCGGGCCGAAGAGGTCCATCACGCGGAAGAGGAAGGGATCGTCTTCAAGCTGCTCTCGTCCCCGATCGAGTACCTCGGCGACGAGCGGGGCATGGTCCGGCAGATCCGCTGCCAGGAGATGGAGCTCGGCGAGCCGGACGACTCAGGCCGGCGCCGGCCCGTCCCTATAGAAGGCGCCGAGTTCACCATCGACACCGACCTGGTGATCGTGGCGATCGGCTCCGGGGCGAACCCGCTCCTCACCCAGACGACCAAGGGACTCGACCTGAATCGCCGGGGATACATCGTCGCCGACGACGACACGGGGCGCACGAGCCGCCAAGGCGTCTGGGCCGGCGGCGACATCGTGACCGGCAGCGCCACGGTCATCCTGGCCATGGGCGCCGGAAAGGCCGCGGCCAAGGACATCCACGACTACCTCGGCGCCGACGGCCCGTGGTCTGCGCCTCCCGAG
>CAZDHR010000067.1:0-22077 GCA_964505295.1 uncultured Planctomycetaceae bacterium
ACATCTCACATAATCACAGACTTCCCGTCTCAGATAATCCGGGCCTTAGCACCTTTCGGAGCGTCCGGGAAGTCGGGGGCCACGATCAACACCCGATGCCCACGCCGGCGATACTCCGCGGCAAATTCCTCCACCACTCGTGCAACGCCGCCGACGTGCGGCAGATACGTGTTGGTCAGTATCAAGATGTTCATGGGCCTCGCCCGGATGATGCCGGAAACCTGCCTGCCTGACGCCGCAGCGAGGCGCAGCGCCCCGGGGCAGCACAGGACGTTGTAACCTCGCAACCTATTAGGGGGTTCCCTGACCGACGCAGGCTTCTCGGGGCCACAGACTGGGTGATACGCCCAGGCAGCGCAACTTGCATTAATGCGACGTGTTCTTTCCGCGCGTAAACAGGTCGTACAGGATGGGCATCACGATCAGAGTGAGCACGCCGGAGACCAGGATACCGCCCGCCGATGCGATGCCCACTCCGTTGCGCATTTCGGCCCCGATGCCTTGACCCAGCGCCAGAGGCAGCATTCCGAGTATGGCGGCCAGCGTGATCATCACGATGGGTCGAAAGCGTTCGCAAGCGGCCGAGATCATGGCCTCGTGTCGCGGTACACCTTCTTTGACGTGCACGTTGAACTGATCCATGATCAGAATAGCGTTGTTGACCACGATTCCGATCATCATCACGATGCTCATGGTAGCAAAGATGCTCAAGCTTTCACCCGCGGCGGCCAGCGCCCAAAACGTGCCGATCAAGGCCAGCGGGATCGTGACCAGGATCAGCGCCGGCTGCCGGAAGGATTCGAGAATGGCCGCCAGGGTGAGCACCACCAGCACCATGGCGATGATCCCGGCCTCGGCCAGACCCGCCTGACCTTCGGCCATCATCTCGTAGATTCCCGCAAACGAGTAGTCGTATCCCGGAGGCAGGTTGATCTGTTCATCGATGGTCGCGCTGATCTGGTTGACCGCCGTGCCCAACGGCAGGCTCTTCTCGTCCAATTGAGCATAGAGTTTCGAGATGCGCCGCTTGTCCTTGCGGATGATTTGGATCGGCATCTCGGTTTGCACGACTTCTCCCAGGCTGGTCAAGAGAAGCGGATGGCCGTCGGTTCCCGGGAGCAGGAACTCGCGGACCTGATCCTTGCCTTGTTCCTCCGCCAGTTTGACGACAATATCGTAACTGCGGGCGCCTTGTTTATACGTACCCGCTTCAATGCCCTCCAGGTTGGCGCGGAGCGTCAACCCCAGGGGAACGGCAGGCATGCGGAGATCGCTCAAGATCGACCTTCGCGGGCGGACGCGGATTTCCGGTTTGCCCGGCCGGACACTCGTGTCGGGGTCGAGGATTCCCGGTATCTGCTCGGCAAACTGCTGTGTTTTCAGTGCCAGGGCGTCCAGCGTCTCCAACTGATCGCCGGCGATTTCCAGTTCCACCGGGTTGCTCTGGCCACCGATTGTCGACGGCTGGCTGACAGCGACAATGGCGTCGGGAAAACCTTCCATTCGCGAGCGAACCTCATCCATCAATTCGTCGATCGTGATGGTTCGCTCGGTTCGCTCCGAGAACTTCATCAGGATCTGTGCCAGGTAGACTCCCTGGCTCGATTGTCCCAGAACCGCCTCCACCTTGCCGACGCTGCTGAGGACATGCCGCAATTCGGGCAAATCCTGGATTCTGGCCTCGGCTTCTTCCACCCGCCGGACCGTCTCGGCCAGATTGTAGCGCGTGGGGAACTCCAATCGCAAGTAAAGTGTTCCTCTGTCCAACTCAGGCATCATGCTGGTTCCCAGCTTGCCGCCGAGCATCAGCGAATGTATGAAGATACCGATTACGCCCAGCAATACGAGCACCGCAGACCAACGATGTCGCTCGTTGAACTGAAGGACGGTGCGGTACACGGCCAGCACGCGGTCGAATCCCCAGTTCCAGCCGCGTTCCATGAGGGCGAGAATCGATCGTGATCCTTCTTGACGAGGCTTCAGGATCAGCGAGCACAGCATCGGCGTCAGCGTGAAAGAAATGAACAAGGAGACGACGGTCATGATGAACATGGTCATCGCCAGCGGTCCAATGAAGAGCCCGACGTGGGTTTTCATGACCGCCATGGGAAACAGGACGACAACGTTCGTGCCCGCACTGGCCAATACGGCGATAAAGGCTTCCTTGGCTCCCAGGCGAGCAGCCTCCCGGGGATCGCCGGAAGCATCCAGTCGCTTGACAATCGCTTCCAGCACCACGATCGAGTTGGTCACCAGAATGCCGACCGACATCCCGATGGCGATCAGCGTCGAGGTGTTCAGCGTGTAGCCGACCGCCTGCATGAAAAACAGGCCGATGACGATCGTCAGGGGCATGGTAATGCTGACCACGAGCACTGCCCGAACATTGTAGAGAAAGAAGAACAGAATCGCCATTGTCAGCAGGACGCCCGCAAACACGTTCATCCAGGCACTCAGGTTGGTGGCTTCAATAAACGTGCCGTCGTCATCGATCCAGACGAGGTCCATGCCGCCGGGCAATTCGGCGTTCAACTTGCCCATCGCTTCGCGCACGGTGCCCGCCACCCGCACCGCGTTGGCGTCCGCCTTCTTGACCACCTTGATGGCGATACAGGGCTTGCCGTCCAATCTGGCCGCCTGCCGCAACTCCTCGGTGGCCATCGAGACCCGCCCGACGTCCCGGATGTGACAACGCTGACCGTTTTCGTTGGCGATTTCGAGGTCGGCCAACTCGATCACCTCGTCGTAGTCGGCATCGAACTTGACCGCGTACTCCGTGGTGCCTTCGCGAATTCGGCCGGAGGGAATCGTCCGAACCGCCTGCTGGATGGTCTGGACGACGTTCATGCTGGATAGGCTCCGCGCGGCCAGCCGGTTCCGGTCCAACTCCACGTGAACCTCGCGCTCGGCGCCGCCGATCAGTTGCACATCGGCGACGCCCGGGATCACCGTGATTCGGTCGCGTAGCGTGTTGTCGGCGAAATCGTAGAGCTCGTCCAGCGGCACCTCGCCCGAGAGCGCCAAGGTGACGATCGGCTTGGCGTTGATGTCGAATTTCTGGATGATCGGGTCTTCCACGTCTTCGGGCATATCGGCGCGGATGAGGTCGAGCTTTTCCCGCACGTCGGTGGCCGCAATGTCCACGTCGACATCCAACTGGAACTCCAGCAGCGTCTGGCAGACGTTTTCCATGCAGGTGGAGCTGACGTGCTTCAGCCCGTCGATCGAGACGACCGCGTCTTCGATCTTCTTCGCCACGTCGGTTTCCAGCTCTTCCGGCGACGCGCCCGGATAGATCGTCACCACAGTGACGTACGGGATATCTACCTTGGGTATCAGCTCCAGGCCCATCTTGCGGGAGGCGTTCACTCCCAGCAGCGTCAGCCCGATGATTAGACAGCCCATCGCAATCGGCCGGCGAATGGAAACGTCCGAGAGGATCATCGCGCGGCCTCCTCGACGACCGAAACCGGCGTGCCGTCCTCAACAAGCTGCTGTCCCATCGTGAGTACCGGCGTCTGGGCGGTCACGTCACCTTCCACGATCTCCGTCCATCCGCTGATTTCGCGGCCGGTTTTCACCTGCACCATCCGGGCTTGCTCCCCCTCGACGAGAAACACGACCGAATGTCCGCCACGCTGCCCGATTGCCGCCGTCGGGACTCCGACACCACTTCGCTCGTCCATGACGATGACGACCTCGGCCAAGCAACCGGGAGCGACGCCCGGCGGCGGGGACTCCACCAACCCCTTGACTTCGAACGTGCGAAGCTTCGGGTGAACGGTGGGACTCTTGTAGGTTACGGGCTGAACGCCCAAGTCGATGCCGCTGACTTCGATCCGCATTCGCGTCTTGCCGGGCTCGACTCGGGCGTAATACTCTTCCGGGAGAAACACCGAGATTTCGAGCACGGAAAGATCTTCGATCTTGACCACGGGCGTGCCGGCGGCCGCCATCTCCCCCGGTTCCATGAAACGCTGTGACACCCGCCCGGAAATGGGAGCTATCACAAGTGCGTCCGCCAAGTCCTTTTGGGCCATTGTCAATGACACACGGGCCTGCTCAAGCTTGGTCTTTTCCAGCGCGAGCAGCGCCTCGGAGTGTTTCACCATGGCGGATGATTGCTTGAAACGCGACTCTTGCTGCTCGAGTAGCTGTTGTGGGACGGCGTTGTGACGAATCAGTTCTCGGTAACGTTCCAAGTCGACTTTGGCCTGCTCCTTCTCAGCCAGCATCTGCTCTAAGCTGGCTTCCTTTTCCCTAACTGAATGCTCCGCCACCGTCAGGCCCTGCTCCGCCATGACGACGGCTTTTGTGAGTTTCAGCGAATCGGTTTGAAACAGCCTGGTCTTATTGGATTCTACAAGATCACCCTCGTCTACGTAGACAGCGTCCAATGATCCAGGTATCCGGGCGGAGACCAAGGCGTACTTCTTCGCTTGAACACTGCCCGAGACGACGACCGTGCTTTCAAACGTCATCTCCTTTGCAGGAGTGAGGACGACAGGTATGCGTTTCTCTGTTCCTTCTGGAACTGCATTCTCCGCCGTCACGTTCCCGGTCTGCGAGACAGAATATATGCCGACACCTGCGCCCGCCAAGCCGATGGTTACGGCCACGGCGATTACACCTTTGGTGAGCATTTTCATTCCTCCGGTCTTCCTCACTCCCTGGTCCCGAGTGTCATCAGGCGTCGGTCGGTCGTGCCGTCGGAGTGCCGCGCCCCGAGACTGGCCGTGGGGGGCCGTCGAGACCACTGCTATTTCGGCAACTGTTTTGTCGCACATTCGTCATCCTCGTGTTTCTGAAGCCAGATTTCTCCCCGGTCAACGCTCACATTCCCAGGCGCTTCGACCGCCAGGCGTACACGGTTCCTGGAGATCCGTTGCACTCGGACCTCGATCCTGTCGCCGATCACGATCGCTTCGCCGGCTTTTCTCGATAGGACCAACATGTGGCTCGGCGCTTTTCTCGTGTTTGCCTCTCCGCGGTGTAGCCGCTCAGCCCTCGCACTCTCCCTCGTCCGTAGAGAGGCCGTGCAAGAAGACTCCCATCAGCGCGTCCACCGCTTCGTCTACCGGCCGCGATGTGCCCGCCGCAAATTCGTGCTCCACCATTCCAATTGCGGCGCTGACGAACATGTCCGCCGCCGCGGTGGCATCGACCGGGCGAAACTCTCCTTCCTCGATTCCCCGTTTAATGATGGCGGTGATCTGTTTGATGCCGGAGGCACGAGCGGTTTGTTCCGAGCCCCTCAAGAGCCCCCTGGCCGCATGGTCGTTGATCAGGAACTCGAACACCGCATGGTGCTTCACAAGATACTCACGCCACAACCGGGAAATCGACGCGAGCTTCTCCGTTGCGGAGAGCCTGTCCTTGACGATCTCGGCAAGCGCCTCCTGCATCGGAGCGACCGCCCTGTCATAGACGAACTCCAGAAGCTCCTGCTTGCTGCGGAAGTGGTTGTAGAGGCTGCCCTTGGCCATTCCCGCAGCGGCCGCCACACGGTCCATCGTCGTGCCGTTCAATCCATACTCGGTCAAGACGGCCACTGCGCCCTCGTAGACGGCTTCTCTCATCATCGAATCGAGAAGCTCCTTCCGCCGTTCCGCCAAGTTTGTCATGACTTCCTCCGCGGCTCAACCGAGTATTCTTTGCGGGAAACCAGACGATCAATCGAGTGACTGCTTAGTCATTCTACGCGACTTACCAGTTATTCGTCAAGAGCAACCGGTATATTTCACAAAATCTTTGGTCATGCCACGACAAGAGCGTTGCCGATAAAGCGGATGAGGCGGGTCCGCTCGCAAATCCCGGTTTTGTGAATCAGGAGGGTCGTACGCCCGATTCGCCTTTCCCTAGACAACCGAAGGTCTCTAGTCTTGCAGAAGGCGGCGTCATGAGTTGCCACATTTGGGACAGATCCAACAAAGCTACCCCCCAGAAGTGTACACTGATAACAGGTGTGGCGATGGCAGCCTGTCTGCTTGCTGGGTGTACGAGCACCCGCCAGTGGTGGCAAAACGGATTCAAGGTCGGGCCGAATTACGGCCAACCGCCGGCCCCCGTGGCCGACCGTTGGATTGACGCCGACAACGCCAGCGTTAAGAGCGAGGCAACCGACTACAGCTACTGGTGGACTGTGTTCAACGACCCTGTCCTCAATGAATTGATCTACACCGCCTACGAGCAGAATTTACCTCTGAGGAAGGCGGGGCTGCGGATCTTAGAGGCTCGCGCCCAGCGAGGAATCGCCGCCGGCAGTCTGTTCCCGCAAAAGCAGCAAATGACGGGGGCTTATTCCCGCGGCAAGATCAGCGATAATTCATACCCCCTGGGTTTGTTTCCAGACAATAGAGAGTTCGACGATTGGGCCATCGGATTTGACGCGGCGTGGGAACTCGACATCTGGGGCCGGATTCGCCGAGGGGTCGAAGCCGCCGATGCAAACCTGAATGCCCAAATCGAGGACTACGACGACGTGTTGGTCATTCTCCAGGCGGAGGTGGCTGCCGCTTATATCCAGATGCGTACACTTGAGGAACGGCTTGCGCTGGTGCGAAAGAACATCGCACTACAAGAGGAGGCCCTGGAAATCATTGAACAGCGTTTTCAAGGCGGCGTAGTGGGCGAGATCGACGTACGTCAGGCCAAGGCAATCCTTGCGGTCACGGAGTCGCTGATTCCCACACTTGAAGAGAACCATCGCAAGGTTCAGAACGTGCTTTGCATCTTGTTGGGGATGCCACCCCGCGACCTCCAGGAGGAACTCGGCGGGCCAGCCCCCGTTCCCTCGGCGCCCCCCGAGATCGCCGTGGGAATTCCGGCCGAACTGCTCCGGCGACGCCCGGACGTGCGTCGGGCCGAGCGTCAGGCGGCGGCCCAATCCGCCCGCATCGGCATGGCCGCTTCCGAGTTCTATCCGCGCATTGCAATCACCGGCACGATCTCTCTCGACGCCGAACAGTTCAGCGACGTTTTCAGGGATACCAGCCTTGCCGGAAGAGTGGGGCCCGGCTTTCAATGGAACATCCTGAACTACGGTCGAATCGCGAACAGTGTCCGAGCCGAAGATGCTCGTTTCAGGCAAGCCGTGATCGACTATCAAAACACCGTTCTGATGGCAAACAAAGAGGTGGAGGACGCCATCGTCGGTTTCTTACGCGAGCAAGAGCGAGTCAGATCGCTTGGGCGAGCCGCCCATGAAACAGAGCAGGCACTGAGAATAGGACTGTTCCAATACGAGCAGGGCCTGATCGATTACCAGCGGGTCCTCGATTCTCAACGGGCCCTCGTATTGCAGCAGGACACTCTGGCTGAAAGTCGGGGCAAGATTGCGATGAACCTTGTTGCAGTGTACAAGGCCATCGGTGGCGGCTGGCGGATGCGCTATGCGCCTGCCCAGGGAGACATGGCCGAGGAGGAGACACCGTTCAAAGAGGGATCCGAGCCGGATGAGGGGAGCCCGGTGCCGGCCCCGCTGCCACCTTCGCCGGCGGCGTCCGACGCGCCGTCGACCCCGCCCGAACCATCAGGCTCCGACTAGTGCGGGGGTTGCCCGCCTCTGAAGCCGGAAGCGAAAGCGGACCAGGGACTAATCCTCGGGGCGTCGAATTCCAAGTTGGGCAATCCGTTTGTAGAGCGTGGTCCGGCTGACCCGCAGACGCCGGGCGGCCTTGGCCACGTTCCCGCCCGTGGCTTCGAGCGCGTCGCGGACCGCCTCCGGCTGGACGGCACGGGCCTGGGGTCCGCTCGGGCGGGCCGCGTCCTTGGCCGGCTCGATCTCGCGGGGGCGTCGGGCGAGATCCTCCTTCAAGGCGACCAGCTCGGTCACGTCGCGAAGCACGACCACGCTGCCGCGGCGGCGATCCTCAGGCCCGCGGAGCGTGGTCGTCTGGAACACGAGCACCTTCTTCCGGCCCGAGCGGGTCTGGACCTGCACCTGGAAATCACTCAGCGGCGTGCCGTCTCGGATGGAATCCCGCACGGCGGCGGCCGACTCGCACAACTGCTTCCCCATCAGCTCGCAGCAGTTCATCTCGACGGCCTGCCCCTTCTCCACCTCTAGGATCTCACAGGCCGCCCGATTGATGCCGATGATTCTCCCCTCATCGTCCAGGGTGACAATACCCTCCACGAGGCTGTCGAGGATCGCCTCGAGGTCCTCCTTGGTGACGGTTCTGGCAGGGTTGTTGTCTTCTGAGCGCGGTGTCATGGTGCGCATCCGGATCGGATTGTGCCGGGCGGTGTCGGGGGGAACGTCACGTGCATTGTAGGCGGTGGTGTCCAGCGGGGCGACGGCGTCCGACCCACGGCCTATGCGTGACCGTTCCGATCGAGGACAGTCCTCAGGTACCGCCCCGTGTGGTTCTCTTCCAACGCGGCGATTTGCTCCGGGGTGCCCGTGGCGACGACGTGGCCGCCGGCTTCGCCGCCTTCGGGGCCGAGGTCGATGATCCAGTCGGCGGTTTTGATCACGTCGAGGTTGTGCTCGATGACGATCACGGTGTTGCCCAGGTCGACCAGGCGGGAGAGTACGTCCAAGAGCTTCCTGATGTCGTCGAAGTGCAGGCCGGTGGTAGGCTCGTCGAGGACGTAGACGGTGCTGCCCGTCTCGGCCCGCCCCAGCTCGGTGGCGAGCTTCACGCGCTGGGCCTCGCCGCCGGAGAGCGTGGTGGACGATTGGCCTAGTGTGATATACCCCAGTCCGACCTCGTGGAGGGTGCCCAGCAGTCGGGCGATTAGCGCGAAGTTCTCGAAGAAGGCGGCCGCGTCGTCGACCCGCATGTCGAGCACGTCGGCGATCGACTTGTCGCGGTAGCGGATCTCGAGGGTCTGCCGGTTGAAACGCTTTCCCCGGCACTGCGGGCAGGTGACGTAGAGGTCGGGCAGGAAGTTCATCTCGATCTTGCGCTGGCCCTGGCCCTGGCACTCCTCGCAACGGCCGCCTTTCACGTTGAAGCTGAACCGGCCCGACTTGTAACCCCGCTGTCGTGCGCCGCGGGTGCCGGCGAAGACCTTGCGGATCTCGTCGAACACGCCGGTGTACGTGGCCGGATTGCTCCGCGGCGTGCGGCCGATCGGCGATTGATCGATGACCACGACCTTGTCGACGCGGCTTGCACCGCGGAGGCTGGTGTGCGGGCCGGGCTTGGGGGCGATTCCCCCGAGCCGACGGACCAGGGCCCGGGCCAGCGTCTCGTTCAACAGGGAACTCTTGCCCGAGCCGCTCACGCCCGTGACGCACACGAAGGCCGAAAGGGGGAACCGCACGGTGACGTTCTTGAGGTTGTTGGTCCGCACGCCTTCCAGCGTGATCGATCGGGTCTTGGCGACGCGCCGGCGACGCGCCGGCAGGGGGATCGTCAGATCGCCCGTCAGGTAGCGGCCCGTGAGCGAATCGCGGTTGGCGCCGACCTCCTCGGGCGTTCCCTGGGCGACGATGCGGCCGCCGTGCCGGCCCGCCCCTGGACCGAGGTCCACCAGCCAGTCGGCCCGGCGGATGATCGCCTCGTCGTGCTCGACGACGAGCACCGTGTTGCCCCGGGCCTGGAGGTCGCGCAGGGCGTCGATCAGCCGGCGGTTGTCGCGGGGGTGGAGCCCGATCGACGGCTCGTCGAGCACGTAGCAGACGCCGACCAGCCCCGAGCCGAGCCCCGTGGCCAGGCGCACGCGCTGCAACTCGCCGCCAGAGAGCGTGTCGGCCGCCCGATCCAACGTCAGGTAGCCCAACCCGACGCGGTCGAGAAACTCCAGCCGCGAGCGGATCTCGGAGCAGATCGGTTGGGCGATGGGCAGATCCTCCTCGTCGAACGCGAGGGCCTCGAAGAACGCGTGGGCCTCGGCGACCGTCATCGCGCTGAGCTGGTGAATCGCCTTGCCTCCAATTTGGACTGAACGCGCCTCGGGGCGCAATCGGGCCCCGCCGCAGTCGAGGCACGTCACGCGCCCACGAAACGCCTCGAGCCGCTGCCGGGTCGCGTCGCTGGCGGTCGTCGTGTATTCCCTTTCCAGAAGCCCGAGCACGCCGGCGAACCGCTTGCCGTCGCCGTGCAATAGCGCGCCGAAGACCTTCGGCTTCAGGCTCGAAAGCGGCGTCGTCCAACGGAACCCAGCCGTCGAGACGAAATCGCGCAACTGGGCCTTGTGTTTCCGGACCGTCCCGGGAGGTGCTCCCTTCCACGGCGCAATCGCGCCCGCGGAGAGCGGCAGGGCGGGGTTCGGAACCACTAGCTCCGGATCGAACTGCGCCCGAACGCCCAGACCTTCGCACGTCGGGCAGGCCCCGTACGGGCTGTTGAAGCTGAAGGTCCGCGGCTCGAGCTCCTCGTAGCTGATCTTGCAGTTCGGACACGCGTACTGCGTGCTGAAGAGCAGGTCGTGCCACGCGCTCTCCGCCTCCGGCGACTTCTCCTCGTACGTGGCTAGCACGAGCCCCTCGCCGTGCTTCACCGCCAGGTTGACCGACTCGGCCAGCCGGCCACGGACCCCTTCGCGGACAACCACGCGATCGACCACCGCCTCGATATGGTGCGGCTTCTGAGGGACCAGGTCGGGCGGATGGTCGACGTCGACCACCTGGCCGTCGATCCGGGCGCGGACGAAGCCGGCCTTGCGGATCGCGGCCAGCACGTCCTTGTGCTGCCCCTTGCGGCCGCGGACCAGGGGGGCCAGGATCATCATCCGCGTCCCTTCGGCCAGCGAGAGCAGGTTGTCGAGGATCTGCTCGGGCGTCTGCTGCCGGATCGGCTCGCCGCACTGGTAGCAGAAGGGGGCTCCCAGCCGGGCGAAGAGGAGCCGCAGGTAGTCGTAGACCTCGGTGACCGTCGCCACCGTGCTGCGGGGGTTGCCGGTCCTCGCCCGCTGGTCGATCGAGATCGTCGGCTGGAGCCCCTCGATCAGGTCGACGTCGGGCCGCTCCATCTGGCGGAAAAACTGCCGGGCGTAGACCGAAAGGCTCTCGATGTACTGGCGCTGCCCCTCGGCGTAGAGCGTGTCGAACGCCAGCGAGCTTTTGCCCGACCCACTCGGGCCGGTCACCACCACCATCCGGTTGCGGGGGACATCCAGATCGAAGTCCCGCAGGTTGTGTACCCGCACCCCCCGAAGATGGATATGCTCGTCGGCGTCACGCGACGATTTCGGGGTATCTCCGCTCATGCGCTTCCCTGGCGAAGAAGACCGGGCGTTTGGAAACCTTCAAGCATACCAGCGGCTGGGAAGTTGGGCAAGAATGGCTGGTTCGGCGGCGCGAGGTGACGAGGATCTCCGGGTTCCCCAGCTCCGACTTGGGGACGAGAGGCGGTGGCGCGGCGTTCCCAAGCTGGAGCTTGGGAACGAGGGAAGAACCCGTGACGGTCAGAAAATCGCCGGGATCACGCCGGGCCGTTGAGCGGGTCCGGGCGTTGTTTCCGGGACGGCGAGTCGGGCTCGCCGTACTTCTTGTGAAACCCCCGGATCATGTCCCAGGCCTGTTGGGCCGTGTCGGCGTAGCGGAACAGGTCGAGGTCATCGTCGTCGATCGATCCCTCGTCGGCGAGGAACTGGAAGTTGACCGCCCGGTCCCAGTATTCGCGGCCGAAGATGACGATGGGGATCTCCTGCATGCGCCCGGTCTGGCGGAGCGTCAGCGCGTCGAACAGCTCGTCCAACGTGCCGAACCCGCCCGGAAACACGACCAGGGCCTTCGCCCTCAATAAGAAGTGGAACTTCCGCATGGCGAAGTAGTGGAACTGGAAGCAAAGCTCGGGGCTGATGTAGGGGTTGGGTTGCTGCTCGCGGGGGAGCCGGATGTTCAGCCCCACGGACTTCGCCTTCGCGTCGTACGCGCCCCGGTTGGCCGCCTCCATGATTCCGGGTCCGCCGCCCGTGACGACCACGTAATCGCACTGGTCGTCCTGCTGGCTGCACTCCGAGACCATCCGGGCGAGCTGGCGGGCAATGTCGTAGTACTTGCTGTTGGCGGCGATCCGCTCCGCTCGGGCGACGGCCCGAAGACGCCGCGGGTCGTCGGGCGTGTCGGCCAGGCGGGCCTTGGCCAGCTCCAGGTTTCGCCGGGCCACGGCCGGCTCGGTGATGCGGGTGCTCCCGAAGACGACGATCGTCGAGCGGACGTTGTGCTGCTGGAAGGCCAGCTCCGACTTCATCAGCTCCAGCTTCATGCGCGTGGGCCGCAGCCTGGGGTCGCTCAGAAAATCGACGTCCTTATAGGCCACGCGATAGCTGGGCGAATGGAGGATCTTCTCCAGGTTTTCTCGTCGCTCTCGGTCGTCACTCATGATGGCTCCGGTTTCCAGGACGTTCCGCGCATTGAGCCCTGCGTGGGGAGCGTCCGGCGATTGGGTCGCTTGAACGAAAGGGTTGCGGCGGCTGGGTTTGGACGACGCTCGTTCACCGTCGGGGCCTCAAAAGGCCCTGCGAAAGCCTACGTTCATCTCCCCGGCCGGACAAACCCGAATTCGCTATCCGAACAGGGGCCAGCGCCCGACGATCTGCCCCCAGAGCACGATCCACCCGAGCGTGCCGATCGCGAGCCACACCGTGGGGGGAAGGGGCCGCAGCCCGGGCATCACGCGCCGCAACAGGGCGAAGGCGGCCCAGCCGGCGACCATGAAGGGCACGAGCACGAGGGCCGCCTGCCAACCCAGGAAGAGCCCGACGCACGCCGGCGCCCCGAGCAGGCCGGGGCCCCGGCTTGCGCCCGACCATCGCCAGATCCCGATCCCGAGCAGGGCGCCCAAGGCCAGTCCCACGATGCCGTCAATCAGTCCGGTGCCGGGCCCTGGGACGTCCACTCCGAGCGTCCCCAACGCGGACACCGGATGGAGGCATGGCCAAGCCAGCGGGGCCAACCATCCGAGCGCCAAGGCCGGCGCGAACAACCGTCCCGGCAAGCGGTGACCGTCGTATTCGACGAGCGCCGCGGCCAGCAGCGTGCAGGCGAGCAGCAGGTGGTAGCCCACGATCGCCGCCGATTGGCCGAGGTCGAGCGCGGGAAGCACGCCGCCGCCGGTCGCGACCGGCGGAAGCGGCAAATTCGCGCCCCCGGAGAGCCCTTCGATCGCGCCGACCACGACGAACAACGCGGCGGTGATCGCCTCGACCAGCGGATATCGCATCGAGATCCTCGATCCACAATCGCGACACCGCCCGCGCAGCACGAACCAACTGAGGATGGGGACGTTGTCGTACCAGCGGATGGGGTGCTGGCACGCCGGGCAATGCGACCCGGGATGCACCAGGCTCTCGCCCGCCGGAAGACGGTAGATCACCACGTTCAAGAAGCTGCCCAGGGCGCCGCCCAGCGCAAATAGCCAGGCGACGAGGATCGCCTCGGCGGCGGGCGTCAGTTGCGCCGGAAGCACCGGGGGGAAGTGAATGGTGACCAATGCGTAAGTCTTCCTGAACCATCAAAGGACGAGTTACCGCCGCTCGAAGGTAGCAGGCACACGGCGTGTGCCTGCTACTTTCAACGAACCGACGCGATCTTTGCGTTTGAGTGCCTTGAGATCACGGCGCGGGAAATCCCAGGCTTTCCGGACGGCGTCTTCGACCAGGCGGACGAGGGCTTGGTAGTCCGGGTCGGATCGATCCTGGTAGACGGCCCGCTCGCAGCGTCCCGCCCCGGCGGCTTTTTCCGCCAGGGGCGCCGCGAGGAACGCGGTTGCGTGCGGGTCGTGGAGGTCGATCAGGTCGAGCCGGGAGACGTCGGCCGGCTGGTGACAGTCGCCGCACCGCTTGGCATGGACGGCCATCATCCGGGCGGCCAGCTCCTGGTCGGCCGGCAGATCGTAGGGCGGCCGTTCGGGCCGCTTGTTGATGAAGCCGTCGTGGTAGGGGGCGTTGGCGTCGATCCAGGTGACCAGGGCGTGCCACTGCTGATCGCTGAGCGTGGCCCGCTTGCTGCAAGCCCCGTCACGCACGACGTGCACCAGCTTGCTCTGGTGCGAGCCGAAGGCCAACGGGGTCGTGACCCGGGCGTCGTCGCCCACGTTCGACCGCGAGACCAGGTCGTGGGCGAGGATCGTGTCGTAGGCCCGGTTGTAGCTCGCCGTGAGCCCGCCCGAAAAATCGAGGTCCGCCGCCGGCTTGAGCCCGCCGTGACACTCGACGCAGTGCTGGTCGAGGATCGGCTGCACGTCGCGCAGGAAGCTAATGGGCTGATCGCCCCAGGGCGGCGGGACGGGGATCGACGGATCGCGGGCCATGGCCAGCGGGTAGGGGCGATCGAGGTTCCGCGGCGCCTCCTCCCGGCTCTCGTGGCACCCGTGACACGCCCGCACCTCCCCCGGCTGGAAACTGATGAACGCCCGCATCCGCCGCAGCTCCATGTGGTTTTCATCCAGGAGCTGGAAGTAGACGGGCGTGTCGGTCGGCACCTGGAAGTGGGCGCTGCCGTCGGGCTCGACGGGCACCTCGCCGATCACCCGGGCGGGCGTCCAGTTGATCATCACCCCCTTCACGTCCGGCTCATACCGCTGCCCGCCGTACGTGTTGTCGTAGGGCCACTGGAGCCGCTGCGCGATGCGAAGGTAGCGGATCGACTTGGGGTCGACGCCCTCCACCCCGTAGCCGGCGTTGGCCACCATGCACGTGGCGTGCGGCACGGCGGGGTCGGTGAGATCCGGGCAAACGACGGGTCGCGGTCGCGGCCTGAGCGGGATGGGCACGAAGCAGGAGATCGCCGGGTCGCGGTAGATCAGCTCCCGGGTGCCGTAAACGTCGATCAGGTAGAGGGCGTAGCCGGTCGGATCGACCTCCGTGCGCGGTCCCCCCGTCGCGCCCTTGCAGTACGCGTAGGAAACGAGGAAGTGCTTCTCCGAAAGGGGCCACGGGTTCATGTAGTAGCCGCCGCGGCCGAGCACGCCGCCGGTCGCCACGGGCGCGCCGGCCATCCCGCCTTCCGGCGGAACCACGCCCGGCGTGACGATCCGGATCCCCGCCGGGTGGTTCATCCCCTGGTGGGCATCGACGATCACCACCGGCCCGGCCTGGAGCGTGTGATGGCCCGCGGCCACGGCCACCAGCTTCTTCGAGCCGGGGATCGACCGCATGTCCTCCAGGGCCCAGGGGTTGTTCATGTGCTGCTTGTAGAGGGCGTCGGCCCCCGTGCCGTTGGGGCGGATGACCCAAATCGACTGAATGTGGGCCCAGCCGCGCTCCTGGTACTCCCATCGCGTGTAGGCGATCGTGCCGTCGCTCAGGGCGTGGGGGATGTAGTCGCCGTCCTTGCTAACGCTCATGTGGCGGATGCCGCTGCCGTCGGGCCGCATCACGTAGAGGTTGCACGAGGTCTCGTCCTTGTTGTGCTCGTTGCACTGGAGCGAGCAGCCGCAACGCTCCGAGATGAAAGCGACGTCGCCGTTGGGCGCGTACGTCGGGTCCAGGTCGCTCCACTCGCCGTCGGTAAGCTGGCGCAGGCCCCGGCCGTCGATGCCGATCTCGAAGATGTGTGTCGGCTCCTCGTTGCGGCGAAGCTCGTAGTTCGTGCGCCGGTCGAGCCATCCTTCGGGCGGCTGGTCCGTCTTGGACTGGGCGTAGCCGAACACCACGCGGTCGGCGTCCCACGCCAGATCGATCCCGTGCACGTGCCCGGGGCCGAGCTGGCCGTTCAAGAGATGGCGGACCTCGCCTTCACGTTCGGCGCCGGCCATCCGGAGGATGCAGATGTCGCCGCCCGGCCGCGACACCCAGGGCATGTGGTTCAGGCAGATGTCGGGGTACGTCTCCTGCGTAAACCGCTTGACGAACAGCAGCTCCTCGAAGTCGAGCCGCGGGTTCCCGAGCGCGACCCGCCGGGCGAGCCACCGGGCCTCGCGATAGAGGGCCCCGCGGGCCTCGGGGTCGGGGCCGTCCGTCTTCTCACGCTCGGCCAGCGTGCTAGCGCGACTGCGCAACTCGGCCAGCGACTCCGGGGCCTGGTGCCCGAAGTCGGCCAAAAGCCGCTGGGCCCGCTTGAGCGTCTCCCGGACCGGTTCGACGAAGAACACCCGGCCTTCCCGCACTTCATCCGCCCCCTGACGGGCCGAGACAATCACTGCCGCCGCGCCCTCGTGCTCGATCGGAATCTCGACGGGGATCTCGGTCGAGGCCGTAAACTTCCGCTCCAGCGCGACCGCACGCTCCGCGCGATACGGCGTGAACACGACCGACTCGACGGTCAGGTCCACCGGCACCTCCAGCGGGCGTTCCGCCTCGAACGTGAGTGCCAGCCGGTTCTTGCCGAAGCCGAGCCGGAGCTCTTCGGGCATCGCGATTCGCCAGTCTTTGCCGGGCGCAAGGCCGACGGTGCGGCCGTCGGGAGCGACCACGTCGGACGGGAAGCCGCCTGCGAAGCCGGCGAGCGGCAGCGAGAGCTCGATCGTCGTCTTGCCGCCTTCGCGGAAGATCCCGACCCGGTCCGCCGGCACGGAAGCCCCGCCCACGACCACGCCGTTGGGGTTGTCTTTCTCCAACAGCACCTTGGCTTTCGCGAGCGTCACCAGCGCCCCGGCCTGGTTCCACCCGCGTGACCAAATGCTCAGGCTGCTCTGCCGGGCCGGGCGGTGGAGGGCCATGTTCTTGGCCGGATCGGCCGTGCCGTAAATCTCCACTTCATCGAGATGGAAGAAGATCGGGGCCGCACTGCGGACTTGAAGCCGCACGAATCTCGCTTCGATCGGACCCTTGCCGCCCTCCGGCTCCTTCCCGGAAAAACCGACCACGAGCGGCTTGCCGCTGGAGGTGCCGCCGAAGTGCTTGCCCTGGTTGTCGTAGACGAGCTTCCAGCTCTTTTCGTCGTCGGAGGTGAGGACGAGGAGGTTGTCGGCGTTGTGGAGTCCCGGCTTGTAGTCGAGGCGGTTGTAGACGACGATCCGGCCGATCGGCTGGCGCGAGCCGAGGTCGACCTGCCACCAGGGGTTCGGCTCGTGGCCCGTGTGGAAGGCGTAGCGCCCGTTCTTCACGCCGTCGACCGCCCCGGCGGCGTCGAGCCCGGTCGTGGAGCCCTGGAAGCTCGCCTCGGCGTGGGTGGGGAGCGAAACACCCAGGTAGAACCGTTCCGGATCGTGGACGAGCCGAAGCGACGGAACGCTCGCCTCGGCCGATTCCAGCGGCAGCGCCTGCTCCCAGCAAGCGTCGTCCAGGCGCCCGTCCAGCTTGGGCGGAGCCGCCCTGGGCACGCGCAGGCGAGCGTCGGGCTTGACGCCGGGCCACGGCACCTCGCCGTCCACAAATCGAACCAACCCCCGCTCGCGGATCTGCGCGAGCCGGCTCTCGTCCTGGCGACGCCAGTCCTCTTCCACCTGCTGGCGGAACGACTCGGCACGAGCCGGGCCAATCATGAGCAACAAGATCAGCGAAACCGCAGGGGCAACGCGATTCATCGGAATCCGGGGGCATACCGTCTTTCCGCGAGATCGGCGGCGGCACATCGCTATCCCTCTAATATTTACGGACGGGCTGAAGAGGCTCCAATCTCGACCCATTATCCACCCAATGGGCTCGCCCACAACCTCTTTTCCGCCTCGCCCTTCACCACCTCGTTCCCGGGCTCTGGCTCGCTCAGGCCGGCCGAGCCTAGGCACGAGACGACCGGTTTTGGGTCACGGCTGGCGAGCAAGGTGCGGGCTGGACCGATGATCGTCGACCACGCCCGGCGGGAACTGCGGGAAGACTTCGCGGGCCGGCTCGCCGCCGTCGGTGCGTCGCTTGTTGAAGAAGGCGTCGTAGTAGGGCGCGTTGGCGTCGACCCACGTGACCAGCGTGAGCCAACCGGCCGGGTCGAGCGAGACTTCCTTTTTGTGCAGGTCGTCGTCAAGGAGCACGCGCACCAACGGGCTCTGGTGCGAGCCGAACTCGCGGAGCTTCGACACGTCGGCGTTCGAGAAGCGGTTCGAGCAGGAGACGAGCAGACGGCCCGGCTCCTTCTTGCCCGGCAGCTTGCCGAACATGGTGCGAAACGACTGGTAGAGGCCGTCCGCCGCCCGGGTCGCGGTGAAGTCGAGGTCACCGTCCGGCTTCTCCCGTCCGTGGCAGCGCACGCAGTGACGGTCGAGGATCGGCTGCACGAGCGATTCGTAGCCGAGCATCGTTTCGGCGCCCCAGGGCGGGGGCGTGGGCATGCGCGGCGGGCGTTTCAAGGCCAGGGGGAGCGAGCCGGGCAACGTCGGCGCGGCCGCCCGCGACTCGTGACACCCGCTGCACCCCCGCACCTCGCCCGCCTTGAGGCTCACCACCGACCGCATCCGCCGGATTTCCATTTGGCGCTCGTCGAGGGCCTGGAAGTAGATGCCCGTGTCGGCCGGCACGGTGAAGCTGGCCGAACCGTCGCTTTCCACCGGCACGGTGCCGATTACCCGCACCGGCGACCAGCTCTGGAAGTCGATGCGCCGCGTGCCCGCGTTCGCCGGAATATAGTCCATTTGACCCCTCTCGGCGTCGAACGGCCAGCCCACGTGCTGCGAAACGCGGAGGTGCTTGATTGTGCCCGGCTCGATGCCGTCCATGCCGTCGTACACGTCGGGCACGAAACACGTGGCGTAGGGTGCGTGCTCGCACGCACGCTTCCCCGCGCCGGCGGGCAGCTCGATCGTCTCGGTGCCGGCGCATACTCCACGATCCTTGCCCTCCGTCGCGTGCGTGCAAGCACGCACCCTACGATCAGCTACGTCGGGCACCCGCGGCGGGCGCGGCCGCTTGCGAAGCGGGATGGGAAACGTGCACGAGAAGACCGGATCGCGGTGCACCAGTTCCCGGTTGCCGTACACGTCGATGAAGTAGAGCCCGAACCCGTTCGAGTCGGCCCCCGCCGGAGCGACGCAATTCGGTCGAGCGTAGGAATAGGAGACCAGGAAACACTTCTCCGAGAGCGCCCACGGCGTTTGATAGAGCCCGCCTTGATCCGGTACGCCGCCCTCGGCGACGGGCCGGCCCGCCATCGGCCCTTCCTGCGGACGCACGCCCGGCGTGACGATCTCCAGGCCCGCCACCGCGTTCATCCCCGCGCCCGGATCGACCACCACCACCGGCCCGTACGCAAACGTGTGGTGGCCCGTGGCGATCGAGACCAGCTTCGTACTGCCGGGCACGGAGCGGGTGTCGCGAAGCCCGCAGGGGGCCCGCATGTGGTGCTTGAACAGCGTGTCGGACATCGTGCCGTCGGGGCGCAGCGTCCAGAGGGCGTGCACCTCCATGAAGTGACGCTCCTGGTACTCCCAGTGCGTGTAGGCGATGCGGCCGTCGGCCAGGCTGTGCGGGTAACGGTCGATGTCCTTGTTGTCGGTCAGGTGCCGGACGTCGCCCTCGGGCGAGAGGACGTACAGGTTCGGGTTCGTGTGGTCGTAGGTGTCGTTGCCGCACTCGGCCGCCCGTGCGCAGCGGTCCGAGGAAAAAACCACGTCGCCGCCCGCGCAGTAGGTCGGCTCAAAGTCGCTCCAGTAGGGATCGTCGGTCCGCTGGGTGAGCCCGGTGCCGTCGACGTTGACCTCGAAAAGATGGAGCGGCTCGTGGACCTTGCGGAGTTGGAACACGTTGGTGCCTTCGATCGCGTAGTCGGCCGTGTCGACCTCCGGCGGCCAGTTGGGCTGCCGGGCGTATCCGAACACGACGCGGTCGGCGTCCCACCACAGGTCGACGCCCCAGACGTACCCCGGGCCGAGCCGGCCACGGATCACTTCCCGCACGTCTCCGCCCAACTCGAGGTCGGCCAGTACGCAGATATCGCCGCCCGGCTTGTGCTTCCACGAATAGGAGCGCGTGATGTTCCGCACCGTGTGCGGGGCAAACTGCTTGACGAAAAGGACCTCGTCAAAGTCGAGCGCCGGGTTCTCCATCACGATCGCGCGGAGGTGGCGTCGGGCTTCGATCCACAGGCAGCGGGCGGCCAGCAGTTCGTCGGAGGAGAATGAGCCGGAAGCATCCGAAGCATCACTTGCCGCCCCGGACAGCTTCTCCCGAACGGCCCGCAGCGCGGCCAGCTCGTCGGTGATCCGTCGGAGCGATTCGTCTCTCAGGCGGCCACGCAGGAAGTCCGATCGCATCCGCTCCGCCCGGGCGATCATCGCGTCGACCGACGCCAGCAGCTTGGCCCGGTCGCGATGGATCCGCCGGCTGACGGCCTGGCGGACCCAGTCGGCCTCCAAACGCGCGTCGGCCGAGCGGCCCGACCATGCCTCGTACCACCCGGGCGGCTCCGGCGCGGGCCAGACGACGGCCTGCCCGCTGTTCTCCCCGCCCACCTTCATCGCGATGGCCCACTCGGCCATACCGCGGACGAACGGGTCGTCGTGGTCGAGAAGCCCGGCGGCCAGCGCGGCCATCCCCGCCGAGAGCCCGTTCTTCTCGGCAATCCGCACGAACAGCTCCGCCACGGCCGACGCCGACTGGGGGCTTCGCTCCAAGAGCGACTTCAGCTCGGGCACGGCCTGCTCGTCGAGCCGGGCGAGGCTGTTGGCGACCGCGTCGAGCTGCGCGGGTGCCTCGGGAGTGGCCAGCAGGGAGACGAGCCTGGCCGCGTCGTCGGGATCGACGTACATGGCCTCCAGCGAATACTTGGCCTTGAGATAGTCGCCCAGTTGCTTGAGCTCGTCGCGGCCGAGGGCCCGGTTGTAGACGAGCATCTCGGCCACGTCGCCCTTGAGGGGGTAGAACGTGCCCGTGTTGTCGGCCTTCTCCCGCCGCGCTCCGATCAGGACGTCGGCCTTGGACGAGGCGTTTCCGGCTTGGAACGAGAGCGAGGGCGTCCCGTTGACGAAGACGTCGGCCTGCGAGCCGTCGCATACCTCGATGGCGATGCTCGTCTCCGACGCCCGGGGGCTTTCGCGCATCACGCCGTAGGTGATCGCCCCGCTTCGACCCGGCGCCACGTAGAGCTGGTACGCCCGCTCGTGCGCCGAGCCGCCACCCTTGGAGAGGAACGTGCCGTAGTCCTTGGCGCGGACCGTGTAGACGACGGCGATCGTAAACGGCCGGCCCCGCCGGAAGTCGAGCCCGGCCGGCCGGCCGAGGTTCAAGAAGGCGCTTCCGCCGAAGCGCACGACCGGCCTGCCGCCGAGGGCATCGGGCACGTACTGCGGCCGACGTGCCGCCTCGCCCTGCTCGGCGTGGTGGCCGCACGTCGACTTATCGGCCCAGCCGCTCACCTGCCCGGCGGCGTCTTGCGTGATTGAGCCCGCATCATCGGCGTCGAGCCAGAGGACGAGGCCATCGCTGATCGGCGTGGCGAGAGCGGCGGCCGGGATGAGAAGCATGCTCGTCGCCCACGCAATGGATCTCAAAATGAAAATCCGACGTCCAAGAAGCATTGGGATTCCTCCGTCGGTCGCCCGTCCTCGGGACAGCCAAGTTATTCGATACGAAGTCGCAGTAGCCGCTTGCGGCTTCGCAGGCCCGTTACTCACATGCCCTGCGAAGCCGCAAGCGGTGTGATGGGTGTTTGAACACTACTCTCCCGGCGCTTGCGCCCGAGCCACGAACGGCGCCGGAGACTCGAGCCGGATATCCCGCCTCGGCTCGCCGCCGTCGGCCGGACGACGGTTGAAAAACGTGTCGTAGTACGGAGCGTTGGCGTCGATCCACGTGACCAGGGCGAGCCACTCGTCGTCGCTGAGCCGGACCTCTTTGCGATGGAGTTGGTCGCCTAGCACGTCGACCAGCCGGCTCTTGTGCGATCCGAACTGCTTGGGCCGCGTGATCGCCGCGCCGTCGAACCGGTTCGACACGGAAACGAACACCGGCCCGGCCTTCCCGTCGCCCGGGGCCTTGCCGAACAACGTCCGGTACGACTGGTAGAACCCGTCGTCGGCCACGCTCGCCGTGAGGTCGATGCCGCCGTCCGGCTCGTCTCGGCCGTGGCACCGCGTGCAGTGGCGGTCGAAGATCGGCTGGACGAGCCACTCGTAGCCGAGCAGCTTCTCGGCGCCCCACGGCGGCGGCTTGGGTACGTCGGCCTCGCGCGCCATGGCCAGCGGCGTCCCCCAGTGCACCGCGGGCGTTTTCAGCTTCGTCTCGTGGCAGCCCAAACACCCGCGCCGCTCGCCCGGCTGGAAGCTGATGTGGCTCCGCATCCGGCGAACCTCCATGTGCCGCTCGTCGAGGGCC
>CAZDHR010000068.1:0-22076 GCA_964505295.1 uncultured Planctomycetaceae bacterium
CGAGATCCTCGTCGTCTGGGAGGACGACGACATCTACCTGCCGTGGCACCTGAGCGCGATCGTCGGCGCACTCTACGCCCCAGTCGCGCCTCGCTACAAGCACGGCCGGGCATGGTCACACCCATCCCGGGTTTGGAGCTTCTACGGCGGCCAGCTCCACCAGGAGCCGGCCGGCGGCCGGTTCCACGCCGCGCTGGCCATGCGCTTCGAGGCTCTCGTCCACATCGGCGGCTGGCCCGACACGCCCCGCGGCGATTTCGACCAGCAGCTCCTGGCCAAACTCCGCCGCGAGTGCGGCCCGCCCGCCGACCCGTGCGAGGCCGCCCCGCCCAGCTACGTCTTCCGCTGGGCCAGCACCAACAGCTACCACGGCCAGGCATGGATGCGATCGCCGGCTGACACCGCCTGGTATCGCAACGCCCCCAGTCAAATCCTCTCACAAGGGACCGCGATTTGCATCACCCCGGCGCTGGACGTGGAAAGCGAAGCCCTGATGAGCCGGCTAAAGCGAAACCATTCCGTTGGCCCGGATCGTGGTTGAGCGGAATGAACGTATCCTCCCGGCAAGCCTGCGCAATCTCTGCTGGCATGGCGACCGAGGCAGCCGGGGGTAGCAAAGGTCAACGCCGAAGCCATGATGTCCCTCGCCTGCCTGCACGACGGCCGCGTTTGGGACACGTACGGGCAAACCGCGGCTCCCCAAGCAATTAGCGCTGCCATAGAATCTTGCCGCACACCGCCTTGATGCAGTCGCGTCTCGTGGCGTAGACTAAACTACCGTAGATGCCGAACGGTGCCAAACCGTCCTCCGTTGTCGGACCTTTCCCGCGATGCCGATCCTCCCGCGCCAGCCCGACGTTTTTCCGGCCGATCTCTTGGACAACTGGGAGCCGCCCTCCTCCGACGAGAAGTGGTGGGCCCTGTATACGCTTGCCCGCCGAGAGAAACGGCTGATGGCCCAACTCCACGAGGCGGAAGTCTGCTACTACGGGCCCCTGATCCTGCGCAAGTTTCGCTCGCCCAGCGGGCGCAAACGGACCTCGTATGTCCCGCTATTCCCCGGCTACGTGTTTCTCTGGGGGAGCGAGGAGGATCGATACCAGGCACTGGAGACGAACTGTGTCTCGCGTACCGTACGCGTGGTCGACGCGGAAGATCTGGTTCGCGACTTGCGGCGTGTCCAGCAGATGATTAGGTCGAAGAAGCCGCTTACCCCGGAAGCGCGGCTCAAGCCGGGGATGCGGGTGCGTGTTCGTAGCGGATCGCTGAAGAACCTCGAAGGCGTGGTGATCGGGCGGCGGGGCAAGGAGCGGCTTCTCGTGGCCGTCGAGTTCTTGCAACAAGGTGCCTCGGTCTCCATCGAAGACGTGCAGCTTGAGCGGATCGATTGATCCACACGGCCGGGGGGCGAGCCGAGGGCGATACGCCGGTCTTCGACCGTCTCATGGATTCTCGTCTTCCCCGTGTCGGGCGATCCGAGCATCGCCTACTGCCTCATCCGGCCGCCCTTGTCGGCCTGCCAGACCTGACCGCTTGGAAGCTCCAGGGCGGTGAGCCAGCCTTCCCCGTACACCCAGGTGTCGATGCACATCAAATATCCCAAGTCGAGGACCTCGCCGGTCTTCTGCGACGTGTGCCCCACGATGGCCACCTTGCCCGAACGGTGTGGGCCTGGGAGGCGGTCGCGGAGCGACTCCCAGAGGAGCGTTTCGGACGGCTGGCGCTTGAGCGGCAGCCGGGCGTCGTAGTTGGCATGGACGAAGAAATGGTCGCGCGACTCGTGCCACAAGCGGCATTCCCGGAGGAAAGCGACGTGCTCTGCCGGGATCTCCTGGGGCCACGTGCATTGGTAGGAGGCCAGTGTGGCGTCGCCGCCGAAGGCCAGCCAGCCGTGGAGCAGGTACTGGTGGCCGGCCAGGATGTTCAGGAGCATCTCGTCGTGATTGCCCAGAAGCCCAACCAACCGGCACCGGCCGGCCAGCTCGATGAGCCGCTCCAAGACGCCGCGGGTGTCGGGACCGCGGTCCACGTAATCGCCCAGCGTAACAACCGTGTCCGCCGGACGCGGATCGACCGCCTCAAGCAGGGCGTCGAGCGCCTTGGAGCAACCGTGAATGTCTGCCATCGCGATGATCCGACCGGCCATCATGGACTCCGGGCAACCAGGAACCCCCCGAGTCGAGTTAGCCCGTTATTCTTGCGGTGGATCGGCGATTGGACAACCTCCCCCGATGCCAACGGCACGTGAGGTTCGGGAGGCTCCACCGAGTTTGAGTACCCTGGCCGTCCGAGCCGCTTTCCGCGCTCCTCTCGGTCCCTTCCGGAGGTAACCGCCAGCGCGCAAGGTCGTGTTCGGCAACGGGTCTTGGTCATTGAACCGGCTCGACATCTAGGCCAGTCTTACGAGGGGTAATCTGACACAAATATGGGGGACATACGGTCGTATTGCAATGCGGCCTCTAACGATTGTGCGTTCAAGGCTGGGCCCGGATGTACCGATGATACCGTATATGCGGCATCCTCCCCCGGAACGACCGGATTGAACCCGCCCATGGCGGAGGCGCCAGGGCAGCGCCCGATTGTGCCCTCGCGGACGACCTTACTCCACCGCTCTTCTGGCCAGAGGAACTGGAAATATGCGCCAGCTTACGTGGGCACTCGCGTGTGTGACAGGACTATGGTTCGCATCGGGCGCCCTGGCTGGGCAACCCGCGCCCTTGCCGGAACGGGCGACGTGGCCCGGCTACGACGTGGCCCCGTCCGGCGACGGCCTGGAGGGGTCGGCGTCTCGGCCGGCGGCGGAGCCTCCCACAACCGGGATGACTGTCGCCTCCGAGGAGACACTGTATGATCTGGTGCCCCCGTCTCCTTTCCGTGACGAGGTTGATATGGGGGCACCGCTACCGACCGAGCCGATCTCACCCCCCGTCCCGAGGGAGCTTGTGCTGGGAAGTTACTCGGATGCCCCTCCCCCCGACGATGGCGTCGTTCGCATCGATCCGAACTGCGCGGCCTTCGGCGGCCCGTACTTCGATGTCGTCCTCGAAACGATTCCCTGGCGCTTGGAGCACACGCGCGGCCGGCCGGTGGCGCGCAACCCCGTCCTCGGGGAGACAACGTTTACCGACGACGTCGACCTGGAGTTCAGCGCAGGGGCGCGGGTCAGCACGACTTACCTCAGCGACGAGTCGGAGAACGTCGCGGGGTTCGAAGTGGCTTATTTCGGCGTCTACGATTGGGACGGCGGGAGAAGGCTCGTGGCCCCGGGCGGCACGTTCCTCCGCCTTGCCGACAGTCTGGGGAATCCGGGCGTGACGACCGACTTCTGCCAAGCAGACGTGATGCGGCTAGAGTACGAATCGCGCATCAACAGCGTGGAGCTGAACCTGATTTTTGGGGAGCCAACTGCGTCGTTCCACATGTTCCTGGGCCCCCGTTTCATGCAGCTCGACGAACGCTTCAATATCGACTCCTTCACGGGAACCCGATGGAGCTTCTACGAGGTCACCACCAGCGACGAACTTCTTGGACTCCAGGTGGGCGGGAGCTGGCGACGGGTGCGAGCCTGGTGGGAGCTGAACTCCTTCCTAAAGGTCGGTGCCTACAACAACAAGGCTCGGCTGACGACCCTGATGACCGACAATGACCGTACGGTGATCATGCGGGACTTCAGCAACGCGGAGACGGTCGCCTCGTTCGTCCTGGACGCGGGCATTAGCGTGACGCGTCGCATCAACCGCCGCTGGCTCGTTCGCGTCGGCTACAGCATTTTGTTGATGGACCACATCGCCCGGGCCGCCGACCAGCTCGATTTCTCCGACAACGACCTCAGCGGCAGCCGGTTGTTCGTCCGTCAAGACGCGGTGGCCCACGGGCTGAACGTCGGGCTTGAGGCCCACTGGTAGCGAACCACGCTTGGCGGTCGTTTTACTCCAAGATCGGCGCCAACGGATAAGGGCACGGGCAACGCAGGGGAGTCCCCGTTGCCGCTTGACGGCTCTCTTACGGCCTTCACGGCTCTGTCGCGGTTCGTGACCGATCCGGCCCTGCCTCCGCGACCACCATGAAACATTGGCTGTTCCGGAAAGCCAGACAGGCACGGGGATACTGCCCACCACATCGGCGTCCTCCGCAAGGAGCCCTGGAGTCACCGGTGGTCTGGGTTTGGGACCGCACCGTGCAACTCGGCCCGTCAGTCGTCCGCCCGCCTGACCGTCCATACAGACTTCTTGAAGGAGCACTTGCTGCAACCGTACCGCCGGATACGTATCCACAACAAGAACTCCGTCGCCCGGTCCAAGAGCCGACGCGGCAAGCGATGGATTTCCCGATGGCACCGGGGGCATTCCTTGTCCGCAGGCACGTCGGGGTGTCTGGCGATGGCCCGCAACCGGAGACTGTAGGCAATCATCAACAGGGCAATCACGACGAGCACGATCCCGACCAGGTTGGATCTTTTGAGGCGAGCCAGGACGCTTGAGATAGCCCCCCCGGCCGAAGCAGCGGCTCGCGCCACCATCCCAACCCACCGCACAATGGCTCCGTAGACAAGCAGCTTGATCTCAAGGTCTTCGACGAGAAGGAAGATTCCCAGCGACAGGATCGTGAGTGCGACCAGCTCGAACCAGAACCTGCCGACAAAGGCCCTAACGGGCCCAGGCGGTTTCTTCTCCGGGCGCGTGCGCGTTCGATGATGCCTCTTGCCCGACGAGTGATGCCGCCTCCGTTCAGGCTGTTTGGGCTGCTCGGCTTCGTGTTCTACGGTCGCCATCTACTCGAACCTTCCCGCGGGCTGGCCGACTGATCGGCAAGCGGTATCCAGTGGGAATCGCTCTCTCGGACGGTCTACGGCACGCCGAGGGCCGTAGCGGTCTTTCCACATAGACTTTACACGTTGGGTGCCACTGCTGGCTTGCCCAGCAGTGCCGGGAGTACGGTTGGACAAGCCAACCGTGGCACCCGTAAACCCATTTTGGACGGACCGCCAGACGTTTTCCGGTACCTCAACCTTTCTCGTGGCCCTCCACGTGGACCCGGGCCACCGCCCCGGCTGGCTCGACAAGGGGAGTCGGCCTTCCCCGTGCTCCTGTTTCTCTTGTAACACGCCGCCAGTCGCCGTGTCAAGGAATCGCCGGCGTTCGAGAAAGCCTCTCACAAACGGCCTCGGTGGAGCTGCCTGCCGCTTACGCTCCCCTGGGGACGCAAATCAATCCTTACGGCAGCCGGCGCGACTTCAAGCGAGAGCAGTTGGCGAAGCGCCGGGACAGGTTCGCTCCGTGCCGCTACCCGCTCGTGAGCAGGGGGCAAGAAGGGTTATTGGGTGGCTGAGAGTCCGCCGCAGAATGCCTCTTCAGCGGGGTAGCGGGGCCGCGATTCCTATCTGTTGGGGGTGCTGAGAACTTTGGTTGTAGGGAAACGGAGGTCTGCGCCGATCAAAGATTAACGGTTCCTCGGATTCGAGGGATCATTCCAGTTGTACCCAAGATCCTTCGTCTGTCGATCGTAAGGGGTTTGCCGCTGAAGTCGCGCGAGACGGGTTCGGCGAGTGCCGACGAGGGCACATGGGCAACAGTAGCGACCCGTAGCCAAAGGGGGGCTGCCGGATGTTTCAGGTAAGCCGACATGGAACCGCTCTCGTGGGGGCGCTGTTCCTTACCGTTGGATTGACCGGCTGTTCAACAGTCTACCGGCGTGCCGTGCCCGCGTCGTGCGTGACCCCCGCGCTACCCTCCGCGCCGCGGAGCAGCAAAGAGCCGATCAATTTCTTGCGTCTGCGCCAGGACCCCCCGCCCGTGTACCTGGTCGGCCCGCGCGACGTGCTGGGAGTCTTCATCGAGGGGGTTCTAGGAGTACCCGAGGAAGCACCGCCGGTCCATTTCCCTGAGCCTGGACTGGAGGACCTCCCTCCCTCGATCGGCTATCCGATCCCGGTACGGGAAGATGGAACGATCTCGCTCCCCTTGGTGCCGCCAATCCGCGTGGGCGGCCTGACCATGGCGCAAGTTGAAGAGGAGCTACGCATTGCCTACATGGTTCGGCAGAGAATCCTCCAGCCGGGCACGCAGCGAATCCTGGTCACGCTGATCAAGCCGCGGACCTACTCGGTGTTGGTCGTGCGGGAAGACACGAGCATGATCGGGGGCTTCGGTTCCACCCGGTCCGCGCGGGGAACGGCGGCAGCGGCAACGCTGGGAAGCACGAAATTCGGCGCAACGCACCTCGTGGAGCTGCCAGCCTACCAGAATGATGTGCTCCACGCGCTGAGCAAGGGGGGAGGTCTTCCGGGGCTCGATGCCCTGAACGAGGTGTTGATCCTCCGCGGCGGCCTCGATCGCGCGGGCCTGGGCGACCGACTGCCCAACGACTCCAATATCCTGAAGGCCATGTGGGAGGAGCCAGGCGATCGGATCCTGAGCGACCCCAACTCGTGGAACGCGCTCGTCGAAAACAACCCCAACGTGACGCGAATTCCCTTGCGCCTCGGTCCCCACGATCCGCCCCTCCAGATTGCCGAGGAGGATATCATTCTCAACACGGGTGACATCGTCTACATCAAGAGTCGCGAAGCGGAGGTGTTCTATACAGGGGGGCTGTTGGAGGGCGGTCAGCATCCGATCCCGCGCGACTACGACCTGGACGTGCTCGGCGCGATCGCCATGGCCGGAGGATCCGTGGCCGCAGCGCCGGGAGGCAGCGGCAGTCAGTCCATGGGCGGAGGACGAGGGGTAGGAAGCATCTTCCCTCCGACGCGCGTGATTGTCGTGCGCACGATCGATGGGCAGCAGGTCCCCATCAAGTTGAACCTGAAGAAGGCTCTGCTCGACCCCCGGCAACGCATTCTGGTCCAGCCGAACGACTACATCATGCTCCAGTACACGGAGATGGAGCTGGTGTTCAACATGCTTCTCAACAACCTCCAGCTTTCGTATGCCCTCCAAACCATTGGCCGTTAGCGGAGGTTGAGCGGAAAGGTCTTGACGCCGTCGCCTACGTGGCGATCACGGGGTGGCACTACCTCGGGCTGTCCCGCAAAAAGGGCATCTCTCCCTCAAGACAGCGATTCGCAGCCGGTTCGTCCGCGTCATGACCACGAAACTCGGTGTGCCCGTCTGGGCAGTTCCACCGGGACCGCGGTTCTCAACCCGGCAAGCAAGTTCGTCAAGACAAGATACACTGCCCCTCGGGCTGGTGGGGCGTGGCCGGTCATTCGATGAGAAATATTTTCGTGTTTTGGTTCCGTGAGCGGCATCGACACGGGATAATGGCCGGGCCCCCCGAAGCCTTCAACGGCGACGACTTCTCTGGCCAACTGCCACAGTTCGACGCTCTTGCTCACGACCGTCGCCGGGCGCGTGTCCGTGCCGCTCGGTCCGCCGCCGTGCGTTGTTCCAGTGGGGGCCGGGATTTTCTTCCAAACCCCAGTCAGAAGCCCCGCTGGCCCTGGTTCCCCTCCTCAAGCGTATCCCCGCATAGTTGGGGGTGCTCCGAATCTCCCCAAGCGAAACTCGCTTTGGCACACCCAGTTCGGAGCTGCCGAAGGACAACTCCCGCATTTCAGAAGGGAGCCCTCCCTAAGCTGCATCTGTGTTGCACCTCGGGAGGGTGATGGGACGCACGGCGAGCGGTTCTAACCGAATCACCCCCCGGTTTAGGCATGAGAAATAATTGGGGAATCGTGGCCACGGGGCTTGACATGGTAGGGGCCGCAAATATAGTGGAGCTTCATACTTATCTGCACTTTCTGAGAAAATCGGAGTCCCAAAACGTCGAATTCCCCGGGTTTTGCTGAGGTGCTGTGGCTTTCCGGCACCCAAAAAGGGCATTATTGAAATCGAGGGCCGTTTTCCCCGGGGATTCTTGATGCTGGGAAGCCATTTTTTCAGAAAGTGCAGACCGTAGGCACGTGGCGATATTTCCTAGCCTGCCTGCTGATGTCTACCTACCAACCTGAACGTGGGGGCACCGAGCGGGATTCTCGATGTCTCTCGTAGCGGGACGCGGCGTTGCGACCGTGGGATTGCGTGGCGAGTCGACGACCTCGGAGGGCTTGGTTGACGGGTTGTCGTGGCGCCAAAGCAGGACGATCGGACAGATTCCTGGACCATAGCTGACCGACAAGTTATAGTACATGTCCCTCGGAGTACGGCGAGCCATGAAACGGCTCCGGTCGCGGAATCTGGGACTAGCGGAATTTTGCACCAGGGGAGGAGAGCCATGAACGAGCACTTCGGTTTGCGGCGTCTGGCGGTCACCGTGTTCGCGGTAGCTTTTAGCGTGATGCCCCTTGGGGCTGCCGCCTTGGCGGCGGAAGCTCCCGCTGCTGCGCCTTCCCCGCCGGAAAGCGCATCGCCGATTCCGCCGGCCACGTCGGATCAGGAGACGGGCGGATCGGCAACGCCGGCCAGCGCGCTGGTCGGGTCCGAGCCGGATCGGCCGATCTTGCCGGCGGATGCGCCGGCGACGGACGCGGCAAGCGCGCTAAGTGTCCGCTTGCGCGTCGACGGAAACCTTGCGGGACGGGTCGCCGTGTTGGATTCGTTGGGCCAAGTGGTGCCCGTGCGAGCGAGGATCGTGCTGGTCCGCAGCGGACAGGTGATTGCGGCTGCTCGGAGCGATGACACCGGTGCATTTCAGATGCTCAACGTTGCCCCGGGCCCTTACTCGGTCATGGCGGTTGGCCGAGAAGGGTTAGCGGCCTTCGCGATTCTTGTCGTCCCGTTCGATGGTTCCGCGGACGGAAATGGCCAGTCGGCGGACGCAAATGGCCAGTTCTTGACGGTCAGTCTCGTGCCGTTTGGTGATTATCAATTGGCGGCGGGGCTGATGGGCTTGCAGGCGCCCGTGGCGGCACCGATTCCCACGGTGCCCATGGAACCCGTGCCGGCCTTTGGTGGCGGGAGGGGCGGCGAAGCCCTTATGCCTCTAGTCGGTCTGTCGGGACTCGCCGGCTTTGGCGGCGGCGTCGGAGGCGGCCAGGGAGTCAGGCGACCAGCCAGCCCCGACACGCCCTAGGTCACCGAGTGGTGCGGCGAGGCAGGCGGTTTCTCTTGGAATTCGAGAGCAAGTGTGTGCAGTGGTCGTATTCGGTAGCAGAGACGCGGATTAGAGGAATTGAGAAAGAGTGAGACAGCGGGGCGTTTTGGGACCGAGAGTGGCTTCAAGCCTTGCGGAGCGGTTCTTCCGACTTACACGCCGATCCTCCCATCCTTTTTGGGAGCCTAAGGTGTTGGCAGGCCGTTGGCCGTCTCTTGGGGGGGATGACTTTGGGTTCTCCATCCTTGCCTTGGCCCATTCTGCGGTAGTACCGTCTGTCGAAGTGACGAGCCGCACAGCCACCGTGGCTGCACGGCATGGGTTGGAGGCCTGTGCTACGAGCGCCCTCTAGGGCAAGTTGACAAGTGACCTACGGCGACGAAGTGACGTCGCCCAGGGCCGCCCCCGCCGCAGTGTTGGCGGGATGGCGGCAACGGTGCATCGGACTGCGCTGGCTTTTGGGCTTACTGGAGGAAGCCAAGTGGCCTTGCGATATCCGAGAAACTCACCTCGATGTTGGCACCATGGACCGCATAACGCCCAGCAAGCCCGGCTTGCCGACGCACCGGAACCGTCCGGGGCCGTTGCCGAGAGCGGTCGCCCAGGTCTCGATGCTGGCGGGCCAGGCGGTCCTCTTGGCCGCTTTGGCCCTTGCGCCGTGGTTCTTCGGCAGCGTTCAGGCTCGCGTGCGGGCCTGGCTGTTTGCGGGCGTGCTGGTTGCGCTCTTTTGCTGGCTCATCAGCCGGCTCGCGGCTCCGGCGCGAGGGGTCGCCCTGCCGATGGCCGTGGTGCCGCTCGCCGGAGCGATTGGGCTCGGTCTATTTCAGTTGGTTCCCTGGGATCATGGGACGGCCGCCTTGCTCTCGCCGGCTGGCGTGGCCTTTCGTGATTCACTTCTCCCCTCGGACTTGCCCTCGGAGACGGCGGACACGGGGACGATCGCCTCGTCCGCGACCGTGTTTGACGTCGCGGGCGGCGCAGCTCGGCAGCCGCTGAGTCTTTATCCGGCGGCGACTCGGCGTGATCTGGCGATGCTGATCCTGGCAGTCACGGTCTTCGTGCTGGGGGCTGCCTTGTTCCAGAGTCCTCGGGCGCAGCTCTGGCTGTGCGGGCTGATTGCGGTCAACGGGGCCGCCCTGGCCTTCTTCGGCCTGGTTCAAAAACTCACCTGGAACGGCCTCCTCTACTGGACCGTGCCGCTGACCCAAGGCGGGGCACCGTTTGGACCGTTCGTGAATCGGAACCACGGGGCCGCGTTCTTGAACCTGTGCCTGGCCGGCGCCGTGGCGCTGATGATTGGCCTTGCCGTCGGGCATCGGTCGGATGGGAGCGAGCCGGGCGCGGGCGGTATGGGAAGATGGCGCCCCTCGTTTGCCGGCTTGTGGCAGCAGTTGCTCGGTGCAGTCGCCCGGCTCAATGGCCGGAGCATCGCGCTACTGGGCCTAACGGGCTGCATGGTCGGCGGGATCCTCTGCTCCCTTTCCCGCGGCGGCGGAATTGCCATGGTCGGAGCGACGATCCTCACGATACTCGTGACTCTGTGCGCCCGGGGCCGGGCCTTGCGGTGGTGGTCGATCGGACTGGTCGCCGCGGCAGGGCTGGGGCTGGTCGGCTGGGTCGGCATGAGCGATGCCGTGCAGGCCCGCTTTGCCACGCTGCTGGATGCGAAGACGGCCACCCACACCCGCATTCCCCACTGGCGCGACGGCCTGAAGGCGGCCGGTGACTTTTGGCCTTCAGGAAGCGGCCTGGGAACCTATCGCTACGTCTACCGGCCCTATCAGGAGCGTCCGAGCGGAGTGTGGTATCACCACGCCGAAAATCATTACCTGGAGGCGCTGGTTGAGGGGGGCGTGGCGGGGCTCGCGCTCGTGCTCACGATGATCGGCCTGGTCGGCGCGGCCGCCTGGCGGCTCGTGCGCCACGGTCCCGACGCCCGCTCGTTCGCCTTCGGCATAGCGGGCGTGTTTGCCCTGGCGAGCCAGGCAATTCACGGCTTCTTCGACTTCGCGCTCTTCATTCCGGCCAACATGGTTCTGTTTGCGCTCTTGTGCGGGGCGGTGTCGGGCCGAGCGGCCGCGTTGGGCGGTCGAAGCGGAGCGACCCACGAGCCGGCCCTGCGCCGCGCCGGCTGGCTCCCGCGGGTGCTGGCGGTGGGGCTGTTGGCGGCCGGTTTGTGGGGCGTGATGGAGACGCGGTCGGTGGCTGCGGTCGAGGGGGCGCTCCGAGAGACGCGTTTCACCCAGTCGCCCGAGAAAGTGTCGCCGAGAGTGCTCGGCCGGGCCATCGATCGCCTCGAAGAAGCGGTGGCAGAGCGCGAGGACGACGCCGAGGCCCAGCACCGCATGGCCACCGTTTGGATCCACCGGTATCGGGCCCGGGCGTATGAGCGGTTGCGCGAGGAGTTCGGCGTCACGGGCGACGATCCCCGGTTGTGGCAGGCCACGTCGCTCGCCGTGCTGCACGGCCGGGCGCAGCAGCTTGCCCGCAGCGGACGGACGGACGATTGGAGCGCGCTTAGGGACGAACCGATCGTGAAAGACCACCTGGAGCCTGCGCTTGAGCATCTGGCGCTGGCGCGAAGCGATTGTCCGCTGATCGCCGGCGTGCATCTGGCGATGGGGCAACTCAGCGCGGTGCTTGTGGATCCGGCGACGGACGCGGCGCACATCGAGCGGTCGCGACGGCTGGATCCAGCGAACCCGGCGCTGCTATTCCAGTGCGGGTTTCTGGACCTTCAAGCCGGTCGAATCGACGCAGCCTGCAAAAGCTGGCGGCGGAGCCTGGCCCTGAGTAGTCGGCACTTGGACGACATTCTGCGTTTGGCGGGCACTCACATGGAGCCCGCGCGCGTGGTCGAGGAGGTGTTGCCCGATTCGCCGGCTTTGCTCATCAAGCTTGCCCGAGGGCGTTACGCGGCGGAAGAGGTTGCGCCGATGCGTCGCATGCTTGCCGAGCGGGCGGAAAGGCTCGTGGACCGTGCCGGTCTTGCGGAAGAGGATCGGCACTATCTGCGAAGCGCTGCCTGCGCCTTGCAGGGGCGCTATCCCGAAGCGGTTGCGAGCTTGTCGCGGGCCGTAGAACTCTGTCCGGAGAAGGCGGCTTGGCGATACGAGTTGGCCGTGTTGCTCGAGGATCAGGGGCGGATCTCCGAGGCCCACGAACAGGCCAAGCTTTGTGCGCGATTGGAACCGGCCAATGGGACATATCGAAGCTTACTTAGGGCAATCAACCATACCCGACTGACGACCCCGACAAACGAGGAGTGATGGTCGCGAACGAGCGCTTTGGAAAGGCGATTCGCACCGCGTAGGGACCGACTATCGCGAAGAGAGTGATTTGCTCCGGCGCCGCTCGACGGATCGCGGCGTCAGGAGCCCCAGGATGGAGAACGCCCCATGCAGGACGCTTGCGGGTTTGGACGGCTCGTGCCACCCACGGGAACGGAGTGCGCGCCGGCGCTCTTGATAGCATCCAGCATCGGCGTGCAAAGAACATTCGATCGCCGCGACCCATGTCCATCGCCGCACCACAAGTCGACTTCCCTATGCGAGGGAGTCCGGTCCAGCGCGATGATCGCCAGCTCGTCCATCTCACCCGAACCTAACCTCCAAAGCACGGACACCAACTCCAAAGGAACCTGGAGATGAACCAAGCGGCAGAGTTGACTACCGCCGAGTCGCCGGAGATGCCGCCCGCCGAAGGCGGTCTGGATCTCTTGGCCATGGCGTGGCGGCGGAAGTGGATCGCCGTTTCGATGACGATCCTCGCCTTGGGATTGGGCTATCTCTACTTCCTCAAGGCGACGCCGGTGTACAAGTCGAGCGCCCAGATCCTTTTGATTAAGAAGACCGCCGATCTGCCGGTGGCGGGTACGGAAGGCCAGGTCAATTACGAAGACGTGTTGTCGACGCATATGATCCTGATTTGCAGCCCGTTGGTCGTGACCGAGGCCGTCGCAAAGCACGACCTCGCTTCGCTCCCGTCTCTGAGGGGTCACGGAGACGCCACGCAGGCGATCATCGGCGGCCTGAAGGCCACCCGAGCCGGCGGACGGGACGCATCGGATCCGAATGTGTTCGAGCTCGCGTACGAGGGTCTTGATCCAGGTGACTGCGCCAAGATTGTGACGGCTGTCTTCGAAAGCTATCAGGATTTCCTGGGCGAGACCTACCAGGACTTCAGCCAGGAGACGATCCGGCTGATCACCAAGGCGAAGGACGAGCTGCACAAGCAATTGACCGAGAAGGAGACGACTTATCGTGAGTTCCGCCAGGAGTCGCCGCTTCTCTGGAAGGGCGAGGACGGGGCGAACGTGCACGAGGCGCGCCTGGCCGAGGTTGAAGCTGCCCGATCGGCGGTCCTGGTGGAAAACTCGGGCATCAAAGCGAAGATTGCGGCGATCGACGCCGCAATCCAGAAGGGCGGCAACCGGGAGGCGCTTCTGCTTCTGATTGCCGCCGACGACTCCACCGAGTCGCCGGCAAGTTCGCGCAGCCCCCGCGGTGCGTTCGAGCAACAGATGTTCGCCACCCTCCTCGAAGAGCAAATGCTCCTGGAGGACTATGGCCCCGATCATCCGAAGGTCAAGGCGATTCAGAAGAAGATGCAGCTTATCCGGGAACACCTGGGAACCATGCCTTTGCCGGAAGGCGCGGAGGACGAGCCCACAGATTTCTTGGCGGTCTACCTGGAATCCTTGCGCCAACAGCTCGATGTTGGGCAGCAGCGCCTGCGCGAATACGATCAGCTCTTTGAACAAGAGCGGGAAGCGGCCAAGGCGATGGCCAGCTTCCAGGTGTCCGACGAGACGTTCCGCAACGAAATCGCACGTACGCAGCAGTTGTTCGACGGAATCGTCAAGCGTCTGGAGGAAATGAACCTGATCGAGGACTACGGGGGCGTCAGTGCGCAGTTGATCTCGCCGCCCAGCATGGGAGCGTTAGTCAAGCCCAAAATGCCTATCGTCCTGTCGGTTGCCGGAGTGCTCGGCCTGTTTATCGGCTTCGGGCTGGGTTATCTCGTCGAGCTTGCGGACATGCGATTTCGGAGTCCCGATGACATCCAGCGGCAACTCGGGCTGCCTCTGGTAGGCCATATCCCGGTGATCGAAGCCGGCCAACGCAAGGCGTCGCGCGCCGACAAGAAATCGGGTGACCACGCTCCCAGCCCGTTGTTGTGCACCTACCACCGACCGAAGAGCCGCCAGGCCGAAGCGTACCGGGCGGTGCGGACGGCGGTGTACTACAGCGGGCAAGGGCACAAGCTTATTCAGATTACGAGCCCCAGCCTCGGTGACGGAAAGACGACACTGGCCACGAATCTGGCCGTGGCGATCGCCAACTCGGGCAAGAACGTGTTGCTTGTCGACGCCGACTTCCGCCGTCCGCGAATTCACAAGTACTTCGTGCTCGATAACGAAACAGGCTTCAGCTCGCTTATTGCCGAAGACAAAGAGATTCCCGACGTCGTGCAAGAGACCGTGGTGCCCAATCTGTGGGCGTTGACGTGCGGGCCAAAACCTCAGAATCCCGGAGACGTGCTTACCTCGCCGCGCCTTCCGCAACTGTTCGACGTGCTCAAGGAGAAGTACGACTTCGTGATTGTCGATTCGCCCCCGCTGTTGGCCGTGACCGATGCGTCCGTGATCGCGCCCCAGGCAGATGCCGTACTGATGGTCGTCCGACTGACGAAGCACGCCCGCCACGCGGCAGTACGGGCTGCCGAGATGCTGCACTCGCTTGGGGCGCAGGTGCTGGGCGTCGTCGTCAACGGAATCGGCAAGCAGCATCGAGGGTACGGCCGCGAGTATCGTTATGGCGGATATGGCTACGGCGGGTATCGTTACGGTTACCGGTACGGCTATGCGTCAGCCTACTCCCCCGGCTACGGCTACTACGGCGGGAATGGCCGCGACGGGTACTACGACGATGAGTCGGAGGAACAGCCCGCCGCCAAGAGTTCCGAGGATAGCATTCGGTAGCAAGGTTCGCGGCGTAGCGCGTCAGGTGAATCGGGGGCGACATCGATCAAGTGGGAGACCGTCCCGATTTTCGCGCAGCCGGGCCAACCTGGAGGCCGGCGCCATCGTGATGGCCACGCGCCGCCACGTCCGCATCCGCCGCCGATGATATTCTCCATCCACCCCTGGGAACTCGCCCCCGACCAGCGGCGGCTTCTCGGCATACCACTATGCATTGCATCTTGAGGTCCCAACCGTCTTGACTCGCCGGGTTTAGAGGATAATGAACACCTCGGCGGCCACAGTCGCCGTTTTCCTGGTTGCCTGCGCGGCAAGCGGCCTGCTCACGCTCGTCGTCTGCAGAGCGGCCCCTCGCTTCGGACTGATCGATGATCCCGACAGCTATCGGAAGACCCACCGACGCCCCATACCCTTGGGCGGCGGGCTGGCCGTCTACCTGGCAACCGCCGGCCTCCTCGCGGCCTTATTGGCCGTGCCAAACCCGTTCCGTGCCGACCTGCGGGACAGCTGGCCTGATCTGGTCACCCTGCTCCTGGCCGGTGCGGTGATCGTAACCGTCGGCCTCGTCGACGACCGCGTCCCCCTTCGCGGCCGCCAGAAGCTGCTCGGCCAAGCCCTGGCCGCCTCAATCGTCATGTCCGGAGGACTGGTGATCCAACACATCGCCATTTTCGGCTGGCAGATCGACCTCGGTCTGCTCAGCCTGCCCTTCACGATTTTCTGGCTGCTCGGCGCAGTCAACGCGTTGAATCTGTTGGACGGGATCGACGGCCTAGCCAGCACGATCGGCCTGATCCTGGTTTCGGCAATTGCCGGCATGGCGGTCCTCGTCGGTCATCATTACGTGGCTGTGGTTGCCCTCGTGTTCGCCGGGGGCCTCCTCGGTTTCCTGCGGTTCAACTTTCCCCCGGCCAGGATCTTCCTTGGCGACGCCGGCAGCATGCTAATCGGGCTCGTAGTCGGAACGCTTGCGATCCAGGGGTCCCTGAAGGGTCCCGGGACAGTCCTCCTGGCGGCACCGTTGGCACTTTGGACCATCCCGGTCTTCGATTCCGCGGCCGCCATCTTGCGACGAACGCTCACAGGACGCAGCATCTACGCCGTCGATCACGGCCACCTGCATCACCGGCTCCTGGGCCGGCTGGGCAGCCATTTCCGCGTGCTGGCTTTGGTCGGGCTGACCTGCGCGTTGACCTCCGCGGCAGCCCTGATGAGCGTCGTCCTCAAGAGCGACCTGGTTGCAATCGTCACCTGCGGCGCGATTGTCATGCTTTTCGCCATAACCGGCCTGTTCGGACGCATGGAATTCCTGCTCTTGGCAAGGCGGCTCCGGAAGGTGGGTGGGTCGCTCCTGCCCCAAGTTCTCCCGAGAAAAGCCGCCGCCTCAAATGGAATTATCCGAATTCGAGGTTCGCAAGAGTGGGAGCTACTTTGGGAGAACATCACCGAGACCGCCGACCAGTTGAGCCTGAGGCGGGTCTGTTTGGACGTGAATATGCCCACCGCCCACGAAGAGTTCAATGCCATATGGGACACCGCCCCGGGCGACGACCTGGCACGTTGCTGGCAGATCCAAGTCCCCCTGGTCGTTGCGGATCGGTCTGTCGGAAGTCTGGCAGTCGCCGGCGAGCGCAACGGCGTATCTGCATCGGAAGACATTAAACGCCTGTTCGGCATGCTCGAACTGGTCGAAACCCAGATGTTGCATCTTGCAGGACAACAAACCCCAACACTGGCCCGAGCCGCACCGCTTGCGACCGTCGAGCCGGACGACGACCAGAGTACTCCCGTTCTGAGTCGAAAATACCCCAAGTAGCGCAACTGCCCGTCAATACTCGCGCTGGAGATACTCGGTGAGCACGGTCTGTTGGCGAGCTTACCCGGTTCTTTTTTCGGGCGATGCTCCGGCGGGGACGCTCCAAACGTGCTGGACGCTATTGCGGCAATCGCAAGGTGCGTCCGACGGCTAAGTCGCACGGCAATCGTGGCAACGCCCCTATGACATTCGACATCCAGGATTCCCATTCATGCCGACAACAGCCCTAATCACGGGCATCACTGGTCAAGACGGTGCCTACCTCTCACGGCTGCTGCTCGCCAAAGGCTACGAGGTTCATGGTATCATTCGTCGCGCGTCGCTGTTCAATACCGATCGCATCGACGAACTGTATCAAGACCCACACGAACAGAATCGTCGACTGTTCCTCCATTATGGCGACATGACCGACGCCATGAATCTTGCCCAGGTGGTCAAGGCTGTCAATCCGGATGAGATCTACAACCTGGCCGCGCAGAGCCATGTCAAGGTGTCTTTTGAAAATGCGGAGTATACCACGGATGTCGACGCCATGGGGACTCTCCGTATCCTCGAAGCCGTTCGGAACGCTGGTCTGACTCAGAAAACGCGCATTTACCAGGCCTCCACTTCAGAACTCTACGGCAAGGCGCAGGAGATTCCTCAGAACGAAAGGACCCCTTTCTATCCGCGTTCCCCGTACGCCGCGGCCAAGCTATACGCCTATTGGATCACGGTCAACTTCCGCGAATCGTACAATATGTTCGCCTGCAATGGTATCCTTTTCAATCATGAGTCACCTCTGCGCGGCGAGACCTTTGTCACTCGGAAAATAACCCGCGCCGCGGCCCGTATTCGGAAAGGCTTGCAGCAGCGCCTTTACTTGGGCAGTCTTGACTCCCTGCGCGATTGGGGGCACGCCCGTGATTACGTCGATGCCATGTGGCGGATCCTCCAACAGGATGAACCCGACGATTACGTGATTGCCACGGGCGAGCAGCATTCGGTGCGCGAGTTTGTGGAACGAGCTTTCCAGGCTGTCGGAATCGACATCGAGTGGAAAGGTCACGGCGTTGACGAGGTCGCCATCGCCACAACTCCCATCTGCGACGGCCGGAGTGACGACGACAATGTTGTCGTTGCGGTTGATCCCCGCTATTTCCGTCCCGCCGAGGTCGAGACTCTCCTCGGTAATCCGGCCAAGGCGGAGGCAAAGCTCGGCTGGACTCCTAGCACTACTTTCTCCCAGCTCATCACGGAGATGATCGAACATGACCTGGAACAGGCCGAACAAGACCTCCTGAACCAGAAACATGGCTTCAAAGTCCTGAGCCCTTGCGAATAGTAAACCATCCCTTGTGGATCCGGTTTTCAGGCCGATATGGCCTCACCCTGCTCAACGAAATCGATAACCCCGATGTCGGATAATACGCTGACCGCGCCGGTGTCGCTTAGGCGCCCGCGAATCGTGTTTCTCAACCGTTCCTACTGGCCCGATGCCGAGGCGACCGGTCAGCTCCTAACAGAACTCTGCGAGGACTTGGCCGACCAGTTCGACGTGACCGTTGTGGCAGGCCAGCCGAATCAGAATCCAACAGGCTGCAAGTTCGTTCGCAACGGGGCCCAGATTCGCAACAACGTGCGCATCCGTAGGGTTCGGCACACCCGTTTTCCTAAGTCGTTTCTGCCCGGCAGGGCGGTCAACCTGCTAAGCTATCTATTCTCGGCTTCGCTGGCGGTGTTTGGAATGCGACGGCCGGACGTTGCAGTCGTGGAAACAGACCCGCCACTATTGTGCCTGCTTGGGGGTTTGCTTAGGCGCTGCCGAAAGACAAAGCTGGTTGTCTACCTTCAGGACATCTACCCCGACTTGGCTGTCGCCCTGGGAAAGGCGCCGCAAAGCTGTGTCACACTCGCCCTGAGGAAGCTCATGTTCGGCGTCTATCGCCGCGCTGACCGCGTGGTGGTACTCAGTCGCGATATGAAACATCTGTTGATCGACGCTGGCATACCCGCCGACCAGATTCAGTGCATCCCCAACTGGATTGACACCAATACGGTCTACCCGGTCAAGAAAGACAACACATTCCGGCGCGAGCAGGACCTCGACGGCCAGTTCGTGGTGATGTACTCGGGCAATCTCGGCCTGTGCCAACGCCTGGAGACGGTCATCGAAGCTGCTGATCGTCTTCGCCAGCGCGACGACGTTCTGTTCTTGTTCGTCGGCGATGGGGTCTTGAAACCCCGTCTGGTAGAACTGGCCCATAAGAAGGGACTGTCTAACGTCCGCTTTCTTCCTTATCAGCCGAAAGACCGTATTGCCCAGAGCTTGAGCGCAGCCGACTTGCACCTCGTCCCGCTCGATCCGCGGATCGCGTCGTGCCTGATGCCCAGCAAGCTCTACGGCATCCTGGCCTGCGGCACCCCGGTGCTGGCAATCGCGCCGGAGGATTGTGAACTCGCCGAGTTGACACGGGAACACGACGTGGGCGTGGTGGTACCGCCGGGTAAGCCGGAGGCGATAGCCGATGCCATCCTGCGTCTGGTCGATGAGGGCTGGGACCTGGCCGCCATGGGCGAGCGTGCCCGGCAACTCGCAACGCAGTCATACGACCGCAAGCGCGTAATAACTCAGTTCAACGCTATGCTGACCGATGTACTCGGTTTACAGCCTCTTGTGGACTCCGAACTGGTTGACGCTCCGTCTACGCAAACGGATAAGACCGCGGCTGTCGCTGCTCTTCAATCCATGGAATCAGATGAATAGACTTCTGGTAACCGGCTCGTCCGGCTTGATCGGCTCCGAGGTGGTGGACTATTTCTGCCGTCTCTGGTGGGACATCCATGGCGTGGACAACAACAAGGATTACCAGGACAACTCGATCGGCGTTGTCCGTCCAAGGCTGCGTTGGCACACTGAACAGGTCACCCACGTTGCATACATACCATCCCGGAAGCAAAGGGAATCCGTCTGATGAAAGTCGTCATCCTTTCCGTTGAGTCCGGCCACCGCACGTGATGCGCATCGCGCGTCCCGCATCCCGCAACGACGAACGAAGCACGAACCACTGCCTCCGCTCCCCGCTCCTAGCCCCTAGCTTTCCGTATGGCCACAACCGACGAAACCGACCTGAGCCCGGTGCCGACGCTGGCTTCCCGCATCGCCCGGGGTACGGCATGGAACTTGGCCGGGACCGTAGGGTCAAGGATCTTCACCGTCACGGCGATGATTCTGTGTGCACGCATTCTCGGTAAGGAGGCTTTCGGCCAGCTCGGTATGGTGAGGAGTACCATCGGCATGTTCGGCGTCCTCGGTGGGTTGAGTCTTGGGGTGACGGCCACCAAATTCGTGGCGGAATTCCGAACGACTAACCCCCAGAAGGCGGGCGATATCCTGTCCATGGCCCTGGCGGTCGGGATCGTGGCCTCGTTGCTGACCGGAACGGTCGTTGTGACCCTGTGCGATGGCTTGGCCGAATACACGCTCAACGCGCCGGCGCTGGCGCTTGAGCTCCGGCTCGCTGTGCTTCTGCTTGTTGCAGCGGCACTCGATGGGTTAGTGCGCGGTGCCCTGGCCGGCTTTGAGGCGTTTCAGGCAACGGCGATGGTCGCAGGCGTACAAGGGATATTGACCTTGCCAGCTGTGTCGCTGCTGAGTTGGCGGTACGGTTTGGCGGGCGCCGTTGTTGGACTGTCTGTCGGTATGTATGCAGGTTTGCTTGTTGGCGCCGCTTGTCTCAGTCGCGAGTGTATCAGATTCTGCATTAGCCTACCGTGGCGTGGTTTTTGGTCCAACGCCCGTGTTTTGTGGTCGTTCAGTCTGCCAGCAACGCTCCGAGGCGTGGTCATTGGGCCTGCTCTTTGGGGCGCATCGGCTATTCTAGTCAATCAGCCCGGGGGATATGGGGAATTGGGTGCCTTTGCAGCGACGATGCAATGGAAGAACCTGATAACGTATCTTCCCATGGCTATGTTGGGTGTTTTTCTTCCGGTACTTTCGGAGACGCATGGGCGCGGAGACCGTGGCCCCTTTGCGGAAGTGCTGATCGCCAACGTCTATGGCGTTTCGATTGCCTGCACGTGCCTCTGCGTTGCGATAGTCTGCTGTGCACCGTATGTTCTTTCCCTTTACGGCCCCGAGTTTCAAGGGCACGAGGTCCTTCTGGGCGTGACAGTTTTGGGAGCGATGTTCCATATGCTGAGTGCTGGACTAAGCCAAGGCCTCGTCAGCGCGGGCCGCATGTGGCTAGACTTTGCACTGATCGTTGTCTCATGCTTGACTCTCCTTCTAAGTGCTTTGCTTCTGGCACCTAAGGTAGGTGCTCTGGGGTTGGCACTGGCATATATCGCGTCCTACAGCACGCACGTGCTGTGTGAATTGTGCGCCCTGAGAAACACAGCGATCGTCCGTGCCGTCTTACTGCTGTGCGCCGCTTGTGTCGCGTTCACATTAGCTGCAGCTTTGCTTGCCCGATGGCATGCGGTTCTGGGCTTATTGGCGGCTGTGCCCCTGTCAACGCTCGCGTTTGCCGTCTCTTGGACCCTTTCTCCGAGTAAGATGAGAGGTGCTCTGATCGCGGCCGTTGAGGTGCATGCCCCACGGATCGCAACATGGATGTGTTCTTTGCAGCAGGTTCGGAATTCCGAAAACCAAGCGAAAAGCCGTGTCTGAAGGCGCCTCGTCAATCACCCTTGGGGCAAGTATACAAGAACCGCGGAACGAGTGGGCTAGCAGGCGGATTTCTCTTTGGGAGCGCGTCGACTGGTGGTTCAGCGTGTGGATTCGTCCGCACCGAATATCAAGAAGTCACGTTTGAACACGGTAAACAAACGCCACGCGGCGAAACATGCCAGCGCAACATCGGCAAGAATCAGCAGGAACGCTGCCAATGCAATGCGAACAGAGCCAGACGCTACTCTCCCCATGGAAACGCCGCTGGAACACATACCGCGACATGGCGCGACGATGTGGCATCACGCACGCGCTATTAGCGTGTGCTGGTCGCTTCATCCCGGGGATCTGGCGATGTCTCGGCCCGATTTGGTCACAGTGGCGACTGCGGCGACAGCTGCCTCGCTTGCCCAGGCGACTTCATCTGGGCTGTGCAGGACAGATCTTGCCTGATTGGATCAATGGCGACATCGTCCGACATGCCGATTTCTTCATCGATGCGCGGCGACCGCTGCAATTTCCCTCGGGATGGCTGACTTTGTATTGGTTCAGCGTAACGTTGAGTTTGGCCGTGCTGGAGTTAGCGAGTTGAG
>CAZDHR010000069.1:0-5885 GCA_964505295.1 uncultured Planctomycetaceae bacterium
GGGGGCCTTTCCGGACAACCTCTTAGAACATGCCGCCGCCCATGCCGCCCATGCCGCCGCCCATGCCACCCATGCCGCCCATGCCGCCGCCGCCCATCATGCCCGAGAAGCCCATGCCGCCGGTTCCTCCGCCGGTCGTCCCGCCCTCCCCGGTGAAGGTATTGAAGGTGTTCACCTCCCCCACGCCGGAGAAGAGGGGTTGGGGCGTGACGCGTACGTAGCGTCGGTCGGCGGAAATGACGGCCATCGCCATCAAGTTCGTCCCTTCCGGCAGCGTGATGATGATCGGCTGGTACCCGACCGCCCCGCCGGTGACGAACGGGAATCCGGCCCCAAACCCCCTTCGACGCGACGACGCGAAGCTACCCAGCGTGCCCGGATCCGCGTTGGCCGCTAGTTGCTGGGCCAGCACGTGGTGCCGCACGGCGAGGTGGCCGATCGCCGCGTTGGCTACCTGGTGCTGCTGGAGCGGCTCCTTGCGGCGCCCCTTATCCACATCGAACTGCACAACCGCCTCGTCGTTCTCCAACGCCACCATCTGCTTCTCGGTCCTTTGGGCTCGACCCCACACACTCTTGTGGATCGTGACGGCGACCTTCCCGGCCGTCACGTCGCCCCAAACGCGGCGGACCAGCATCCGGTACCGCCCGTTGAAAGCCTTCGGGCAGACGTACGTTTCGCGGAAGCCGTCCGCCGGGTTGTGGCCCAGGTGCGAGTACGTGTCGCCGAGCATCACGCCGCCCGCCGTCGTGCGGGGGTTGCGGAACGAGCAGACCGTGCCGGACGGCTCTTCGACCAACAGGTCCACGTCGGCGTCGCCGGTCCAGGAGACCTCGATGACCACGTCGCGGATCACGGCCTGGTCCAGGACGGCTTCGAACTGCTCGGTCTCGGTTGTCCGGTTCTGGGCGCGGAGCCTTTTCAGCGTATCGTGGGCCGCGCCCAGCCCGGCCAGCCACACGTGCTTCTTTTCCTCCGGCCACGCCTGACCGAGGATGCCCGCGCAAGCCCACTTGATCCCGTCCACGTCGTCCAATCTCTGGGCAATGTCGAGGCCGTGCATGTAAGGCTCGTGGCGCAAGGGCACCATCCGCGACACTTGCCGAAGGAGTTGGAGCGCACGCTTCTCCAGACCGATCCGGTCCAGGTAGAGCGCGACGTACATCATGTCGAGCGGGTTGTCGGCGAAATCAATGGCCGACATCACCGCCCGCTCGGTCTGGTCCGCCGGACTCCCGGCCGCCTGCATGGCCAACGCCATTGCTTCGTACATCCAGGGCTGCGGTTGATGGTGCCGCAGGGCCGCCTGGACCAGCGCGATCACGTGATCGAACTTCTTGGCGTGCATCAGGTCGCGGACCGCCTGACGGACCGTGGCGGGCGACTGATCGGGGTGGTTGGCGAAGTGGCGATCCCAGAAAACCTGCGGCTCGACGCTTTCGTCGACCTCGATCGTCCGGGGCGCGGCGTTCTTCGTACGACTTGTCTCAGGTGCCGACTTCTTGGCCTCGCCTTGGGCCGGCAGGTTCAGATCGTCTTTGACCGAGAATGCCCGGAAGCCCTGGGCGCCGACATTGGGCAACACGTTCTGGGGGACATTGAACATCCCGCCCATGCCGCCGCCCATGCCTCCCATGCCGCCCATTCCGCCCATGCCTCCCATGCCGCCCATCATGCCTCCGCCCATGCCGCCCATGCCGCCCATCATGCCGCCCATGCCGCCCATCATGCCGCCCATGCCGCCAAAACCGCTCATTCCCATTCCGGACGTGATCGGAATCACCAAGTCGGCGACCGGGTAGACTTTAGTCGACAGCTTGCTCTCCGCCTCTTCGGGCGTGGTGATCTTCAGCACCTCGTCCTCGATCACGTAGGTGAGGTCCAGCTCGCCGAGCATGATCCGCAGCCCCGAACGCAAGGAAATCCCTTTCAAGGACTTGGTGATCGGGACGTCCGTCGGAACGCCGACGTCGTCCAGCGCCCTTGTATCGATCTCGATCTGGATCTGGTGGTAGTCCTTGAGGGTGTCGATCACGTCTTGAAGCGGCGTCTCGATGAACTCCAGCTCGGTCGGCTCCTTCAACGCCTGGGCGATCCGTTTCTCCGCCGATCCCTGGCTGGCCAGATCCACCGACGAGTATTTCTCTTTCCGCCGGGCCGTAAGCCGCTGCCAGACCTCCGCGGGCGGATAAACGATCGGCGGCTCGTCGGGGAACGGCATGTAAGCCTTTTCCACCTGGTACAGCGTGTCGACCACCGCTTTCTGTCGGGCGGCGCGTAGCACCATCTGGTCCATGTAGTAGCCGATCATCCGCGCGTGATGGGTCGCCAGCACGGGCACCGGGTCGCCCGGCGCGAGTGCCTGCGCCTCTAATGCGATGTCCTCCTCCGCCATGCGATACCGCCCTTCCTCCATCAGCGAGTTGAACCGCTCCATCAACTGCTCCATCTTCTGCTGCTTGCGGAGTAAGTTCTCGTTGATCAGGGCTCGTTCCTTCGCGGAGGCCAACGCCTCGTGCTGTTGCTGTCGCTGCTGCTCCAATTCGATCTGTCGACGCTCGGCTTCACGCACGGCCGCCTGAAGCTGATCGACCAACTGGTCGCGGACGTCCGGCTCGATCTCCGGGGCGCGCCGGACGCTCTCCAACTGCAACTTGATATCCTGGATGGCCGCCTCGGGCTCCTTGGACATCTTGCCCCGCGCCTGATTGATCGTGTTCTGCACGTCGGCGGTGATCATCTGCGCGATCACGTTCTGTTGGCGCTCCACCGCGTCCATGAAGGCACCTGGCGCCTCCGGCGGAGCGGACGCAACACCCGGCCCCTTCGCGGCCGCGGCCGCGCCCGGCCCGACCAGGTTCAGATCCGCCGGGCCCGCCTGCTCCGCGGCGCCACCCGCCCGACGCCTCGTCACCGCGCTGGCGACGGTCCGCGCCTGGATGTCCTCCGGGTCTTGCCGCAGCGCTTCCCGGGCTAACCGCTCCGCACTGTCCAGATCGCCGGAGTTCAGCGCTTGGACCGCCAGCTCGCTGACCTGCTGCAACCCGGCGCTGACTGCGCGCTCGGCGGCCTTCAAGCTCGCCGCGCCGGCCAACGGCAGGCTCATTCCCCCGTCGATACGGGCGCTTTCGACCAGCCGAGCGATGTAGTTGTTCGCGTCGAGCGGCGCGCCCGGCGAAACCGTCCACGTGAGCGGCTTCGACCCGTCGGCCGTCGCGACGGTCATCTGGACCTCAAACGGCCCCTCCCCCTTGAACGTACCGAGAATCACCGTGTCCCGATCGGTGCGTAACGGGGGCGTGGTGCGCGGGAAGACCTCGCTGAACTCGCCGGGCCAAGTAACCGACTCGGGCCAAAGGACGGCCCCCTGGGCGGCCTCCGCCAATTGAGCGCCCCCCTCTTCCGCTTCCACCTCCGAACCTTGGATCAACCGGCCACCCGTGTTCGCCGCCAACGCGCCGAGCACTTGAAGGTCGAGCTTCGGGCCAACGGCATAACTCGACACGGCAATCTGATTCCCCACCAGGGAGCCCGCGAGTTTCTCGAAGCTCTCCGTACCCACCAGATTCGCCGTGCTCATGCCGTCGCCGATGTAGACGGCCGCCCGGGCATTCGCTCCGGCGCCGGCGTATCGTGCGACCGCTGCCGTCAGTGCCTTCTCCATGTCGGTCGCACCGAGCGGCACGCGGCCTTCCAGCTTCTTGATCGCGTCGGCCATTTCCTGGCTGCCGGGCGCCACGAAGCCCTGGGTCATGCCGATCGCGTTCACGTCAACCGCCACCAGTTGGACCCGGTCGTTCGGCGCCAGGCTGCCCAAGAAGGACTTCAACGCCGCAATCGCCTGGTCCCGGAAGTCCCCGGTCTGGCTGGCGGAGGTGTCGAACAGCACGACGACGTCGTGCGCCGCCGGAGCCGGCACGCCTTCCGCCGGACGCAGGCTCAGCGCGAAGTAGTTCGCGCCGTCAGGATGGGTGAAGCTGTCGAGTCGGGCTGCCTCAGGGCCCGGCTCGGCGCCCATCACGTTCGCGGCCAGCAAGGCCACCGCCACTGCCGCAAGGGGCAATAAGGCCAATCGGGAGCCAGTTCGGTTGGACATGAGTGGAGCCTCCGGCGCAGACATGCGTGCGGACTGCCGTGTTCCGTAGCGCCAGCCCGGACACGCAGAGAATGGTCGACAAAAATGTACCTTCACCGCTCATTCTACCCAAGCTGCCCGGAATTTGCCAAACAAAAACCCCCGACGGGCGAAATCGACCGGCACCAGCCGGGGGTGGCGTCCCCGCCGAAGCTGTGGCCGCTGAGGCCGACCAACAGAAACGACCCAGGCAGCGAGTGGCCACCTGGGTCGCAAATCATTACGCAGCAATTGGTTAGGCTACAAGGAGCCCGAAACCCTCGGCACTAGCGTTGCGCGGAATCCTCGATGGCCGCCGCAGCCACGCGTCCCCAATCCAGCTCGGAGAAACCGTGCGAGACGCAGGAGATCGCCCCGCCCACGCTGGCAAGCGAACGAGCCGCCAGCGAGACCATCACCTCCACGACGGGACGGCCTACCGATGCACTCCCGGACCACTCCGGCACGTCGACTCCCGAAGTGGTTGGCTGGGCCTCCCACTCCTGGTACGCGTCGGCCGTAATCTCCCGCACGCCTTCGATCCAGTCCAACGACAGATTCTGTAGGCTGCGTCGTAACAGGTCGACCGCCTCGTCCGTACCGAGTTCCCCCTGTTCCAGGAGCCGAAACGTCCCCAGGAAGGCCGCAGCGCCCGGCAGATCGTCGGCCAGACCGAGGACCTCGATCCCCGTGATGTCCTCGAACCGCGAAGCCAAAGCAATGGCCTCCCAGCCGAGTGCCTCGAGGTAGTCGTTCAAGGTCGCCCGGCGGACCCCGGAAGGCTCCGCGCAGAGTGTCTCCAACGTCTTCAAAACCTCCTGGTCCGGTGTGAGCAACAGCTCGGTGGGATGCCAGGCGAACAACTCCAAACCGCTCTCGGTTGCGTACTCCGACCCAGACTCCCAAACACAGGGCTCATCCGCCTCCATCCACTCGCAGTCGCCATCCTCCGAAGTCTCGACCGCTTGGTCGATTTCTTCCGACGGCTGCGGAGAGTAATCGTAGCCGTAGTACTCGTACGGGTCGGCGTAATCGTAGCTGTACGGCTGCTCCTCGACACTCTCTATCGCCTCGGCGGGCTCGCTTTCCGTGGTGCCGTCGAGTGCCGTTTCCCACTCTTGGTCAGACTCGCTCCCGTCGTCGTACGAGTACTCAGGCTCTAGGTCGCAGTCGGCGTCGTATCCGTACTCTGACGCGTTGTCCACTGCCGTGTCGTACTCGGCTTCGGACTCATATTCATCGCCTAGGTCTTCATAGTACGAAAACTCCTCAACGTCGCTCTCTTGCGTCTCCTCCTCCATGATTTCGGGATACGCGTACTCCTCTTCCGGATACGCCTCGGAATAGCCTACGTACGCCTGCGTCTGATTGTCCGACGCGACCTCCACGTCGGCGCCGTCGTCCATGCAGTCGGAGTCGTCGTAGCAGTCCTCCGTATGGCCGTACCCATATTCCCAGGCGTCGTAGTCGCACGCCGACTTCCAGGTGTCGGCCTCGTCCACTTCCGCCTGCTCGACGGTGTCCTCAGCGGCGTCGAACGTCTCGACGTCGTCCTCCAGGCACTCCTCGTCGTAGTACTCGCCGTACTCGGACACCCACTCGTCGTAGTCGTACTCCGACTCCCAGGCGTCGGCCTCGTCGACCTCGGTCTCCTCCATGGTGCCGTCGCTGGTGTAGTCGTACTCGTACTCCCAGTCAGTGGCGTCGTCGACCGCGTCGAACGTCTCGGAGTTGTCCTCCACGCACTCACTCTCGTAGTCGTACTCGTCGT
>CAZDHR010000069.1:5985-21990 GCA_964505295.1 uncultured Planctomycetaceae bacterium
ACTCGCACTCCCAATCAGTGGCGTCGTCGACGGCCGTCTCGTCCATCGTGTCGTCAACCACGTCGAACGTCTCGGAGGCGTCCTCGATGTACTCGCTCTCGTAGTCGTACTCGTCGTACTCATACTCGTCGTACTCGCACTCCCAATCAGTGGCGTCGTCGACGGCCGTCTCGTCCATCGTGTCGTCGACCGCGTGGAGCGTCTCGGAGCTGTCCTCCGTGTACTCACTCTCGTAGCCGTAGTCATACTCGCTGTACTCGTATTCCCACTCACCGTGGTCATACGCGGACTCTGAAGTGTCGGCCTCGGTCTCCTCCATGGTGTCGTCGACGGCGTCGAACGTCTCGAAGTCGTCGTTCACGTACTCGCCCTCGTGGCCGTGCTCATACTTGCCGTACTCGTATTCCCACTCGTCGTAGTCGTAGGTGTAGCCGGACTCGGTGGCTTCCTCGACGGCGGTCTCCACGTCCTCAGTCGGCTCCGATTCATCGTGGCCGTATTCGCAGTAATTCTCTTCCTCGAGGTACTCGTCGTCGTAGTCGCATCCGTAATCGGCGTACTCGTATTCCCACTCGCGGCCGTCAAACGTTTCCTGCTCGTCGGCAATCTCAGTCTCGGAGTCGTACCGATAGTCCGAGTCGTCGAAGCTGTAGTCCGACTCCCACTCGCCATACTCGTACGAGTAGTCTTCCTCGGTGGCCTCCTCGTAGGTGTTCTCGGAGGCGTACTCGTACTCCGTCTCGTCGTACGTGCTCTCGTAGTCGTAGTCTTTGCCTTCCCAGACGTACGCTTCGCTGTCGGACTCGGCTTCGTAGCCGTACTCCATACCATAGTCGTACTCGGGTTCGTACGAGTACTCGTCGACATCGACGGCTTCCTCGGCCACTTCCTCTTCCGTCACGAATTCGTCTTCCGAGCTGGCGTACTCGTAGTCGTACTTGTAGTAGTATTCCTCGGCGTAGTCTGCGTCGTCGGTCCCCTCGTCGTAAACCTCGCACTCATCTTCCGGATACTCGTAACGGTATCCGTCAAGATCCTGTGACGTCTCGTCGCTCGCCACCGCATCCTGCGTGGCAACGGTCTCTTCGTCCCACACCGGACCGGTGTCAAAATGGTCGGTTTCGTCCATTGGCTCTACCTCGGCCAAAGGCGCCGGGCTGAGCTCGTCCATCGGGGCCTCGCACGGGCCCGGCGGCAACCCCATTTCCTCTTCGGCGTACATGCCGGGCATGTCATCCATGCCCCACTCGTCTGCCACTCCGCGGCGACTCTCGGCAAACCCCAGCCCGATCACCGCGCCGCCTAAGAAGGCTAACCATATTGTCCAGGTCACACGACAGCTTTTCATCGCCATGAATCCTCCCAGCAAGAGCCTCGACTGCGTTAGAGAGTGAGTCCGTTCCGCTGCGAATGGCTGCCCATCAGCCCACTTCGCAGCCAACCAAGCAACCGATAACCGTATCGGAGAAAGAAAGATGGCGTCATTAGGTAATCAGCGGCCTCTCGGCAATGTGGTTAGCTTTGAGGTTTTGATTAGCTAACGGGCTTGAACTGGCCTGGCGAATATTGCGGATATATATGCGACTTTCCTAGGACAAGATGGGCGAACCTTACATGCTGGGGCATCCCGGAATGGCAATCTGGGGAAAGCAAGTAGACTTTCCCGAATGTGGGCCCGGCGCCCGAACACTTTGACTCGTCTCGCTCGACCGGCCAGGCTTCGTGTCCAATCCGTTGTCCGCAGACTCCTGTTTCTCGCTGTCAGACGTAGACGGTATACTGCGCCGCGACGCCGTAATCGGACTGGACAGCCAATCGGATTGGAAAGAAGCCCGGTACCGATTTCGCCTGGGAAGCGGTTCCATCACGCCCGGAGAGCCGGTTGATCGCCACATTTGCGTTGATCGAGATGTCGGCGCCCGCCTGGATCAGTGTCCTGGTGACGCTGGCCGTCTTCGCCGCGATGCTGGTCCGCCACGGGGCGCCGACGGATCTGCTTTTCCTGGGCGGCTTGGTGGCGGTGACCATTCTGGGCGTGATTTCGCCCGCCGAGGCACTGTCCGGGTTCGCCAACGAGGCGGTGATCACGATCGGGGCGCTGTTTGTGGTGGCCGCCGGACTGCGATCGACGGGCGTCCTCGATCAAGTGGGCAACTGGCTTCTTGGCACGGCACGGACGGCCGAGTCGGCCGCGAGTCGTCTCACGCTGATCGTCGGGGCGATCTCCGCGTTTGTGAACAACACGGCCGTCGTGGCGGCGTTCGTGCCGGTGGTGCTCGACTGGTGCCGCCGCCGGGGAGTCGCACCTTCCCGCCTGCTCATCCCGGTGAGCTACATGGCAATCATGGGCGGCACTTGCACCCTGATTGGGACCAGCACGAATATTATCGTCAACGGACTTCTGCGCGAGGAATACCGCAAGGAAACGGATCAGATCGAGCGGGGCCAGAGCCGGTACCCGGCCAACCCGGAGGCGTTTCGGGTGCAGCTTCGGGGGATGACCCTGTGGGACATCGGCAAGGTGGGGTTGCCCTGCGCGGTTGTCGGCGGTCTGTATCTGGTGTTGTTCGGCCGCCGGATGCTCGCCGATCGGAGCGCGTTGGTCGAGCAACTCGATGAACAGCGGCGGGAGTACCTGGTCGAGATGCTCGTTCAGCCCGACTGCCGTCTGATCGGCAAGACGGTCGAAGAGGCCGGGCTGCGACATCTGCGGGGGCTCTTCCTGGTGGAGATCGATCGCGAGGGCGACGCGATCACGCCGGTGACCCCCCACGACTCGATCCACGCAGGGGATCGGCTGATTTTCACGGGCATCGTGACCACGATCATTGACTTGGAGAAGATACCCGGTCTTGTGCCCGCGGCCGACATGACGTTCGACTTCCTTCCCCACAGGCGGCAGTTGCGTCACCTGTCCGAGGCGGTGCTTTCTCCTTCCTCTCCGTTGATCGGCAGGACGGTGCGGCAGGCCAATTTCCGGGAGCGGTACAACGCGGCCGTGGTGGCGGTTCACCGCAATGGTGCCCGATTGCCAAGCAAGGTGGGCGACATCCTCTTGCGTCCCGGCGACACGCTCCTGCTGCAAACCCGGACCGGGTTCACCGACCGGTTCCGCGACAGCCGCGATTTCTACCTGGTCGCCGACGTGGAGGGCTCGGAGGCCAGGCGGCACCACCGGGCCTGGCTGGCCGCCACACTCCTGGGGGCCCTGGTGATCTGGCTGATCGCCACGAGCCTGATCGGTCAGGGGGGCGGTGACCACGGCTTGCTGGCCGGGCTGGGATCAACGGCGGTGGCCGGAATAGCCATTGCCGGTCTGATGATTGGGGGTAGATGTCTCCCCTTGGCCGAAGCCCGCTCGGTGATCGATTTGCAGGTGCTGGTCACCATCGCGGCCGCCCTTGGCTTGGGAGCCGCATTGAGGGAAAGCGGCGCCGCCAAGAGCATTGCGGAAGGGCTGGTCAACACGGTTGGGGGAGGCAATCCGTACGTGCTTTTGGCGGTGCTGTACCTGTTGACCGTGGTTTTCACGGAGATGATCACCAACAACGCGGTCGCCGTGATGCTGTTTCCGATTGCCGTGGAGACGGCGGCCGTCGGCGGCTACAGCCCCCGCCCGTTCGTGATGGCCATCGCCTTGGCCGCCTCGCTGAGCTTCCTGACCCCGATCGGTTACCAGACGAACTTAATGGTGATGGGCCCCGGCGGCTACCGACCCCGCGACTATCTGCGGGCCGGCTGGCCGCTGGCCCTGCTGATGGCCGTCACGGCACTGACGCTGATTCCCCTAGTCTGGCCTTTTACGCTATGACGGGTCTCGTCCAACGCAACTCAATTGCGTAAGATTGCCGTGTGTCTTGCCCTGTCATGGGAAACCTGCATCGTAGTGGTCCCGCCCGTTGAAACGTGAGGAGGTCGCCATGAAGAAAGCCGTTCTCTTGTGCATTGTGTCTGCCGGCGTCGGCGCAGTGCTGTCGGCCATGTTGATGAGTCCGTCGGGCATTTCCGAGAAGAGCGTGGCGCAAGAGTCCTCCCGGGGCCCGAGTCGTTTGACGGTCCGCCCGACCAGGCCAACCGGCATGGCGGCGACGCCGGCTGCCCCAGCGGTCGGCGGCGCTTGGCCCATGGCGACTCCCGTCGGCGAGGACGACCTCACGCCGGAAGAGCGCGTCAATATCGCCGTGTACGAGCAGGTCAACCGGAGCGTGGTCAACATCGACACGGCCAGTGTGCGCCGGGACGCGTTCTTCCTGTTCGAGATCCCCGAGAAAGGTGCAGGCAGCGGGGTGGTGATCGACAAGCAGGGCCACGTTCTGACGAACTTGCACGTGGTGGCGGGCGCGAGGACCATCGAAGTGACGCTATTCGATGGGAAATCGTACGAGGCGGTGCCCGTCGGCGCCGACGAGCCGAACGACGCGGCCGTGCTCAAGATCGACGCTCCGCCGGACTGTCTCTTCCCGGTCACCCTGGGGGACTCGTCGCGGCTTCGTGTCGGTCAGCGTGCCCTGGCCATCGGGAACCCATTCGGCCTGGAGCGCACCCTTTCGGTCGGCGTGATCGCCAGCCTCAACCGCCCGCTCTCCGAACGGCGGGGAGCGTTCCGCCAACTGATCCAGATCGACGCCGACATCAACCCCGGCAACTCCGGCGGCCCGCTCCTGGACAGCCACGGCCGGATGATCGGCATGAACACGGTGATTGCCAGCAACACGGGCCAGAGCGCCGGAGTCGGGTTCGCCATCCCCATCAACACGATCGCCCGGATCCTCCCCGATTTGATCGAGCGCGGTCACGTGGTCCGGGCGGACATCGGCATCGCGTCGGTCTATCGCACGGGCGAAGGGCTGCTGATCACCAAGCTGATTGAAGGCGGCGCGGCCCAACGCGCGGGCTTGCGTGGTCCCCGGCTTGTGGTGCGTGAGCAGCGGCAGGGCCCGATCGTCTACCGGCAGGAGTCGACCGATATGTCGGCCGCCGACCTGATCCTCGCTGTCGACGGCAAGCCGGTTCGCACGGCCGACGACTTGCTGGCCATCGTCGACAGCAAGAAGCCCGGCGATCGTGTGACCGTCACCGTCCTCCGAGAAAGCCGCCGCACCGACGTGCCGGTGACGCTTGACGAGGGCGAGTAGGATCGGCCGAAGAACGACTGCCGCATCGGTGCAGTAGCAGGTACACGCCGAGCCCGACAGCACGACACCAACCGTCAAAGCCGCTTGACGAACACGTTGCGGAACCAGATCGAGCCGGGGTGGTCCTGAAGGAGGACGTGGCCCTTGCGGCGGAGGTCCTTCATCGGCTTGTGGTACTTGTTGGGCGTGCCGTCCGGGTTCTTGCCGGCTTCGGTCCAGTCGTCCAGATCGATGTCGACGACCTTGGCGCCGTTGAGCACCACCGCCACCTTGCTTCCCTTGGCGGTGATCGTGATCCGGTTCCACTCGCCCGCCTGGTTCATCGTGTTCTTGCTTGGGGCGATCATGTCGTACAGGGCCCCGCAGTCGTGCTTGTCGGGCACCACCTTGCCGTGGCAGTCGAGAACCTGCACCTCCAACAGCCCGTTCCACCAGTAGCGCTTGGCGCTGGGATCGGGCTTGTGCCGCAAGATGATGCCGCTATTGGTTTCGGGCGACACCTTGAATTCCATGTCGAGGATGAAGTCGCCGAACTGGTCGGTGGTCCACAGATACGCGTGGCCCTTTCGCGTGAGCGTGCCGTCCTCGACGGCCCACGTGTCGGCGGGGACCTCGCGGCCCTCGCTGTCGCGGGTCTCCCAGCCGCTCAGGTCCTTGCCGTTAAAGAGCGGCTGCCAGCCTTCGCTCGGGTCAATCTTCGGATGCCCTTGGGCCCGCGCCGGCAGGGGCGTCGTTCCCATTCCGACGATCGATGCCAGCACGATCAGCAGCCCCCGACGCATGCTCGTGATCATTACCTTACTCCCTCTTGCAGCGGTTTCGGCCCCGGGGGCAGTTACCCATCGCCCCGGACAACAGCCCCCAGGATACCTCGATCTGCTGCCCCCACGCAACGGCCCACAAAAAGGGGACATCACTGATATTGACAGATTGGGCAAAAAATGGTAGCCTCCCCCCATGCCTCGAACAGCTCGATCGATTGAAGCGGGCACCGTTTACCACGTTCTCAACCGGGGGAACGGGCGGATGCGGCTGTTTCACAAAGCGGGTGACTACGAGGCGTTCGAGCGGGTGTTGGGGGAGGGCCTGGAACGCTACCCGGTGGAGTTGTTCACCTACTGCGTGATGCCCAATCATTGGCATCTTGTGGTTCGTCCGAAGACGGATGAGGCGTTGGGACGCTGGATGGGCTGGGTGGGGGTGACGCATGTCCGTCGCCATCATGAGCACTATCAGACCCGTGGCGCGGGACACCTTTATCAGGGCCGCTTCAAGAGCTTTCCCGTGGCCGAGGACGATTACTTCCTGGCCCTGTGCCGTTACGTGGAGGCGAATCCCCTGCGCGCCGGGCTGGTGGAACGCGCCGAGCAATGGCAGTGGAGCGGGATGTGGCGACGGGCGCACCGATCAGGCCAATTGCCTTTGAGTTCGTGGCCCGTCGAGCGGCCGCACAGGTGGGTGGCCTGGGTCAACCGCGTCTTCGACGAGGAGCAATTGGAGGGGATACGCATTTGCGTGCAGCGGGGCCGGCCCCTTGGCCCCGAACATTGGATGCGGCGCACGGCCGCCCGCCTCGGACTCGACTTCACCCTCCGCGGCCCGGGCCGCCCACGCAAGACGCCCAATAATCAGTGATGTCCCCTTTTCTTCCCTAGGGCTCTCGCCCTATCATGTCCCCAGTAGGTGGCTCTTGCCGTTACGCATCTCTCTCCCGTGCGAACCGACCCGTCCGACGCCGGTCCATCCATCTTCGCCGCGTTCCCGTCACCTCCCCGCCCCGTCCAATCCGACAAATGGGCCTTTTTCCGACGGACACTGATTATCGGTTACTCAAAATCAGTAATGTCCCCTTTTCCCGCCCAGAATCAGTCACGTCCTCGTTTCTTTCCCAACCGGCCGAAGAAACGACTGCTCCCCCGTGAACGGCTATGGGCGCGTGCGCCCGGCCGGAAGCATGAGCTTGTCGAGCGGCGTGAATGGGAGCGACAACGCCGGGCTACTGGATGAACCGCTCTTCCTCTTCGTCGCCGTGGATGGTGATCTCGCCGGCGTCCTCCAGGCGGCGGATGATGTCGACGATCTGCTGCTGCACCTGCTCCACGTTCGACGCCCGGACCGGCCCCAGGTACTCCATTTCTTCCTGAAGCAACGTGGAGGCCCGTTTGGACATGTTGGTGAGGATCTTCTCCTTGAGCTCCTCGCTGGCCCCCTTCAGCGCCATGGCCCATTGCGAGGCTTCCACGTTCTTGAGCACCGTCTGGATGTCGCGGTCGGAGAACTTGGTGATGTCCTCGAAGACGAACATCAGCCGGCGGATTTCCTCGACCAGGTCGGGATCCTCTTGAGCCAGGTTCTCCAGCAGGCTCCGCTCCGTCGCCCGATCGATCACGTTGAGGATCTCGGCCACGTTCTCCACGCCCCCGGCCTTCTCGAACTGCTGGCTCATCACGCTGGCCATCCGGCGCTCCAGGCCGCGTTCCACCTCCTGGATGATCTCCGGACTGGTCTGGCCCATCGTGGCGATTCGCCGGACCACCGACATCTGGCGTGGTCCGGGCAGCCCGCTGAGGATGTCGGCGGCCTGGGATGGCGGCACGTGCGAAAGGATTAGGGCGATGGTCTGAGGATGCTCGTCGACGATGAAGGTCAGCAGGTTCTGACTGTCGACCTTCTGGAGGAACCCGAAGGGGAGGGCCTCGATCGATTGGCGGACCGTGTCGAGGGTGGCGCCCGCCGCTTTGCCCAGCGCCCGCTCGACAAGCGTCCTGGCCACGTCCAGCCCGCCTTTTCCGCCGGTCAGCGCATTGGGGTTGGCATGGGCGAAGTCGAGGATCGCTTGCTCTTGCTCGTCCGGCGCGATGTTGCCGAGCTTGGCGATCTCGATCGAGACCGCTTCCACTTCCTTCGGCTCCAATCGGCCCAGCAACTGCGCTGCCTGATCCTCAGGTAGGCTTGTGAACAGAATGGCAGCTTTGCGGATTTCGGTGGTTGCCATACTTCTCTAGACTTCCCTTCTTGCGCGACCGCCAACAGTAGCCCGACACGGTCGTTTGCTGGCCCCATCGGCAGGGGACAGGGCTCGACTTGAGACGGAACGGGGCCTGTCTTCACCCGGGGGCTTGATGGGAGCCGGGCCGACCGGCATTGTTGGTCGCCCGGCCCACCCATCTTTCCTACATCGCCATTTGTGGAGTTTTCCGGGCGCCCTCGAATGGGCCGGCCGCGTCGATACCCGGCTAGAGAGTGAAGAGCGCCCCCCTATTGAGCGGAGGCGCCGCTGCTCGTGCAGCCGGCAGGGCTAGTCGCGCAGCTCGCAGACCGCCGACAGACCGCGGGACTCGTGAACTTCGATGCGGACCCGAGCCGGGCGCGTGCCGAAGCGGGCCTCGAGCGCGTCGAGCAGACGCCGGCCGATGTAGCGGGCGAGGAGTTCCGCCGTGGTGCTGGGGATCGGCAGAAGCAGGCAGTCGGATCGCGGGAAGACCCAGCGGCGGTCTTCGAACGTCGCCTCGACTTCCCGCTCGTCGGCCGTCACCCGAATCCGCGCATCGCCGCTCGGCAGCAGGACGCGATGGTCCAGCTCGTCGAGGATCGCCCTGAGCACGTCGCCGAGCGCGATGAAGTCGACGACGTAATGATTCTCGTCCAACGGCCCGTGCACCTCGGCAGCGACCCGGTAGTCGTGCCCGTGCAATCGCTCGCACACGTTTCGGTCGAGCGTGATGAAGTGCGCGGCGCTAAACACCAGGTCGTCTTTCGAAATGCGGACGTGGTACTGTTCCATCGGACGACTCTGACCGGACGACCTCGGCTTTCAATCGCAGGTTTCCAGAAACGCCTCCACCCGCGGGATGATCTCCTCGTAGGCGTCTTCGATCACGTAGTGGCCGGCGTCGTGGAGGCGGTGGACTTCGGCCTCGGGGAAGAACTCGATGAAGCGGTCGAGAAACTCGGGCGGAAAGCACCAGTCGCGCATGCCCCAGATCAAGCACATCGGCCGGTTGCGGAACTGGGGAAGACCGGCCTCGACGTCGGCGAGCGTCTGGTAGCTGGGGTGCCGGGGATGCATGGGCACGTCGCAGACGAACCGGTAGACCGCCGTGCGGTTGTGCCAGGAGTCGTACGGGGCGAGCAGGCCCGCGCGAACCGCGGCCGTCATGCGCTCGTGCCGGCAGACGGCCATCTGAACGGCCCCCCGGGCGAACAGGTTCAGGCCTTGAGCGGCCAGGCGGCCCAGCAGCGTGCGGGCGAAGCGGATCCGCAACGGGCACCGGGTCGAGCGGAAGGCGGCCGTGTTGAACAGCACGAATCGCGAGAAGCGATCGGGTGTCTCAAGCGCCGTTCCCATCCCGATGGCTCCGCCCCAGTCGTGAGCGAACAGCGTGATCCCCTCCAGGTCGAGCTGCTCGACGAGCGCCCGCAGGTCGCTGATTCGCTGTTTCAGCCGGTAGGAATAGCTTCGCGGAGACGGCTTGTCGGACAGCCCGCAGCCGATGTGATCGGGAACGATGACCCGATAGCGTCCGCGCAGGGCCTTCACCAGCTCGCGCCAATAGAAGGACCACGTCGGGTTGCCGTGCACCATCAGCAAGACGGGGCCGTCGCCCTCGTCGAGGTAGTGGTACTGGTGGCCCTCGACGGGGAGGTAGTGGGACGCGAACGGGTAGAGGGAGCGCCAATCATCCATGGAAGACAGTATATTCGGGCACCGGCCGGCTTGGTAGCCGGGTCTCGGAAAGCGTCTCGGTGGCTGTCCGGACAGGCCCCCTCTCCCTTTGGGAGAGGGGCGGGGTAAGGGGAGACTATTGAAACGACGGAAACCCGGACAGCGACTTGCCCTGCAAAAACCCTCACCCTAACCCTCTCCCAGAGGGAGAGGGGACGTATCGCAGGCGCTTTCCGGATAGCCGCTCAGGCCGCTTGCGTTTCATCCTCGTCGGAGGCGGCCTCGGGCGGCTTCTCCCCGGACGTCGGGGGCAAGAGGATTTCACCGTCCTCGCTGACGTCCTCGAACCGCACGGAGACCTGCTTCGAGACGCCCGATTCCTGCATCGTCACCCCGTAGATCGTGCTGGCGCAGGTCATCGTCTTCTTGGAATGGGTGACGAGGATGAACTGGGTCCAGGTCAGGAAATCCTGGAGCACCTTGATGAACCGGTCGATGTTGGCTTCGTCCAGGGCGGCGTCGACCTCGTCGAGCACGCAGAACGGGCTGGGACGGCTCCGGAAGATGGCCAGCAGCAGGGCCACGCAGGTCAGCGTCTTCTCGCCGCCGCTCAAGAGCGAGATGCTCCGCGGCTCCTTGCCCGGCGGGCGGGCGACGATCTCGATCCCGCTTTCCAGGATGTCGACGCCCTCGTCGAGCACGATGTCCACCTGTCCGCCGCCGAACAGGTCGCGGAACAGCGTGGCGAAATGGCCCTTGATCGTCTCCAGCGTCTCGCAGAACAGACGCCGGCTGTCGACGTTGATCTTCTCGATGATCCGCTCCAGGGAGGCCTTGGCCTTGGCCAGATCGCTGTACTGAGCGGCCAGCGACGCGTGCCGCGTCTCCTGTTCATCGAGCTCTTCCAACGCTTCGAGGTTCACGTTGCCGAGGTTGTTGATCTTACGCCGCAGCTCGTCGATCTCCTGCTGGACCTCGTCCCGCTGCTGCTGTTCCTCGTCGGTGGGCTCGTGCTCCAGCTCGGCCAGCTCGATCCCGTAATCCTCGCGGAGCCGATCGGCCAGGGAGTTGCGATCGTGCCGCACTTCCCCAGCATCCAGCTCCTGGGCGTGAATTTGCTCTTCGAGCCTGCGGAGCCTGGACCGGTCCCGTTGAATTTCGGCCTTCAACTCGGAGCGTTCCTCCTGGAACGCCTCGCGTTGGTTGACCGAATCGACCGTCTCCCGCGCGAACGCCTCCTTGCGGAGGTACAGCTCGGCGACTTCCGTCTCCGCCCGAAGGACGCTCCATTGCGTCTGCTCGGCGCTTGCGCGGCACCGGGCCAGTTGCTCGCGGCTCTCGGCGATTGCCCGATGCCGCTCCTTGCGGCTCTCTTCGAGCTGACGCCGTCGGGCGCGCAGGTTGCGCAGACGCTCTTCGCTCTTGGCCAGCTCGACCTTGGTCTCGGTGGTGTTGCGGTCTCGGGCTTGCCGATCGGCCTCCAGGTGGTCCCTCTGCTCGCCGACGCGGGTGAGCCGGGCCTCGACGTCGGCCAGCTCCGACTGGACTTGTTGCTGTCGGGTACGTGCGTCGGCCAGCGCCCGATCGGAAGACTCGCACTGGGCGGCCGCCGCGCGCAGCTCGGCCTCCACAACCGCCCGCTGATGGGTCAGCTCGGTGTGCCGTTCTTCGGCGGCGGTGATCTTATGGCCGTGCTCGCTCAGGGCGTGGACGGCCTGCCGATGCAACTCGGCAAGCGCCGCGACCTGCCGCTCCTGTTCTTCGATGTGCGCTTCGAGCCGCTCGACGCGCGACCGCACCGTTTCGATCTCGGCCTCCAGCTCGGCCAGTTGCGCCCTCAGGGCGCTCAGTTCGCTGCGACGTGAGATCAGGCCGGTGGACGTGTTCGGGGGCCCCACGGTCAAGGTCCCGTCGGCCGCCAGAAGCTCGCCGGCCACCGTGACGTAGACCAGTCCCGCGCCGTCCGACTCGGCCAAGGCCAACGCGTGGGACAGCTTCTCCACGAACCACGTCCGCCCGAGCAGCCGCCGCGCCAGGGGCACGTACTCCGGCTCGGTCTGGACGAACCGGTCGGCCCGCCCGAGCACCCCGGGCCGCCCTTCCAGATCCACGTCGTCGACGAAAGACCTCTCCGTCGGACCACCCAACCAGGCGAACCCGACCCGACCGGCCAGCGATTGCGACTGCTCTTGAAGGTAATCCATAAGCTGCTTGTCGGAAGCGACGACCACGTGCCCGGCGGTCTCGCCGATCGCCACCTCGACCATCCGGGCGGCCTCGACGCCAACGTGCAAAAGATCCGCGACCATTCCACGCACTCGGCCGAACGGGCCCTCGGGGGCGGCTTGTGCCTGGGCGAGAACCTCCCTGACGCCGGGGCTGATCCCTTCGCGGCGCCTCTCCAGCTCTTCCAGCACCGACGCTCGCTCGGCCGATCCACTCTGCCGCTGCCGGAGCCGGGCAAGCTCCGCCTGGCATTCAGCGTGCTCGTGCCGACGGTCTCGCAGCCGCGCCCTGGCCGCCGACCATTGCTGGTTCCGGTCGTCGACCCGCCTGGACAGCTCGCCGCGTTGAACGCGCAGCTCCTCCATCTCGGCGGCCAGCGAGTGGAGTCGCTCGTCGAGCTCGGCGGTTTGCTGCTCGTTCCGGCGCCGCGCGGCGATCGCCGCGGCAACCTGGCTCTCCAGCCGGCTGATCTCGTTGCCCAGCGACGCGGCCGTACGCATCTGGTCCATGTAGGCCGTGCGATACTGCTCGTGGTCCCCGCGGAGCCGATCGAGCCGCTCGATGAGGTTCGTCAGCTCCCGCTCCCCTTCGGCGAAAACCCGAGCGAACTGGCGATGGTGTTCCTCGGCCGCCTGAACCGCTTCGACAATCTGCTCGATCTGCTGGTCCAGGTCCCCGGCGCGGACGCTCATCGCCGCCACTTGCTGGCGGTACCGGGCGATCTCCATCTCCAGGTCGCGGCTTCGGGACCGCTCGTGCTCAATCGTCGACTCGTGCGCCGCGATCCGCTCCCGATTCTCGGCGATCCGGGCCTCGGACTGCCGAATCAACTCGTTCGCGTCGCCGATTCGCGCATCGACTTCCAGCAGACGTGCCTCGGCGGCTTCGGCTCGGGCAGCCGTTTCGTCCCGCTTGGCGCAGAGGGCTCTCAGCTCCGTCTCCAAAGCCGTCAGGCGCTCGCCGAGACGGCCCCAGTCGACCAGGGCGACGTGGGTCCGCAGATCCTGCAAGCGATCGGCGTACGTCTTGTATCGTCGGGCCTTACCGGCCTGCATCCTCACGCTTCGCAGCCGGCTCTCGACCTCCTCGACGATGTCCGACAGGCGGAGCAGGTTCTGATCCACCCGGTCCAGACGCCGCAGGGTCTCGATCTTCTTGGCCTTGAACCGGCTGATCCCGGCCGCTTCCTCGAAGATCATGCGTCGATCGCGGGGCGACGACTGCAAGAGCACGTCGACCTTGCCCTGCTCGATGACGCTGTAGGCCTGCGTGCCCATGCCCGTACCGCTGAGCAAGTCGCGGATGTCGCGGAGCCGGCACGGCTGTCGATTGATCAGGTACTCGCCCTCGCCGCTCCGGTAGACGCGGCGGGTGATGTGCACCTCGGGGGTGTCAATGGCGAGCACACGGTTGGAATTGTCGAACGTGAGCGTGATTTCGGCCGTGTTCATCGCACGGCGGGTGCCCGAGCCGTTGAAGATGACGTCGGCCATCTCCTTGCCCCGCAGGCTCTTGACGCTCTGCTCGCCGAGGACCCACTTGATCGCGTCGACGACGTTCGACTTGCCCGACCCATTGGGCCCCACCACCACGGTGATCCCGCGGGGGAACTCGAACCGAGTCCGGTCGGCGAAACTCTTGAAACCGACGAGTTCGAGCGCCTTGAGCATAAGAAAGACCGGTCAGGGATTGAGCGTCACGCGGAGCGGGCGAGGGGCTAACACGAATGTGGGGGCCCGAGCTGCCTTGCTGGAGGGGATCCCGCTTCCGGACTGGACTCTCAGGCGTCCGTCGTGGATGGTCGGACAGGTTCTTGCCCGTCGCTTAGGGCCGGGCGGGTTCAGCGACTTCCATCTCGGGGCGATGGTCCTGGCTCGCAATAGCCTCTGCTTCTTCTTCACGTGCCTGTTCACGCCCAACCATTCTAGCAAAGAAGGCCTTCACCGGATGCTGCCCGTTTTCGGAATCCGCGCACTTTTGGGCGTTTCTGGTCGATTCGTCCTGGGAACCACTCTCCGAGCCGCTATCGGCCCCCCCCCAAACTGGTGAACCATTCGGAAAGAAGCCCTTTGGGGGATGGCGTTCCGCTGGTTGACTGCTCCGAGTTCGAGGGGGCATCGGCCACTCGATCGTAGCTCCGGCCGGCTTCCGGCAGGGCATCGACCTCGAAGCGACTGACGAGCGATCCCTTGTCTCTGGCTTCCTGGAGCGCCTGCACGACGTCGGGATACGTCCCTTCCAAATCCACAATCGCCCGAATCACGTCGTCCACCCGATTAGATACCACCCGCTTCTGGTCCATCGCGTTGACGGCGAACTTGCTCACGGCGACCTCGCCCGATTCGGTGCCCACCACCATGATCTGGTTACCCGCTTCCAGAACAAAGGGCGGACGCAAGCACTGGTCCTTGCCGAAGAGCACGATCTCCGGCCGCTGGCTCCGCGTGACGTGGATCATGGGCGACCCTGCGGTGTCGAGCACGTGGTAGCTGAACTGGCCGCCGAGCTGCTCCCCCATCACGGTGGGGTCGCTGCGTCGCATGGCCCAAAGCGCCCGAAATGCTCCATACCGGGTCTCGGCGCTGGTGCCGTTGAGCAGCTCGCGGAGCTGATCCGCCGCCACCAGATCGTCCATCCCGCTGAGGGCGGCCAGGGCGAACACGCGAAATGCCGGCTGTTCGCGGGCAACCCGGGCCAGCGGCTCGGCCGCCTCGCGCTGGTCCAGGTAGGCCAACGCCTCGGCCGCACGGAACGCGACCTCCGGGTCCTTCGAGGCAATTCCCTTACGCAACACTTCAACCGACTGGAGACCGATTGCCTCGAGCTGCGACGCGGCTCGCGAGGTGCTGATGGGGTCGAGCAACTGCTTCTCGAGCAACGCGAGCCGTTTCTGTCGCTTCGCTTCCGAACTCCGTAGCGCGATGGAGCGGACCACCTGCACGTATCGCTCGATGTTCTCGTCGTATCTCGGATGCACGCGGAGTTCCACGTACTCGTCGGTCTTGGCCTTGGCCACGCCCACTCGCGTGCCCCGGAACGTGCCGTAGAACCGCTTGTTCACGGCGGTTTCGATCTGGGCACTGTTGAGGACCGACTGACTCCCGGGCTTGAGCACCAAGCCGAGGGGCCTCGATTTCAAGGCCACGCCACCCCCGAGGATCCGCCCGCGACTCATCATTACCCGGTCTTCCTCACCCTCTGCCGAGGGGTCAACCATGACCGGCCCGGTAGCTTTTGCCAGCACGTGCCCGCTGTGTATGCGGCTATCCAGTACGGCCAACTCCGTCAGCTCGGTCGGTAGCAGCCAGCCGCCCCGCAGGCTGGTCGTCTCGCTCCTTGACGGGACGCGGACCTCCAGGTCGAACCGATCTCCTTTCTGGATGCCGGGCCGAAGCATGCCGCGGACCAAGACCATCGCCGTGTCGGGTGAAGCCAAGACCGCGTTCGGGTTCTCCACGCCTCGGGCCCGCATGTCCGCGAGCAACACTTGGCGCTGAGGCGACGGCTGGGGGTCGCTCCCGGTGCCGCGCAGACCGGTCACCAAGCCCACCGCCTCCACCTTGATGGGGAACATCCCAAACGGCACGGCCAGATCGCCGACCAGACGGACGCTGGGCTGGCTCGGCTCCTGCGCGTCCGGACTCTGAGACCGCACGACCATCTCGTCCCACCACGAGCATCCGCCGAGGACCACTGCAACGCACACCAGAAGGGTTGGAAGGGATCTCATCGTTCCCTGGACTCCTTGCCGAGGCTGGCCATCGAGACGAGAGCCCACCCGCAGACCGTATCGGACGTACGGCGACCGCGGTCAGCTTGGCTGAAGGGCCACGAACGCAGACTACGAGAAAGGTATTCGAGGGCGGGACATTAGTGATTCCGCCGGAAACCGTCAAGGCGAATTGGCATGGGGGAGGGGGCCAGAAAAAGGTGACAGCCACCAAATCTGGCGAAGGTGGAGAAGATCGCGCCTGGCAG
>CAZDHR010000070.1:0-21775 GCA_964505295.1 uncultured Planctomycetaceae bacterium
GGCAGCGTGATGCCCATCTCGGCTTCGGGGCTGAAGGTACGCCGATGGCCCGAACAAGCCTTATCCGGGCAGTGGACCAGTTTGCAGATCAGATGGACCGGCCCACCCAAAGTGAAAATGTGGCGATGTCGATGGTCGCACACGTGCATCTTGCGACCACACACTGGGCAAAATCGATCCTCGACTTCCAGTTCCAACTCCTCGAAGACCGTTTCCTTCGGCCAGCAATACGGCATGGCTATCGCCTCCTTGCGATTCGCCCCCCCGCCACACCATATTAGCGGAACTTTGCCCCCCAACAATACCAGAACCTAGCTTTCTATCGGATCGTTGCAAATATTTGATCGCAGTCCGTGGAGGAACGACCAAGAGGATGCCAACGTTCCGTCGGCGGCCGTTGGAGTACGGACTTCAGGCTGCCAAGGCACGCCAAAGCGTGGACTCCGACCGGGACACCTCCCGTTGGAGTACAGCCTTCAGGCTGGTGAAGCGCGCGAAAGCGTGGACTCCAACCTGGAGCGTCAACATACCAGATTCGGCCCATACGTCCACGGGTCGATGCTCGTGCCTCGCGGGGTGCCCTTGAGGCAGCGGTGTCGCCTCACGGCCGGAACCCCGGGCCGGGGGCGGGGTTCTATAAGACGGACGCGCAGCCCGCGCCAATATAGACGCCGTCCGGCGGGGAATGCTCGCTGACCCATCCGAAATACCGTACCGTTGGGGGAAGCGGCACGCCCCCAACGCACTGCATCTTACGGACGCCTGTCTCCCAGGCACTCTGGCGGCCGTTTGCGCTCGATGACGACGGGCTTCGCCCCGGGCCGCAATAAACCGGGGCCGTGCGCGTTGAGAATGATAGGGGAAACCCCGTTGCGTCGACGAGCCGACCAGCACGAACGCTTCGACACCTGGATCCGCGAGCATGGGAAGGCCGTTCGCGGGTACCTGATGGCGATGGTCCGACGGGCGGACGTGGCCGACGACCTCGCCCAGGAGGTGTTCTGCCGGGCGTGGCAGGCCCGGGCCCGCTATCGCGAGCAGGGCAACGCCCGGGCGTACCTGCTGCGAATCGCCGATCGGCTGGTTTGCGATCACCGCCGCAGGGCAGGCCGGGAGCTGACGCTGGACAAGGAGACGTGGAAGCAGATCGAGCCGGTCAGCCGGTCGGCGGAGCCGTCTCGGGCGCCCATCGAGGCAGAGGCAACCGAGCGGCTTGGGGCCGCCTTGGATCGCCTGTCGCCGATGCAACGGCGGGTCCTGCTTCTTCGGTACTACGGCGAGTTGAGCTTTGCCGAAATCGCACAGACCATCGGCTGCCCCTTGAACACCACCTTGAGCCACTGCCGCCGGGGCCTGATTGCCATGCGGAAGCTGCTTGTGGAGAGCACGCTGTGAACGACGAGTTGGACAGGCTGAAGCGCCAATTGGAGCGGGCAACCGCGTCCGAGTGCCCAACGGCCGGTTCGCTCGACGCGGAGACGGCCTCTCTCCGCGAAGGCTGGCTGGCCCTAGGCGAACTGCTCGAGGCAGTCGAACCACCGGTTGCGGAGCCCGTCAAGTTGCCAGAACCCGCCCAGCCGGGGCGCCGCACCGGCCGCAAAGCGGTGGGCATCGCGGCGCTGGCCGTCTCACTCCTGGTCGGCCTTACGTTGGCCGGCAAGTGGATTCGAGCCAACCGGCCCGGTGGTCCGCCAACGCGCTCACACACATCGCTTCCCGAGATCGTCCGGGCGGACGCCGAGCAGTTCAACGCGAACGCCGAGCCACTCGAAACCGCGTCACTTGCGGACTGGGGCGAGTGGGATGACCCGCTCGACCAGCAGATTGCCTCCGTCGCCCAGGAGGTGGTCCGCATTCAGCAGGACTGGGATCAGGTGGACGGGGCCTTCGGGCTGCTCTATGTCGGGATGGAGGAGATGGCCGAGGAACTTGAACAGAGCCCGCTTTAACATACGCAGAACACTCCACCGTCTTCGAGATCACGCTTGGCCGCGGGTGAGACTCCGTGCGCCCCACCCAATCGAGGGAGACTCCGCCATGTCGCCCAGGAGGCTGACCACCGCGATGCTGTTGGGCATTGGACTGGCGTCCGTGCTCAGTGGCACGGCCCTGTGCCAGGACGTGTCGCCGCCGGCTCGCGCAGAGGGCGGCGCCGCACCCAAGGTAGAGGCTCCTCCGCCCGACTTCCCTCCCGGGCCCGGCCCTGGTCCCCAAGGGCCCATGCGCCGTCATCGTCAGGCGGCGGAACCTGCCGGACCGCCGGGGGCCAAGCCGAACCGCCCCGGCCGGTTTGACCCGCGCGGCCCTCGTGGTCGCATGCACCCGGCAGGGCCTCCTCGCTGGCCGTTCCGCAATTGGGACGCCTTGGAGAGGACCGACCCGGAGATGTACAAGCTGCTCAAGGAGGACTACGACCTGGAACGGCGGACTCGAGAGCTGGCCATCCAGTACCGTCGGGCGACGGGCCAGCAGCGTCCGGCGATTCGGGAGCAGCTCGAGAAGCTGGCCGACAAGCATTTCCAGGCCCGTCAAGAGCGGCGTCTGTTGGAGCTGAAGCGGCTCGAAGAGGAGCTCAAGCGGCTTCGCGAGGCCATCCGGCGTCGCGACGAAGCCCGTGAAACCCTCGTCGGCGAGCGGGTCTCGGAACTGCTGGGCGACGAGGATGACCTCGATTTCTGAGGGGCCCGGTGCATCTCCGGAAGGGGCCCATCGCCCGAGAAAGGGCGAGGTCGCCCGAAAGGCCCTGACGCGGCCGAGAACCGCAAGGCCCCCGACAACGCTTGACAACCGCCTTGCTGGCGAGTCCATTCTTGGACTATTGCGTCCCCCGTGGTGTGCCAACCGTCGGCTTGTGGGTGGTACGGGCATCTTGCCCGTGCTTTCGTGGACGCACTGGCGAGACGCCAGCGCGCACCGCCACAGACCGCGTATCCGAAACCGCAGATTCCCTGAGGTGTACTTTGGCCGAAGTCCCCAAGAGACAGCTCTCCCTGTTCGATTGCATGTGCCTCATCGTCGGGATCATCATCGGCGCCGGGATCTACAAGACGGCTCCGGACGTTGCCAAAGGGGCAGCCTGCTGGTGGGGCGTGCTGACGATTTGGGTGGTGGGGGGGCTCCTCTCCCTGTGCGGCGCGTTGGGCTACGCCGAGTTGGCCACGGCGTATCCCCGCGAGGGAGGCGACTACGTCTACCTGAGTCGCGCCTATGGCCGATGGGCAGGGTTCTTGTTCGGCTGGATGCAGCTCGCCGTGGTCCGGCCCTGCGACATCGCGGCCATGGCGTTCGCGTTCGCCACCTACGCCCGGATGCTTTATGACCCCCTCCACAACGTGTTGGTCCCCTACGACAAGCTGCCCTTTGTGAAGGCATCCCCCGAGGCGGCCGTTCCGTGCACCGAACTCGTCTACGCCGGCTTGGCGGTTGTCGTGCTGACCGCGATCAACGCCCTGGGGGTGCGTGAAGGCAAGTGGACGCAGAACGTCCTGACGACCGTCAAGGCATTGGGGCTTCTGGCGATCGTCGGCGTGGCGCTGGCCGGACCTTCGACTCCGCCGAGCACCACGGCGGTCGGCGGCTTCCCCTTGAGCGTGGCGCTGATCCTCGTGCTGTTCACGTTCGGCGGATGGAACGAGATGGCCTACGTGGCTGCTGAAGTGAAAAACCCCACTCGCAACATCGTCCGCGCGTTGGTCCTCGGCACGGCCGCCGTGACGGTGCTCTATCTGTTGGTCAACGGAGCGTTCCTCTGGACCCTGGGGTACCACGGAACGGCGACTTCCCAAGCCGTCGCCACCGACACCGTTTCTACGGTCTTTCCCCGGATCGGTGGCAGGGCGATCAGTGCGCTGGTGTGCATTTCCGCCTTGGGGGCCATCAACGGTCTGATTTTCACCGGCGCCCGGATCTCCTACGCCGTGGGAGCGGAGCACCGTGTAGCCTTGGGCCAGTGGCACTCGCGGACCGGAACACCGGTTCCCGCGCTGCTGGTGCAAGGCATCCTCGCGATCTGCCTGATCGTCGCCCTGGGCTCTTTCGTGGACACGATCATCTACGCTGCGCCGGCCGTCTACTCGTTCTACATGGCAACGACGTTGTCGCTGATCGTGCTGCGGTTCAGGGAGCCGGGCGTGGATCGTCCCTACCGCGTGCCCGGGTACCCTATCGTCCCGCTCGTGTTCTGTGGCGTGTGCGCCTTGCTGATCTACAAGTCCGTTCAGTACGCCGTGTTGCCGGCCCCCATGGGGCTCGGGAAGCCGTGGATCGTGGCCGTCCCGTTCGTGGTTCTTTCGCTCGGCCTGCCGATCTATTGGCTCAGCAGGTCGCGGCCCGCGAGCCGAGCGGATGACGACGCCACGTGATCGCCCTCGCCCAACGTTTGATGCGAGGCGCATCCGCGGGGGTTCACACGAGCGCCTCCGCGTCGTCCAGCGGCTTCGAGGGAAGGTCGGGGACCTGACCTTTCGCCCGGTGCCGCCGCCAGAGGATCAGGCAGAGCACGCTGACCAGGAACGTTGCCGCGGCCAGCGTCCCGTAGTTCACCAGCGTCCCGTGTTCGCCCAGGGTGCCCTCGATCTTGCCGGCGAACGCGGAGCCGGTGCTGCCGATGCCGAAGCCGATGGTGAAGCTCAGCCCGTAGGCCAGCCCGCGCCGCCGACGGGGGATGTATTTGGCCACCAGGCTGTTGAACAGCGGCTGGTGCATGAAGAACAAGGGGGCGAAAAGCGCCGCGGCCCAAACGCGCATCCAGCCGGTGGCCAGGCCCATCCAGAGCAGGCAGGGCGCGGTGGCCAGGAAGACCAGGGCCATCATCGGCTCCAAGGTGTTCGGCCGCGCGGTCCGTCCGGCGGTGTACTGCCCCAGGATGCCCAGCAGGAGCACCGCGCCGGTGAGGAAGTTGCCCACGCTGACCGGGTTCCATTCGGCGTCGCCGAGGCCGATCGCTTGGAGGAACGTGGCCAGCACGGCCTCCGGGCGCACGCCCGCGCCGGTCAGGTATCGCGGCATGAACGTCATCACCGCCGCATAGACGAAGCCCGAGAGGGTTGCGGCCGCCATCAGCAGGAAATAGCAGTCCCAGTGGGTCTCGTCGTCGCCGGGAGGCGGCGGTGCTTTCGGATCGTCATCGCCGCGATGGTGCACGTGGGGAAGTCGGAAGAAGAGCAACACGGCCAGCAGCACGCCGGGCACCGTCAACACCAGGTAATACTGTCGCCAGGAGGCCCCGGTGGCCAGCACCAGACTGGCCAGAAACGGGCCGGCCGCGATGCCCGCCGAGCCGAAGATGCCGTGATAACCCAGGGCCAGCGGCCGGTTTTCCGGGCTCGTCTCGTGCGAGATCAGGACCACGCCGGCCGGGTGGTAGATGCTGGCGAACGTGCCCAGGCCAAACATCACGACGAACAGCATGCCAAGCCCCGGGATCAGCCAGGCCAACAGCGCGGCCCCGCTGGCCCCAAACAGGTAGACGAGCAGCAGTCGCTTGGCCCCGAAGTGATCCGCCAGCCACCCGGCCAAAAGCGCAAACAGCCCGAACGGCAGGCGCAAGCCGAAGCCGAGCCAGCCGGTCACGCCCGTGTCGACCCCGAAATCGTCGGCCACGAGTTGCTCCACGCTGGCGAACGACAGCTCGTAGATGTGCACCAGGGCGTGGCAGCAGGAGATGAGTAGAACCAGACGGAGCGTAGAACGGCTCATGGGCGGTTGTCGGCGGTGGCAAGTGGCGAGGGCAATCGGGAGTCGCTCGTGCGAGGTTCCCAGCCGCTTGCGGCTTCGCAGCCCCGCACAACCACGATCCCAACCTCAACGTCAAACCAACCTACTCCAACAGCACTTCCCGATACAAGTTCGCGTAGCGATCCACCATCTTCTCGACGCTGAACTCGCTCAGCACGCGCCGTCGGGCGGCTTCGCCCAGGCGCCGGGCCCGGTCGCGGTCGCCCAGCAGGATGTTGGTATGCCTGGCAAACGCCGCGCGCCGCCGGGCCGTATCGAGATTCGGAGGCGAAACCAGGAACCCGGTCTGACCGTCAACGACCAAGTCACGCGTGCCGGGGACATCGGTGGCCACGACCGGCACGCCCACGGCCATCGCCTCCAGGATCGCGTTGGACTGGCCCTCGTAGGCGCTGGTGGACCAAAGTACGTCGAAGTGGGGCATCAGGCGGGGCACGTCGTCGCGGTGGCCCAAGAAATGGACCTTGTCGCGGATCTCCGCCTGGTCGCGGAACCGGCGCAAGCGATCTCGTTGCGGCCCGTCGCCGATCACCAGCAGATGGACGTCGTCGCGGATCACCTTCAACAGATCGGCCGCCCAGATCGCGTCCTTGATCCGCTTCTGGGGCCAGAGACGTCCCACAACCCCGACCAAACGGCAGTCGGCCGGCAGCCGCAGCTCGGCCAACAGGGCCTCCCGCGAAATACCGCTCGGCCCGGACGGTTCGATGCCGTTGGGAATGACCCGAAACTTGTCCGCCGGGAGTCCGTGATGCACGTAGAACTCGCGCACGCCCGGGCTGTTGACCGCGATCCGCGAGGTGGATTGCGCCAGGCGTCGGTCGATGGCCAGCTCCAGCCAGCCCTTCCAGGGATCGACGCACCGTTCCCCGGCCACCAGACGCTTCACGCCGCAAGCGATCCCGGCGGCGCGGCCGTACGAGTTGGCCGCGAAGAGCCAGGTGTGGATCAAGTCCGGACGCAGCCGGGCGACCAGGCGTCTGAGTCGCCAGAATGCCTGTGGGTCGGCCCGCCACCGTTTGCCGATCAGCGTCACCGGGACCTCGGCTTTGCGGAGATCGGCCTCCAGCGGCCCGCCTCGCGTCAGGGCGCAAACGTGGACGTCGAACTCTGATCGCGGCAGCCCCCCGACCAGCAGGGTCATCTGCTTCTCGGCCCCGGCCCGGTCGAGCGAAGGAATGATCTGGAGGATGCGATGGGTCATCGGGAAACCTGAACGGGATTGGCTCGCGCAAGACTCTCGAAAAGCTCCAGGTGCGCGTCGACCATTCGGGCAAGGGAGAAGCGGGTCTGGACGAGGTCTCGGGCGGCAGTTCCGAGCCGGGCGGCCAAACCCGGTTCGTCCAAGAGGCGGAGGACGGCCGTCCCCATCGCTTCCACGTCCCGATTGGGCACCAACAGCCCGTGCCGGCCGTCGGTCACGAGCTCGCGGTTCCCCGCGACGTCGGTCGTCACGACGGGCAACCCGGCGCCCATCGCTTCCACCAGCGCGAGCGAGGGACCTTCCTCTCGTGAAGGCAAGACGAACAGGTCGGCGGCGGCCAACAGCTCTTCGACGCTGTCGTACAACCCGGCCAGGAAAACACGGCCCAACAAGTCGAGGTCGACGATCTGATCCTCCAGCCGCTTGCGGTGCGGCCCTTCGCCGACAAGCCACAGCCGGGCGTCGGGATGGATGGCGATGACCTTCTGCCAGGCGGCCACCAGGTAGCCCAGCTCCTTCGCCTCGTCGAGCCGGCCGATGGAGACCGCCAGCGGGGCCCCGTCGGGCATTCGCAAGCTGGGATTGGCGGTGACGACGGCCGCCCGGGCCGCGGCTTTGCGGGCTCGACTGCCGGCCGACGGGATCGGCACCCCGTTGGGCAGGCAGTGGACCCGATCACGTGGATAGCCCGCCGCGATCAGTTCCCGCTCGATCGCCCGGCTCGGCCCGACCAGGGCAGCAGCCTTCATACACTCCTGCTTGATCCGTCGCCCGCCGCTCGCCTCCAACTGCCACACACAGTCGCCCGAGCGGCCCGCCACCTCGGCGCGGAGCACGACGGGCACTTCCTTCCCCACCGCCTTCAGCGCGGCGTAGGCTTCGCACCTCAGCCGCGAGACGCAGACCAGGTCGAAACGACCCTGGTTTCGCCGCAGCCAACGGGCGATCGACCTCATGTAGCGGTTCGTGTCGCGCCAGCGTCCCGGCGGCCTGGCCAGCCGCACCACGGGCACATCGCAAACCGTGATCTCGGGCGGCCAGCGGGGGTGCCACCGCGCGGTCAGCAACGTGACGTCCACCGCGCGCGACACGAGTTCGGAGGCCAAATGGGCCATCACGCTGGCACCCCTGTCCGCCAAGGGCCAGAATCGCCGCGATATCAGCACCAGCCGCAACGGGTTCACTCGATCGGCTCCTCGCCCGAGTCAAAGGCCGGGAAGCGGGATTCCCGGTCCACTTTGCACCGCATTTTACGGCCCCGGCTCCGCCGCCGATAGGCCCCGCTGGGCATCGTCGGCGGGATGCGATCATTCAACCGCTCAGGCCCCTAACTGAACCGCTTCGCTTGTCCAAGATATCAGCCTTGGCCTGTCTTTCGAAACGCATGCCCGGACCGCGAGCTTCTGTGCATCGGGCTGGTGGTGTGGAAGTGCGGGATGCCGCCGGGAAGTGATGGAGCAAGACGGAGAGGCGATCCACGATGCGGTGCGGGATGAAGCACTTCGTCACGCGGCGCGTGATGCCACCGATGAGGCCCTATTGCACAACGATTTCCCACCGTAGCTGTTCGCTGCTTCCAGCGTGGAGAGTATCGAGCGTCCCCCTCCTAGCTCGACTTCAACGATCGTCCTCGTTCCAGATGCACGTCCCCGGTGGAGCGCCAGTAGAGGATTCGACCGGCCTTGACTTCCGACCGACGGGCCCCGACGTGCTTCTGGTGGGAGAGCTCGGCGGGGGTCCAGCCGTCTTCGTCGAGGATGAGAAGCTGCTTGGCGTCGTCGTAGGTCATGCGGGGTGCCCGGGCGGTGAAGGTCCGGCCTTCGACCACGACGTTGCCCGTCGCCACCAGCTCCATCGCCCGGCCCTCGCCCGTCGGTTGGGGCATATGCGTCACCGTCAGCTCGTCGCAGTCGAGCAGCACGCCGCGGGGGCCGAGCGATTCGAGGTCGTCCGGGTCGAGAGAGGGCTCCCACGAGTCGACCGGGGCATAGGCCGCCCGCACTTCATCGCGGAACGCCATTTGGCGATTGCGGACGTTGCCCTCGAGCGGACCTTGGAAACGGACGCGCAAGTATCGCAACGGGCTCGAGTCGCCGTCGTCGGTGGCCGGCGGGTCGTCGCCCGAGCCTTGGTCGCGGCCGGTGGCCAGCAGCTCGGGGGATCCGCGACAAACGGTGGTCATCCAGCCCGGCCCGTCGGCCGTGCTCGCGCCGCTTTGAAGGTCGATGTCCAGGTTGGCCATCTGGAAGCGATCCAGCGACGACTGCCCCTGCTCGTCGAAGGAACGGTTCTCCATGAACACGCTCCCGTAGCAGACCATGCGCTCGATTTCCATGCGATCCGGACGCTCGTTCACGGTGCCGAAATCCACGAGGCGGAGCAAGTAGACGTCCAGTATCTCTGTGTGCAGCACGGTCTCGCCGCCCTGGTGCCGGGCGCCGGCCACCACGCCCCCTTCAAACCGGACGGTCCGCCCGTCGAAGACCATCCCCTTCTGCCACCGCACGCGCAGGCGCCCGGGCTGCTGGAGCGGCCGGCCTTTCAGATCGCGATCCAGCGGCAGCTCCGTCCAGCCCGGCTCGTCGATCCGCAGCTCGTTCGTCCCGCTGTCCAACAGGATGCTCGAGTCGCGATTCAAGCCGCAAAGCGTCAAGCCGCGTCCGTCGAAGCGCGGTGGGTTGCCGCGAACGGTCACCTTCCGGTCCGGGCGGCTGGCATGGAGCACGTGGACCAACTCGCCCCGAACGACGACCGGAAGCTCGCCGGGCTGGGCGGTGCGGGTCTCCTTGAGCTCGACGTTCTCTTCGATGATCAGTTCGGCCAGCTCCGGCTCGGCGTCGCGCGAGGGCACCCACGAGGGGGCGTCGGTCGGGATGAAAACCTTGGCCTGCAACAGGCCACCGGCGACGTGGAAGTGGTGGTTCGACTCACTCGCGCCAACCGGGCCCTCAGCAGGAACCGATTCGGGACCGCCGCGCGTGCTCACTGCGTCGATGGGCCGTGTTCCGGGCGCCCGATCGCGTCGTCGAGCACTGTCTGTCGGCTGCCCCCGATCACCAGACGCCCCGTCTTGGTGCGCGTGACCGTCAGCGCCGGCCGGCGGCATCGGCTCAAACCACACGCCCAGTTGATTGACCGTGCCCGTGACGTGCGGGGAATTGACGACGACTTGCCCAAGCGCCACCAGCCGATCGGGCCGAATCCGGACTCGGTCGCTCGATTCGTCGGCCGGTAGCTCCAGCACGTACAGGTGGATCTCCGTGGCCGTCAGTTGGCCAAGATCGCCGAACTCGAGCCGCGCGTCGCCGTAGAGCGAGATCACCGGCTGGCCTTCGTGCGGGCGCAGGTGGAGCAGCTTGCTCCACCGGCCGGAGAACTGCTGGTCGGGCTTCTCGCGGTTCACCACCCTGAGCCAACCGGGCCCTTCGGCCATTGCTTGGCCCAACCGATCCGCTTCCCCGATCTGGTACTGGAGCTTCTGGGCGTGGACCTCGTTGGCGCCCTGTTTGAGGAAGACCTCCTGGGTGCCGTCGAGCATGACCCAGTTGCTCTGGAAGTCGTACTGCAACTCCTCGCCCCGGGCTTCGATCCCTTGACTGGGGGCACTGACCACGACCGGAAAGCCGGTCGCCGTGATCCGGCGGGGCTGGAGATCGAACGGGCCAGCCGGGTCCGTCTTCGATTCCGCTTCCGGCTTCGTCTTCCCCGAAGGTTGCTTCGTCGGCGACGACCGGGCTTCGCGTGGCCGAGCGAAGAAGACCGAGAGCTTCTCGCACGTGAGTTGATCGACGGGCCCCGACGGGTGGATGCGCCGCACGTCGACCTGGTCTTGAAACGTAGCCACCTGCCCAACCGGATCGAAACGGAACGGGCCGCGGCACTTGACGTTGATCGGCAAGTCGGTCGCCGCCTGGGCGTCGCCGGGAGCCCGAAGGCCGGTCATGGTCTTGTCGACGCCCGGCACGAATTCCTGGTCGCCCAGGCGGAGCTCGAACTCCTCCAGGTGCACGATCTCGACCGACTCGATGCCGTCGACCTTCGGCCCGCGGCGTTTCGTTCCCTCGTCGTCCGGATCCGAGAAGAACTTGATCCACAGCTCGCGGCCGCGCCCGTGGTTGCGGCCGAGCTGAAAATCGACGGCCTCTTTGGTGCAGATTCGCTCTTCGTTGAGGTCCAGGTCGCGGGTGAGCACTTTCAGGTCGTCTTCCCGGCCCGGCGACTTGCCGTCGCTGCGAATCGTGATCGGCCCTTTCAGTTGCCCGCTGTCGAGCCGGCCCACTTTCCCTTTGCTCGGATCGAAAGGCCCGTCGAACTCCAGCACGGCGCCCTCCGGGGCCTCGAGGATGATCGAGCCGCGTCGGCGCTCCTCGGGCGTGACGCCGGGTCGATGGGGCGTGAAGATCACGGTGCACTTGTCGATCTCGACCGTCTGTTCGCCCTTCGGCCTGGCGTAGTCCTTCACGAGCAGCTTGGCCTCGTCGATTTCCACGATCGTCGGATCGTCCAGTTCCCAAGCGTCGGGCGGAAACAGCCCCTCCAGCTCCCTGCGCCAACGCGCCCTGGATCGGTCCGCCAGGCTCCCCAGCTCTTCCTCGGACGGGATTTCCGATCGGTGACGATCGGCCGAGGGCTCGATCAGCGGCACGGCGACCAGGGCATACACCCAGTACGTCACGAGCACGATCGCGAAACTGCCGCCGATCCGAATGAGTCGGGCCATGGCCATGGAGAATCGTCCCAATGGCATTTCGTGATTCTAGGAATCCTGCTGTGGGCCATTGCTTCGCAGAGGCAGTGCCGAGAGCGCTTCTGGCCAGCAGTTCGGTGCCACACTGCTTGCAAGCAAACAGTGGCACACCGCTTACGATTCCCAGAACCGTGCAACTCCATTCAGGGCGGGGAACCCTGGACTTCCGCCCCCTACGTCTGCGCACGCTACGTGGAATACGCCTGAATCACGTCTGCCCAGCGACGCTGGGCTTTGAGGATCATCTCGATGGTCTCACGCACCGCACCGGCTCCGCCCGGCGCGGTGGTCACGTACTGGGCCACCTGACGAAGCTCCGCGGCCGCGTCGGCCACGGCGACGCCGAGTCGCGCGGCGCGAACGACGGGCAGGTCGGGCAAGTCGTCGCCGACGTAGCACGCCTGCTTGAGGCTAAGCCCCAGCTCGTCGAGGATCGCACAAACGGCGGCGAGCTTGTCGTCGGCACCCTGCCGGACAATCTCCACCCCCAACTCCGCGGCACGGATCTTCACGGCCTGCGAACTCCGCCGCGTCACCATGGCGAAGCGATAGCCGGCCTTCTGCCACAACGCGATGCCCATTCCGTCGCGGATGTGGAACCGCTTCGTCTCGATGCCCCGGCTGTCGAGCACTACGCGGCCGTCGGTGAGCACCCCGTCCACGTCCGAAAACACAAGCTCGATCGGTTGACACCGCTCGTCCAGGTCCATGAGTGTGTTCCTGTCAGGCCGAACTGATAGGGATCGGCAGCCGAACCCGTATCATCCAGCAAATCTTGTCGTTTCTTGCGAAAACGCTCGCTGGAATTGGCCCGCAAGCGGCGGTCCGCCGGCCCGGTATGCTTGCGCCGACGAACATCTCGCGGACCGTCTTCTCCTGCTTTGCCGCACGGCACTGCTCCAGCGGGCGAAGTCGTCACGATCGATGCGTCCGAGATCGCCGTGGACCGCCTCGGCCGAGTGCAGGCAGTGGCTTCGGGTGCCGGTGGAGGCCAGCGTGGCCATGATCTTCTGCCCCAACCCCCCCTTCCCCATCCCTGACACGATCACGCTGCCCCGACACGCGAACAAACGCTCCACGGCACGGCAGAATTCGTGGTCCAGCCGCTTGGCCAACTGGGCCAACGTCTGGCTTTCCTGCTCGATGATTTGCCGGGCGCAGCGGAGCTGTTCAAAAGGGCAAAGCTTACCCAAGCGAGCGGCGGCTTCCGTACTCATCAACCGGTCATCCTTGACGGGAGTCGCTTGAGGTGTGGAGGTAATGAGGTAAAGAAAAGGGGATTATAGCTACCACCGCCCTCTACGGCAACTTCGGCTTGGGCAAGTCGAGGGGCCGAGGGGCCAGACGAGCACTACCCCTTATTGGCAGGGAAACGCAACTCAGATTCCCTGTCTTTTCTCACGCTTGCATCTTGCCCCACCCCGAAGAAACGGCGTATTCTCCGAGTTGTATGCCTCCATGCCATTGCCACGCTGCGATTTCCCATGATTCTGCGGGGTATCGAAGAGGGCTCGCACGGGCTTTTCCAGCACCCCCGGTTCCCCTGCGCCTTGTAACAGACTGGGGTCGGCGCGCAGTCTGGGCCGGGCCGTCAGTCGGGTCTTCTCATGGACATGGCGTGGAGAACGAACACCGCGCCGATCGAGAGGAGGGACCAGCCGATCCATTCCGGCGGTCGGACGGTCTTGGCGGCCCTCGGCTCAGCCGTCATGAACACTCCCATCGTCTGGCTGGTTGCGGCGACGGGACCTGAGGCATGGTCGGCGAGGAACTTCGTCAGTTCCGGCGTGAGCACGAACGAGTCGACCACGCGAAACTGGAATCCTAGAAGCAGCAGCAACAGTCCCGCTAGAAACCACTGGTTGCGGTTCAGTTCCATCCCTAGCCTCCGATTGGGTGCGGCGGAAGCGGCGGGTCGCATTCGGGCCACCGGCCCCGACGCCCGCCAAGCAGACACTTCCTTCCTCGTATCGAGCCGAGTCGAGGGTCAACTTCACGTGGTGCTCGGTGGTAGCGGTTATTCCGCAACCCTGGGGCTGGCTGGACCGATTCTTGCGGTCGTGGGGAGAGAGGGACATAGTGGCTCGGTGGGCCGGGGGGGAATGGAATCTGAGAAGGGCTGCGGCCTTCTGCGTCGTGGCTCGGTGGGCGGCGGGGAATGGACGCGCAACGGCCGGCGACGACGGCTGCCCTTCGCAGAGAACGCCCATGCCGGGCCACTCACCGCGGCGAGTAGTCTTCCGGCAGGTAGAGGAGCCGGCCGCAGGACTTGCACGTGACGGGACGGTTGAGCATGAGATCGTTAATCATGTTCACGGGCACGTGCTGGTTGCATCCGCCGCAGAACTCGCCTTGGACCGGCGCCAGGGCGTCTTCGCCTTTCTGGCGGATCACACGATGGTAGGTCTCTCGGAAATCACCGGGCAGGTCGGACTCGCAGTGCTGCAACTCCCCGCGGAGACGTTCGATGTCGCCGCGGATGTGCGGCTCCTGCTTGGCCACGTCTTCGGCGGCCTTCTCGACCTCCTGCCGACCCTTGGCCACTGCCGCCACCGCTTGCTCGATTCGCCGGTCGTAGCCGTCCAGCTTGTCCAGGGCTTCGAGGATTTCAATTTCCAGGACCTCGTTGGTTCTTTCCGCGGCGGCGATTTCGTCCTGGAGGGCCTGGAACTCGCGGTTGCTGGCGGCCGCCTGAACCTGCTGGCGGCGCTTCGTGATGGAGGTTTCGCCGCTTGCCAGTTGGTTCTGCTTGTCGTCGGTGGCGATGCGCAGGGCCAGAGCCTCATCGCGGAGCTTCTGAAGCTCCGTTTCCAGGCGTTCGACGTTGGCTTGATGCGCGCGGACCACCCTCGGCCCGCGCTCGAGTCTCTCGTTGAGGTCGTCGAGCTGTTGGCGAACTCGATGAAGGGTTCGCAAAGTCTCGGTGGTTACGTTGGTCTGCGATGTCATGGCTCAGTGGTTGCGTGGAAGGTTGATGCAAGAAATGAAAAAGCCGCTGGCTTTTGTCGGGCCAGCGGCTGGGCGTGTCGCGTCAGCCCGCCATCCGTTCAAGGAATCCTTCGAGCTGTTTGCTCCGCACCGGGTGCTGCAGCTTTCGGACCGCCTTGGCCTCGATCTGCCGCACCCGTTCCCGGGTGACTTTGAAGATTCGCCCCACCTCTTCCAAGGTGTAGGTGTAGCCGTCTCCCAGTCCGTAGCGCAGGCGGATGATTTCCCGCTCGCGGTAGGTGAGCGTTTTGAGCAGAGCCTCGATTCTCTCGCGGAGTATCTCATTGCCGGCGGCCTTGTCCGGCCCGGGGAGCGCCTCGTCCTGAATGAACTCGCCGAAGGAGCTATCCTCGCTCTCGCCGACCGGGCGGTCGAGGCTGACCGGGTGTCGGCCGATGCTCAGCACCCGCTGCGTCTCGTCGAGCGTCAGGTCGGCGGCGCGGGCCGTCTCCTCTGTTGTCGGCTCTCGGCCCAGTTCGTGCAAGAGCCTTCGTGAAGTATTTTTCAATTTGCTCAGCACGTCGATCATGTGGACGGGGATGCGAATCGTTCGGGCCTGGTCGGCGATCGCCCGGGTGATGGCCTGACGGATCCACCAGGTCGCGTAGGTGGAGAACTTGTATCCGCGCCGGTATTCGTACTTGTCTACCGCGCGCATGAGCCCGGTGTTCCCCTCCTGAATCAGGTCGAGGAAGCTCAACCCCCGATTGCGGTATTTCTTGGCGATCGAGACGACCAGGCGCAGGTTTCCGCCGGACAGTTCCCGTTTGGCCTCTTCGTAGTCGCCGTACTGGGCCCGCATGGTCTCGCAGCGCCGTCGGAGGCTGTTGGGGCTTTCCTGCGTCAGGACCATCAGGTCGCGCAGCTCTCGGCGGAGATTGGCCCGTTCGTCGGCCAGCTCCGGGGTCCTGGGCAGTCGGGCGAGCCGAGCCCGGATCTCATCCATGCGCCCGGCCAGGTCCTCCATTTGCCGCATCATCGCCTGGACCCGACGGGTCCGCAGGCTAAGCTCCTCGACCAAGGTGAGGGCCTTGCGACGGCGGCGAATGAACCGTTTTCGGGCGGCGGCACGCTCTTCCGGGGAAGTGCGTTTACTGACCAGCCGCCGGAAATCCCGCTTGTTGGCGTCGAGCAGCATCTCAAGCGTGGCCAGGTTGTGCGGCATACGGCCGATGATCTGCTCCTTGGTGAGCCGTTCGGTGAGCGACACCTTGACCGTTCGGTCGAACGGCAGGACCCCTTTGTGGACCTTGGTCAACGTGCTCACCGTGGTTGCCATGCCCAGTTGGCACCCCAGCACCGTGCGGCGGAATCGCTTGCGGGCGACCTCGATCTTCTTGGCCAGGGAGATCTCTTCCGTTCGCGTGAGAAGCGGGATCTCCGCCATCTGACTCAAGTAGAGACGGATCGGGTCGTTGGTCCACTTGGGCGGGTCGTCGGGAAGGGGCGCGATCAGCTCCCCTTGGGCGGGAAAAGGCAGGACGGCCGGTTCGCCGGTCTCCTCGATTTCCTGCCCCGCCTCCCCCGACTGCTCGTCCGGCGCCTCGAAGAATTCCGGCTCGGGGGCCTCGTTGAGCAGCTCGATCCCCATCTCGTCCATGAGAATCAACAGATTGTCGAGCTTGTCTGGGTCGACCGCTTCGTCGGGCAGATACCGAATGACTTCATCATAGGTCAGGTATCCTTGCGACTTTCCCTTGGCGACCAGATCCTGCATCTCCTTATCGAAATGGTCCACCTGGAAACTCCTTTCGCGTCCGTGCGACGCCCTAGGTGAAAACGGGAATGTGATCGGGCGGTGCCGGCGGCTTGCAGTCGGCCGCCAACGCCCCCGATCGGCCCGCGCAGGGTCCTACCCGTCCGTGGGGTCGGAAATGCCCTGTTGGGCTTGCTGGCGCGATCGCTCCTGCTCCTCGATTTCTCGGAGGAGATCGCGCTGTTGCTCATCGTCGAGCCCCCCTTCACGGAGTGCCGCCGTGTGGAAGGCTTGCTGCTTGGTGGCTGCTTGCTCTTGAAAACTCCTTATCAGGCTCTGTAGCAAGGACTCGGGGGCCGTGACCTCCTTGGCGCGTCCTCGTTCGTCCAGTTCGACGAGCAGGCTCTTGATGGCCGGATCCTCGAACTCCAACATCAGGCAGTCGAACGTCGGCGTCGTGCCTGCGTCCGACAGGCGGCAACACGCTTGGTAGATCTTCCGCGCCGACTCAAACGCCAACTGTTCCCCGGCGATCTCGGCCTGGGCTCCAGGCACGAGCTCGGGGTGTCCGATCAGGATCTCCAACAACTCCCGCTCCCAGGGATCGATCCGGTCGGCCGACCGTGATTCCGCCTCGCCCTGATCGGCCGGCGCGTCGACCGGGCCGGAGGGCCGTCGCCGCGGGGCTGCGCGTCGAAGCGCCGTCAGCCGTTGGCGGACCGCGTGCTCGGGCACGCGGAACATGAACGCCAACCGGCCCAGGATCTTCTCCTGGCGGAGACGATGCTCGCTGGTCGTGTCGTGGCGGAGCCGCGGCGCGGTGGCAAGGATCGCGAGTATCTCCTCCAACGCCTGGCTGGAAGCGTGAACGTCGCCTTCCAGGTCCAGCCCTCGCGTCTTCGCCTCGAAGGCGTGCTCCAGGGCGTCGCGAGCCCGGGTGGCCAGCAGGTCGGCGAATGCCTCGGCCCCATGTTCGCCGAGGAAATCGGCCGGGTCCATGCCCTCGGGCAGGGTGAGGATTCGCAGGTCGACGTTCTCGGCCAGAAACAGCGAGAGCACCTCGTTCGCCCGGCGCTGCCCGGCTTCGTCGCCGTCGAGCACGAGCACGATCCGATCGACGAACCGCTTCAGGAGCCGCACGTGCCGGTCGCCGAGCGCGGTGCCCAACACGGCCACCGCGTTCTGGAAGCCGTGCTGATGGGCAATGATGCAGTCGGTATACCCTTCCATGACCAGGGCGGTGCGCCCCTTGCGAAAAGCAGGCCGCGCCACGTCGAGCCCGTAGAGATGGTCGCTCTTCATGAATAGCGGCGTCTCGGGCGAGTTGACGTACTTCGCCCGGCTGGTGGAGCCCGATTCGGGCAGGACGCGGCCCCCCAGTCCGACGGGGCGATCCTGCGTGTCGCGGATGGGAAACAGCAGTCGGCCCCGGAACCGGTCGTACAAGCTTCCCGCCTGCGAGCGGGCCAATACGCCGATCGTCTCCAGCACCCGCGCTCGGGACGCCGTGCCCCCAGCGCGACGGAGGAGCCAATCGGGCTCGTTCGGCGAGAAGCCCAGATGGAACTTCTGGAGGCTCTCGGGCGTGATTTTGCGGTCTTGGAGATACCGTCGGGCGGGCTCGGCTTGCGGCGAGCTGAGGAGGCATTCGTGGTACTGGGTCTCGGTCCAGGCCATGGCCCGGTACAGCGCCCGCTTGCCCTCGCCGCTCAGCTCGGCGGGCGCCGGCGTGGACTCGGATTCCCCCGGTTCCCCGCCGGCTTCCGTCGAGCGCCCCGTTCCGGCCGGTCGCCTCGGCTTCAGCTCGATTCCCGCCCGATCGGCCAGGATGGCCAGGGCCTCGGGAAAGCTGACCCCCTCCATCTTCATCACGAAGCTGAAGACATCGCCGCCGATGTCGCACACCCAGCACTTGAACGACTGGCGCTCGGGGTTGACCTGGAGGCTGGGCCGCGTGTCGTCGTGCCAGGGACAGAGGCCCAGATAGAGGCGCCCCCGGCGGTGGAGACGGATGTACCTGCCGACGAGATCGACGATGTCGATCGCCGCTCGGACTTGCTCTTTGGTGTCGAGTGGAGAACCGAATGACACCGTCAGCTCCCGGGCGTCAAGATGCGCGAATTCCATTTCACGTCGATGACCACCGGTCGGCAATTCCATTTGCCGTGCCACCCACTGGGGAGGGTGCCAAAAGCCGGAAGGATCGATCACTAGAAGCGGGAGGCCGATTATAGCCGTCTCCCGAAAAACGGTCAAGCACGCGATTCCCGGCGCCGCGCCGGGGTTCATGCGTTGCTAGCATAAACTAATCCTGGGGCCGGTTCGCCCGCATCCCCACTTTGACGGTCACGTCGAGCTTTCGATGATCCCGGATGATCTCGACGGTCGCTTCCGAGCCGATCTCGCTTTGGACGACCGCCAGGCTCAACTCGGCGGGGCTGTGGATCTCCTGGCCATTCCAACGGAGGATCACGTCGCCCGGCTGGATTCCGGCTTCGTCGGCCGGCGAATCGACGACCACCGCAAGGACCTCGACCCCGTAGACCTTGTCGAGGCGAAGGCGCGCGGCGCGCCGGGCATCGATCTCCTCCATGGCGACCCCCAGCCATCCGCGAGGCTCGACCTTTCCCGTGGTCTTCAGACGCTCGCAGACGCGCTGGGCGAGGTTGCTGGGGATGGCGAAGCTGATACCCCGGTAGGACTGCCCGACGATGGCCGTATTGATGCCCACCACCTGGCCATCCATGTTCACCAGCGGGCCGCCGCTGTTGCCGGGATTGACGGCCGCGTCGGTTTGGAGGAATTCCTGATGGGCCAGCGGCCCCACAACGCCCGGTCGCCCCTTGGCGCTGATGATCCCGGCGGTGACCGTTCGGGCGAGGCGATAGGGGTTGCCCACGGCCAGCACGGCGTCGCCCACTTCCAGGGCGTCGCTATCGCCCCAAGGGGCGGCGAGGAGTCCGCGGGCCTCGATCTTCAGCACGGCCAGATCGGCCTCCCAGTCCGGCGTGGCCTTGACCGCCGGGACCGTTCGACCATCGCTCAATTTGACGGTTATCTTCTCGGCATTCTCGATCACGTGGGCGTTCGTGACGATGTACCCCTCCTCGTCCACGATCACCCCGGAGCCCTCGCCGGCCTGGGGGTACAGGTAGGCCCATTCGTCGCTGATCGGTCCACCGCCGACCAGCCGAGCCGTCTCGATCCCCACGACGCTCGGCTCGATCCGCTTGGCCACCCACGCGAACCGGCCGGAGGCCCTGGGCATCTCCTCCAGAACCACTTTGGCCACGTCGGCCTTGGCCCGCTGACGCCCGCGCGTGACGGCGTATTGCAGACGCTCGGCCACCGACGGCACGAGCAAGAGCAGCACCAGGAAGATCAAGAGCCACGTCATCCCCGAAAAACGCAAGCGTGGGGGAGTCGGCGGGCCGAGCGGCCGTGGCCGAAGACCGCTCGGATCGAAAGCGTTCGAATGCTGTGGTTGTTCCTCCATCGACATCGCCTATCCCGGGTCCAGATGGTGTCCACCGTACCCCCCGATTATAAGCGGTCCGGCGCCATGGGGACAGACGACCTCGCCGTCAGCCGGACGCGTCCCGCGGCTTCCGCGCCGTCGGATCGCTTCAACCCGGCCACGTGGCGCGGTATGCTTGGCATTGCCCCGGAATCAAGGATCGACGGGGGATGCGGAAGTTGCTCTTCGGCTGATCTCAACACGGCTGGGAACCCATGCTCTTCTCACCTCGCATTTCGACCCGGGAACTGGCCCGACTTTGTCGACGGGTCGCCACGAGCCTCGAGGGCGGGATCGACGTGCGGACCGTGTGGGCCCGAGAGGCCAAACAGGCACCCGGACTGACGGCCCGAACGCGGCTCCGCGCGGTGAGCGAGGCCGTCAACGAAGGCCAAAGCCTCGCCGCCGGGCTGGCCGAGACGGGCGACTACTTCCCCCCGATGTTTCGCGAGCTAGCCGAGGTGGGCGAGCAGACCGGCCACCTGGCCGAGAGCTTCGTCCGTCTGGCCGAGCACTACGAGGAGCAGCTCAAGCTCCGCCGCATCCTCGTGGCCGCCAGCACCTGGCCCATCGTCGAACTGGGCCTGGCGCTCTCGGTCGTCGGCTTCCTCATCTGGATAATGGGTATCATCGGCCAGCGGGGCGAAAATTCCATCGATCCCCTCGGCTTCGGCCTGGTTGGTAACGCCGGGCTGGCCGCCTACCTGACGTTCCTGGCGATCATCGGGATCGCCTTGTTCCTCGTCTACCAGGCGATCCGCCGCGGCATGGTCTGGACGGCGCCGATCCAGTTGCTCCTGTTGCGCATCCCCATCCTGGGCCAGGCCTTCCAGAGCGTGGCCATGGCGCGCCTGACCTGGGCCCTGCACCTGACGCTCGAAGCCGGCATGGGACTCCGCCGCGCGCTCGGGATCAGCCTGCGGAGCACGCGCAACGCCCACTACACGCGTCACCTCCGATCGGTCGATCGGGCCATCGAGGCGGGGGAGCCCGTCCACCAGGCGTTCCGGGATACAGGTGCCTTCACACCCCATTTCATCGACGCGGTCCACGTCGGCGAGGAGTCGGGCAGGCTCGTTGAATCGATGGCAATACTGAGCCGCCAGTACCGGGAGCAGGCCGAAGCCGCCTTCAGGGCGATGACGGTCCTCGGCGGCTTCGCCGTCTGGATCCTCGTCGCCGCCATCATCATCTTCTTCATCTTCCGCCTGGCCTTCTTCTACATCAACACGCTCAACAGCTATTTGCCCTAGGGACGACCCGCATGACGTTTTGCGGTCGTATCTCGCTTTCTCCTTCCTCGGGGCAAGCCCTTCGTTCGGGTTCCGCCCTTTCCCTCGTCCGGCGACTCTTCTAGAATCGTGGCCTGAGCCGCCGCTGGCGGCCGCGGCGTCACCCGCAACGAAAGGAAGCTCATGCGCACTTTCCTCGTCACCGGTGGGGCAGGGTTCATCGGCTCGCACATCGCCGAGGCGCTGGTCCGGCGGGGCGACAGGGTCCGGGTGCTCGACAACCTGAGCACCGGCTACCTGTCGAACCTGGACGCGATCCGCGACCGGATCGAGTTCGTCGAGGGGGATTTGGTCGACGCTCCGCTGATGGCCCAGGTGGTCACGGGGGTCGACTGCGTCTTCCACGAGGCGGCGTTGGCCTCGGTGCCGCGGAGCGTCGAGGCGCCGTTGGACACGAACGCGGCGTGCGTGACCGGTACGGTGACGCTTCTCGACGCTGCCCGGCGCGCGGGCGTGCGGCGGCTGGTCTACGCCAGCTCGTCGAGCGTGTACGGCGACCGGCCCACCAGCCCCAAGCGGGAGACGGACCTGCCCGCCCCCATCTCGCCCTACGGAGCCGCCAAGCTGGCCGCGGAGCACTACTGCCGGGCGTTTA
>CAZDHR010000071.1:0-21308 GCA_964505295.1 uncultured Planctomycetaceae bacterium
TTTTGCCTGAAAGGCCCTTCGGGTGCTTCGCACAAGAGGTGCCTGTCACCTTTTTTCGGCTCGACCGTGCCCGCGTGTTACCCAACGGGGCAATTTGTCTCTGCGCAGGCCCCAAAACCGAGGGGTATGGGTGGATTGCGGGACGGGGCACGCTGCACTACCATAGAAGTCCTCTGGACAGGGGGCCGTTTCGCGACCGCTCGAACCATTCTTGCGAGGGAGAAGATCTCCATTATGGCCGATCCAACTGCTTCGGAGATGGCCGACCGCGCACTCGACTTGGGCCTGATAACCGAACGGCAGTTGCAGGAAGTCTGGGCCGAGTTCGGCAGTCACAACGTGAGTTGTCAGGACTTCCTTAAGAAGCTGATCAGCCGAGAGTATCTGACCAACTATCAGGTCGAACGCTTGATGAAGGGAGAGCGAACCGGCTTCTACTTCGGCGACTACAAGGTCCTCTACCTCGTGGGAACCGGTACCTTTGCCCGAGTGTACCGAGCCACCCATCGGGAGACCGGGCAGGTCGTGGCGGTCAAGGTGCTGCGACGTCGGTTCAGCGACAACCCCAAGCAGGCCGAGATGTTCATCCGGGAAGGCAACCTGGGCCGCTCGTTGCAGCACCCGAACATCGTCCCCATCCACGACGTCTGCTCCGAGGGCTCGACGCGCTTCCTCGTGCTCGATTTCGTCGAAGGCTGGAGTCTCCGGGAGCTGATGAAGATCCGCAAGAAAATCGAACCCGACCAGGCAACCCAACTGACGATCGGCATTGCGAACGGGCTGCGGCATGCCTTCGAACAAGGGCTGACCCACCGCGACCTGAAGATGAGCAACGTCCTGGTCTCCAGCCGCGGAGAGCCCAAGCTGGTCGATTTCGGCCTGGCGACCATCGACGACAAATCGGCGGATGATGTCATCGGCGAGAACACCAGCGCCCGGACCATCGACTACGCGGCCCTGGAGCGGGCGACGGGCGTTCGGCGGGACGACACGCGGAGCGACATCTACTTCCTCGGCTGCATGTACTATCACATGCTCGTCGGAATCCCGCCGCTGCCGGAGACGACCGATCGACTACAGCGGCTCAGTCGCAGCCGCTTCGTCGAGGTGATCCCGATCCAGGATCTCGACCCGAAGATCCCCCATGCCGTGACGATCGTGGTGAACAAGTGCATGGCGCTCGACCCGACTCGCCGCTATCAGACGCCCGCCGAGGTGGTCAAAGACCTGGGGATCGCCGCCCGCCAAATGTCGCTCGACGCCAAGGAGAAGGAGGAACAGACCGAGCGCCAGCGCCAGCGCGAGGACCTGGCCGCCAAAATGAAGGAGCGACAGAAGGACTCGCTCTCGGTGATGGTCGTCGAGGCGAACCCGAAAATGCAGGATCTCTTCCGCCGCGGATTGAAGCGGGCCGGGTACCGGGTGCTGCTGACGAGCGACCCGCAACGGGCCGTGGAGCGATTCCGACAAGACCTCCAGACCGCCAACTGCTTGGTGTTGAATGCCCAGGAGGTCGGACGCGCCGCCCTCACCGCCTTCAACGAGTTTGCCGACGACAAGAAGATCGAGACCGTCCCGGTCGTGCTCCTCGTCGACGAAACCCAGCAGCATCTGATCGAAGAGGCCAAGACGGCGGAACACCGCCTCGTCCTCTCGATGCCCCTCACCATGAAACAGCTCCGTGCGGCCCTGGGGAAGCTCATGCCGTCGCCACCCAGCTAAAACGTCGCGCCAGAGTGGTCTTGGCCGGTGCCGGGGCATCTCCCCCCTGTTCCCACTCCAGCACGGCCGGCACGCGATGGGCGTCGAACCGGCCATCTCCGGCGACTTCGTTGACCGTTGCGCCCCGGGCTTTATAATCTTTGGATGAGCGTCGATCCTCGTCGCACAAGCTGCGCTGCCGGGATGGCTGGAGAAAGCCGAGAAGCGACGGTCCCCGTCCGAAATCGGAAAGTCGTCTCTCGGCCGGTCCTTCGACTTGCGGAGAGCGTGCGGCTTGGGAGAACCACAACCGAAAGGAGTTCCCTCCAATGGCCAACGTCGTTGAAGTGTCTGACAGTGATTTCGACTCCCAGGTCCTTCAGGCCACGGAGCCCGTTCTGGTCGATTTCTGGGGCCCCGGGTGTCCCCCGTGCCGCACGATCGCCCCCATGATCGAGGAACTCGCCTCGGAAAACGCGAGCTCGCTCCGAGTGGCCAAGGTGAACGTCTACGACAGCCCGGGCGTGGCCACCAAGTATGGCATCACCGGCATCCCCACCCTGATCCTCTTCAAGCAAGGCGAGGTGGTCGACCGCTTCATGGGCATTCAGCCAAAGCACCGTCTGCAAGACGCCATCGACCAGGCCGTAGAAAAAAGGTGACAGCCACCAAATATGGGAAATTTAGGCATTCTGCCAGGTGTCATTTTCCCCACCTTCGCCAGATTTGGTGGCTGTCACCTTTTTCCGGTTGGAATCAACTCGCCCGCCCGACGTGCCGATTAAACAGTCTAGGGAAACCCTAGCGATTGCGCGGAAGGTATCGCGCCGGCGGGTTTCCGCGGCTTGTGGGGAGTCCAGGCAAGATGTCCAATTCAGATTCTGACCGCCAGATCGCCCCCCCGGACAAGGGGAATGCGACCGAAACGCGAATCGACGCGGCCCACCCGCTCGGCGTGGTCCGGGCGGAGGAGGCCGACGGGGACCATTCGGCTGAGGCCGCGCCAACCGCCGTGGCCGAGCCCGGCATCTTGGCCGAGTCGCAGGGCGCGGCATCGACCGCCCAGCAACTCCGGACCCAGGCCGCCCAGTTGGCAGACTACCTGCGCCGCCGACAGACGGATCTCGACCATCGGCAGTCGCAGGTGAACGTCCAACTCGCCCAGTTGGAGAACGAGGTCCGTGCTGCCCGGATGTCGCTCAACGAGCGAGCCGCGGAGCTGGAGGAGAAGCAGCGGGAGCTGGACGGTCGGGAAGCCAAGGTGAAGGCCGCGGAAGACGAACAGGCGGAAAAGCGCCAACGGATCAAAGACGGCCTCTCGCGCCGCGAGGCAGCGCTCGCCAAGCGCGAGCGGGAGTTGGACGCGAAGGACCAGCGTCTGCGCAAGTCGCTCGACGACGCGGCCCGCCGCGAGCAGGCTCTCGACGAGCGCGAGAAGGAGGCGGCGGCCTCAGCCGCTTCGCACCGAGAGGCCGAGAAGGCTTTGCGCAAAGACGCGGAGCGTGCCGAAAAGGCCCTGCGATACGAGAGGCAGAAAATCGACGCCCATCGCGAGGCCTCCCAGCAACTGGTGCGGCAACTGCTGGACGGCCTGGAGCGGCGACGTCGGGCGGTCGAAGCTCGGGCCGCCCAGCTCATGGAGAAAGCCCGCACGCCGAGTGCGGAGCTGCTCGATCGAGAAGAGCAGGTCCAGAAGGCGAGCCGGCTCCTGGAAGCCGGGCAGCAACGGCTCGAGGAGGGCGAAAGCCACCTGGCATCCGCCCGAGCGGAAGTCGACGCGCTCCGCGAGCAGCTCGCCGAGGACCGCCGGAACGTGTGGGAGCAGGTCCGCAACGAGCGCGAGCGCATGGCCGCGGAGCACGGTCGCGCGCTGGGCGAGTTGGACCGGAAGCGTCAGGCGCTTGCTCGTCGCAGCGAGTACGTCGACCAGTGCCGGGCGGCGCTGGAGCAGTTGCGCACGGAGTTAGAGCGCATGCACCAGGAGACGCTGGAGATTCGGCTGGCCACCGAGGAGCTGTGGGTCCAGTTGTCCGGCTCCGCTCCCCCGGCGGCGTTGACCCATTCGCTGGGCCAGGCCCGCGCCAAGGTGGCCGAGCACTACCGGATGGCCAACGCGGAGCTTGACGAGAGAAAAGAGGAGCTCGAACGGCTCCGCAGCCAGCTTGCCGAAGAGCACCAGAAGCTGGTCCGCAAGAAGCGAGAGCTGGACGAGTGGACCGCCCGGCACAGGCAGGAAGTCGATGAGCAAGCCCAACGCCTTCTCGCCCGCGAGCAGGAGCTCGAACGCCAGGAGACGGTGTTTAACGACTTGGCCAGGCAGTGGCAAGCCGAGCAGATCGGCTACGAGCAGGAAATCCGGCGTCTGAAGGCCCGCCTCAGCGAGCCGGAAGCGTCCTTGGCGGTCGCCTGAGCGCCGCCCGCCGCGGTCGGGGAGCCTGGTCGCGATCGAACGCCGCTTGGCCCTCGCGGCGCGACCGACGGCGCGTCGGTCGCCGGCCTATCGCATCGTCAGCGAGTCGGAATCCGCCTTCGCGTCTTGCCCGCGCTTCTCGGCCATCTCGACCGCCGCTTCGGCCGCGCGCTTCCCTTCGGCCAGCTCGTGCAAGGTGAAGAAGGGTTCCGTGATCCGGCCCATCGCGAACTTGCGTCGCAATTGAGCCAGCCGGTCCCAACTCATCTCGTTGGCCAAGTGCCACGCGGCTGCCTGGGCCGCGCGCTGGCCCACTTGCCCGCGCCCGAGCATCCGGCAAAGCGCTTCCACTTCCGCCTTCTCGGTCGCGCTCTGGATAGGCTGGATCGCGTAGGACATTTTCGGCCTCGGGTTGGGCTTGCCATACTCGAGGCACACGCTAGTCAACCGCAACTGGGCCACGTTCTCCGGGGCGACGTTGAACGGGGCGAAATTCGGCTGCATGCGACCGCGCCCGGGCATCATGTTGTTGCCCGGCCCCCCCATGTTGAACAACGGATTGCCCATCCCCGGGTTGTTGCCAAACCGGTTGCCAATCCCCAATTGCTGAGGAGCGTTGCTGGCGTTGTTGAGGTTGGGCATGCCGGGCTGGAAATTACCCGGCGGAAAATTGCCCGGCTGGAACTGCATTTGCGCCAGGACCGGGACGCCGGCGAACGCACCGGGCAGACTCACGTTCAGCGGCTTGTCGGTTTTGTTGGTAATGAGCACCCGGCACTGGGTGGAATCCTTGGCGATCAGCTTGACCTGGAGCTTGCCCTGCTCGATCCCCGCGAACAGTTCCACCGTTTCGTCTTGCGGATTGAACTCCCTCACGCCCTTGATCTGGTCCGAGGCCGTCAAGGGGGGAACCACAAGCACCGCGGCCGCCAACGTGGCAAGCCGCGCCATCCAACCGACTGAACAGACCTTTCTCATGACAAACACCTCCTCTCTGGTTCCGGAAACTACAGAACGTCTCGTCCCTACCTGTACCCTAAGGAGAATGCGCAAGAATGCCAAGCAGATGGGTTGGGACGGGGACCGGACGCCCTCACAGAGGCGGCCCCAATGAGGGTATATCGTTCCCCCAGTAAGACGCGGAGCACATCCGGCGGTGTCCCCGGATCGCACCTCCACTCGTCCACGAAACCGGCGCAGCAAGAAACAAGAAAGGAGCAAGCCCGCCGGCCCCGACTGATGAGGACCCGCGGGCTTGGATTTCTTGCCGGAATCGATCCGGCGTCGGCAGCGGTTCGAGAAACCGCGCGGCGGCTTAGAGTCTTGCACCGTCATGATGCGCGCATCGTGCGCGCATGTTGTGGGGCACGTTACGGCCCAACCTCAGCCGCCGGGGGCGCCTCCGGCTGGGTTGAACTCCCGGAAACCGAAGTGGCCGCTCCGGGCCGCTCCGGCGCCTGGCTCGCCGTGCCTTCCAACCGAGCCCTCAACTCTGCTCGATGACGGTACAGAATCGCGATCAGTTCATCGTCCTCGACATAGCCGAGCGTCTTTCCGACGTGGGCTTCGCCCAAGAATCCGAGGTGCGCCATCAACTGACCGAGCCGCACGTCCGGCGACAGTGCCCATACTTCGGCCAGCACTGCCAACGCCTCTCGCTGCATGTCGGTCATAGTAGTAGGTCTCCGATCTTCGGCTCCCCCGCGAACGGCTTGGGAAGCTTGCCGATTACTTCGACCCGGATCAGACTGCCGGGGGCCAGTGTGGCGATACGGGTCGCCCGGGTGACGCCATCATACAAGACCAGAACCCCATCCGATCCCTCGTAAACCCACGGCGACGGCATCCCGACCGCAGACCGCCCGAACAATGCTATTTGTCGCTCCAGCTTGGCAGGATCCGCGCCTTGCCGGCGCGAGGGAGGAACTCGCAACTGTCGGGGATCGACCTCGCGAAAATCAGCCATCCGGTCATTGTAGCCAATGGCAAGCCGTCCCGGTTCCGCGCGACGCCTCAACGCTCCTTGCGAACCAGCTTGGTCGCCTCGCGGGCATTGCACAACGCCTTCCAGACGTAGTGGCGATCGAGGGCCAGCCTACTTCTGGCTGAGTGAGTCCATGCTGGCCCCGGGCGACTCCTGTTGGCGGCGCTCGGCCAACTGAATGGCCATCGCTGCCGCTTGCATCGCCGCCCGGATCTCCCGGGGGTGGAAGTAGGGGGCCCTGGTCCCGTTGGCGAAGCGGAGCTGTTTGCCAGCCAGCTCTTGCCAGCTCATGTCGTTGGCCAGATGCCAAGCGGCCGCCTGCGCGACCCGCTGGTTCATGCCGCTGCCCACCATGCGGCAGATCTCGTGGACCTGGACCCGGTCGGTGAACTCCTCGATCGGCCTGATTTCGTAGGGCACCTTGGCACGGGGCTCGGCTTTGCCGTGCTCCAGGCAGACGGTGGTGACCTTGAGCTTTCCGACCTTCTCAGGCGGGACGTTGAACATGCCCATGCCGCCGCCCATGCCGCCCATGCCTCCCATGCCGCCCATCATTCCCATGCCGCCCATGCCGCCGCCCATGGTCTGCATGCCGCCCCCTCCCATGCCGCCGCCGCGACCGCCGCCCAGGCCGCCACCGCCCAGGCCACCGCCCATTCCCATTCCCGCCTGGGCGAGGACCGGCACGCCGGCAAACGCGTCGGGGAGCTTGACGCTCAGAGGCTTCTTCGTCTTGTTCTCGATCAAGACGCGGCACTCCGTCGAATCCTTGGGGATCAGCTTGACGCTGATCTGGCCGGCTTCGATCGCCGCAAACATCTCCACCGCCTCGGGGGCCGGTTTCGGGGCCTTGGCGGTTCGGTCCGCAGCCGAAGCCAGCGGACAGACTAGGGCCACGGCAACCGCCAGAATCAGCCACCGCAACCCCCCGGTTCGATAACCCGACGTCATGATCGATCTCCTCACAAGACGTGACTTGGCTCGCCGCGCGGAGGAACCCCAGCCTCCACTCTCCCTTTAGCGTACTCGGTCGCGCACGGGAATCCAAGGAGAAATCGCGAAATCGGGCTTGCCGCCGGGCCCGCGAGGTCGTGGTCGCGGAATCCCCGGGGCCGGGAGCGCGTGGAAGGGAGCCGCTGGGCCACCCGGCCGGGTGGGTCACTACCCCGCCCCGAACCGTATCTCTGTAATGGACAGCTGCGCGCCAAGTGGAGTCCCCATTGCGGGTCCAGCCGTTTCAAGATGCGGGAGGCTCCAGGCCGCCAGGTCAGCACCGCGCCAGGATGCTATGGTTGACAGTCAGCAAATCGCTACCCTAGAATCGACCGATTCGTGGCATTGCACGGATCGTTCCTGGGAGTTCGCATGTTCCGACAGAAGGGTTTCGCAAGAATGAGTTGCTCGCAAAGCATTGTGCCCCGCCGCGCGTGGATGGTCGTCGTGGCCGCGGTGGTGGCGTTTTTCAGTTCCACGAATCAGGCGTGGGCGGCCGAAGGCGGCTCGGGGACTTGGCTGATCTACCCGGCGTGGTTGTTCGCGTTCGCAGCCGCGATCGCGGCCTTGGTGTTCGCTTGGCGGTTCTTCAAGTCGATGATGGAGGCCGACGAGGGCACCGAGGAAATGCGCGATATTGCCGCCGCTGTGCGCAAGGGGGCATACGCCTACCTGAAGCAGCAGTATATGGTCGTGGCGGGGTTCTTCGTCGTGATCTGCGTCCTGCTGTCGATCATGGCGTACATGGGCACGCAGAGTGCGTTCGTGCCGGTGGCGTTCTTCACCGGGGGGTTCTTTTCCGGTCTGGCGGGCTGGTGCGGGATGAAGACGGCCACCTGGGCGTCGAGCCGGACCGCGGCGGGGGCGCAGAAGTCGCTCAACCAAGGGCTTCAGGTTGCGTTCCGGAGCGGGGCCGTGATGGGGCTCACGGTCGTGGGCCTGGGACTTCTCGACATCATGGCCTGGTTCTGTTTCCTCTACTGGATCTGGCCCATGATCGCTCCCATGGTCGGCTCGGAGCCGTTGACCATCGTGGAGATCACGGTGACCATGCTCTGCTTCGGCATGGGGGCCTCGAGCCAGGCGCTCTTCGCCCGCGTGGGCGGCGGGATCTTCACCAAGGCGGCCGACGTGGGGGCCGACCTGGTCGGCAAGGTCGAGGCCGGGATTCCCGAGGACGACAAGCGGAACCCCGCCACGATCGCCGACAACGTGGGCGACAACGTGGGGGACGTGGCCGGCATGGGCGCCGACCTGTACGAGTCGTATTGCGGCTCGATCCTGGCCACCGCCGCGTTGGGCGTGGCGGCGTTCGCCACGGGCCAGATCGCGCCGGGCAAGGACCCGTTTACGATGCAGCTCTGTGCCCTGTTCCTGCCCATGGTGCTGGCCGGCGTCGGGATTCTCATCTCCATCTGGGGCGTCTACCTCGTCCGCACCGACGACGACCAGGCGTCGCAGGCGACGCTGCTCCGGGCGCTCCGCAAGGGCGTCTATGCGGCGACCGTGGCGACCGCCGTGGCCGCGTTCTTCTTCGTGTGGATCTTGCTGGGAACCGGCTTCTTGTCGGTTTGGGTGAGCGTGGTCGTGGGGCTCGTGGCCGGGGTGCTGATCGGATTCTGGACGGAAGTCTGCACCAGTGACGAGTATCGCCCGACCCGAGAACTGGCCGACCAGTCGCTGACCGGCCCGGCCACGCTCATCATCGGCGGCATCGCCGACGGGATGAAGAGCGTCTGGGTGCCGGTGCTCACCGTGTGCGCGGGAACGATCCTGGCCTTCGGGTTCGCTTGCCAAGGGCACGTCAATGACCCGGCGTGGTTTGCCATGGGCCTCTACGGCGTGGGCATCGCCGCGGTCGGCATGCTCAGCACCTTGGGCATTACGCTGGCCACCGACGCCTACGGCCCGATCGCCGACAACGCCGGCGGAAATGCCGAGATGGCGGGGCTGGCTCCCGAAGTCCGCCAGCGGACCGACGCGCTGGACTCGCTCGGCAACACGACGGCCGCGACGGGCAAGGGTTTCGCCATCGGCTCGGCCGCGCTGACGGCCCTGGCGCTGCTGGCCGCGTACGTCGAAGAAGTGCGGATCGGGTTTGAGCGATGGGCCGACGTCAAGCTGGAATCGGTCGACGCCGGCTACTACAAGATGACCGACCAACTCGTGGCCCACGTCGATCCGACGGCCCCCGAGAAGCAAGACCGAGTCAAAGCCTACCTAGCGTTCCCGGAGGGCATGGGCAAGCTGACCTTCTCAGACGAAATCGCCAAGGAAGTGTTCGTCGGCCCCCTTACCCGGCCTAGCGAAAAGACGCCCGCCTGGACCGACGTCGACACGCGCCTCGGACCGGTCAGGATCCCCGGCGCCTTCTTTGAAGGAGGGCAGGCAGGACACGCGCTGCGGTTCAAGCCGAGCGACCCCGAAGCCGCCGCCCCGCTCGTGGCCGTCCATGCGGCCACGATGCCCGATTTCATGCGCTACTATCGAGCCCACTTGATGAATCCGGCCGTGCTGGTCGGCGTGTTCGTGGGCGCCATGGCCACCTTCGTCTTCTGCTCGATGACGATGAAGGCCGTGGGCCGGGCCGCGTTCGGCATGGTCGAGGAGGTCCGCCGGCAATTCAAGGAGAAGCCGGGCATCATGGCCGGGACCGACAAGCCCGACTACGAACGCCCCGTGCAGATCAGCACCCAGGCGGCCCAGAAGGAGATGATCATTCCATCGCTGTTGGGGCTCGGCACGCCGCTGCTGATCGGCCTGATCCTGGGCGTGCCCGGTGTGATCGGGCTCTTGGTCGGCGCCTTGACTTGTGGGTTCTGCATGGCCGTGTTCATGGCCAACGCCGGCGGCGCTTGGGACAACGCCAAGAAGTACATCGAAGGCGGGGCCCACGGCGGCAAGGGGACCCCGGCTCACAAGGCGGCCGTCGTCGGCGATACGGTCGGCGACCCGTTTAAGGACACCAGCGGCCCGAGCCTCAACATCCTCATCAAGCTGATGAGCATGGTCAGCGTCGTGATCGCCGGATTCATCGTCCGGTACGGGATGACGCGAGCCGGCGTGTCAGCCGGGCTCCTGATCCTGCTGGTCGTGATCGCTGCCACGTTCCTCGTGCCGATGCTCGGCAAAAAGCGTAAGGCCCCGGCGGAGCAGCCCACCCCGGCGGAGCAGCCCGCCCCTGCCGAATAGCCCCAAGGCGGCAGGTCGCACCCGTACCACGCAAGGTGCGGTGGTCGCATTGACCGCCGCACCTTTTTCTACGCGCGCACGCCGCGCGCACGCCGCGCGCCGGCGCGCGAGAAAAGGCTCGTAGTGACCCGATTCATTGGGTCTGGCGGCTCGCACGACCGCGACAGTCCGGAACGAACCGCACGCATGCGGTCACTACGAACGGCCCGAAAGCGTAGGAGGCTACAGCGCTCGAAGCGCCGCCAGCACCCGCTCGTCGTGGCCGTCGACCTTGACGCTCTTCCACACTTTGCCGCCGCTGTCGGCCGGGAGCGTGAAATCCGGGGCCTTCTTGCCGGCTTCGGCCCAATCGCCCATGGGAAAATCTCCATCACTATTGGGGGTGTCGTCACATCGTGGAGGTGCTACTTCGGCCCGTGGAAGGCCGGGGAATCATAGCGCGGGCGCACTCGACCAGCAAGCGTTCGGGCCCCGGACCGCACGACGCCCACGCTTGCGTCGCCGCCGGCGTCTCGCCCGGGTTCCGACTTGCCCAGGCCGGGCGTCTGGGCAACACGGCGGCCGAACCTCTTCCCCTGGGGAGTTGTCCCAGACTACAATGAAGGGTGCTGGGGCCCAATGGGCTTCCCGTCGTGGAACGTGCTTCTTCCATAGGGAGAGGATGATAGTGGATCAAAGTTCCGCCGGCTCTCAGGCGGCGTCGGCATCGCGGCCCGACCGAGCCCTGGAGCGTGCGCTCGTGGCGGCGCGAACCGCCGACGACAACCGCGGCCGCGACATCGTCATTCTCGATCTCCGCGGGCTGACGACCTTCTTCGACTACTTCGTGATCGTCACCGGCACCAGCCGCCGGCAACTGCACGCCATCAGCGAAGAGATCGACGACGCCCTGGAAAAAGGGATGGGCGACCGGCGCATGGGCATCGAAGGCTACGTCGAAAGCCGCTGGATCCTCCTCGATTACGGCGACGTGGTCGTCCACATGTTCGAGCCCGAAACCCGCGCGTACTACGCCTTGGAGCAACTCTGGGCCCAGGCCAAGCGGGTGCCGTTCGAGCCCCGCTTCGTCCCCCCGTCCCCCGACGTGCACGGAACGCAGTCTGGCCAGCCGTGAGCATCCTCTTCGAGCTGACGAACCGTTTTCGCCGAGCGCTGGCCGATCTGGTCGACGACCCCGAGCCGCTCCTCGACCTGATCCGCCGCAGCCAGGACCCGCGATTCGGCGACTACCAGGCCAATCTGGCCATGCCGCTGGGTAAAAAGCTCTCGCGCCGGCCACAGGATATCGCCGCGGAGATTGTCGACCGGCTCGAAGTGGACGATCTGTGTCACGCGCCCGAGGTGGCCGGCCCGGGCTTCATCAACCTCACGGTCCGCGACGACTGGATGCGAGAGCGCCTGGCCCACGCCGCGACCGATCCCCGGCTGGCGATCCCGGAAGTGGACACGCCGCGGACCTACGTGATCGACTTCTCCTCCCCCAACGTGGCCAAGCCGATGCACGTCGGCCACATCCGCTCCACGGTGATCGGAAACAGCCTCGCCCGAACGCTCCGCTTCCTCGGCCACCAAGTCGTCACCGACAACCACCTCGGCGACTGGGGCACCCAGTTCGGGATGATCATCTACGGGTATAAGCACTTTCTCGACCCCGAGGCGTACCGTGAGAACCCGGTCCAGGAGCTGGCCCGGCTGTACCGGCTGGTCCGTCAACTGGTCGACTATCACGAAGGCCGGTCGCAGCTCGAAGCGGTCGAAGCGCGAGTTGCCGAGCAGGAAGCCCGCCTATCGGCCGAGCGAGAAGCGGCCGAAGCGGGTGAGGGAAAGAAGCCCGACAAGAAGACGGCCAAAGCCCTGCGCCGCCTGGAAGCCAGCGTGCAAGCGGCGCGCGACGACCTGGCCGGGCTGAAGCGGAAGCTGGGAGCGGTCGACGCCGACCCGACGCTCTCGAAGCTCGCCGCCGTACATGCCGGGATTGGCTCCGACGTGCTCGAAGAGACCGCCAAGCTGCACGCCGACGACGAGGAGAACCTCCGGCTCTGGCACGAGTTCATGCCGGTTTGCACCCGCGAGATCGACCGAATGTACGGGCGGCTCGACGTGGGCTTCGACCACACGCTGGGCGAGAGCTACTACCACGACCAACTGGAGTCGATCGTCGACGAGCTGATGCGTACCGGCGTCGCCCGGGAAAGCGACGGCGCGATCTGCGTCTTCCTCGAAGGCCACGACGTGCCGATGATCATCCGCAAGAAGGACGGCGCGTTCCTTTACGCGACCACCGACCTGGCCACGCTCCGCTACCGGATGGAAACGTTCCAGCCCGACGCCATCCTCTACGTGGTCGATCATCGCCAAAGCCTGCACTTCGAGCAGCTTTTCGTCACGGTCCGGCTGATGGGCTACGACGTCCGGCTCGAGCACGTCAGCTTCGGCACCGTGCTGGGGGAGGACGGGCGCCCGTTCAAGACCCGCGCCGGCGACACGGTCGGCCTGGAAGGGCTGTTGGACGAGGCGGTCCGCCGCGCCGCCGAGATCGTCCGGGCCAACGACGACGCCAAGCGAGACGGCCCCGAGCTTTCGCCCGACGAGCGCGACCGAGTGGCCGAGATCGTCGGCACCGGGGCGATCGTCTACGCCGACCTGTCGCACAACCGCACCAGCGACTACGTGTTCAGCTACGACAAGATGCTGGCCATGAACGGCAACACGGGCACGTACATGCAGTACGCCTACGCCCGGGTGAGAAGCATCTTCGCCAAAGGAAACGTCGACGTCGAGTCACTCCGGGCGTCCGGCGCCCCGATCCACCTCGACACACCCGCCGAACGGGCCCTCGCCCTCGAGCTGCTCCGCTTCAGCGAAGCCCTCGAAATGACCGCGGCCGACTACCGTCCCAACCAGCTCACCAACTACCTCTTCGACCTGGCCAACCACTTCTCCACGTTCTACGAAAAGTGTCCGGTTCTCAAGGCCCAGCCCGAGGAGGTCCGCGCCAGCCGCCTCCTCCTCTGCGACCTAACCGCCCGAACCATCCGCAAAGGCCTCGAGCTGCTGGGGATTAAGGTGGTCGATAAGATGTAAGCACGCTATACTACTAACCTCAAAGATCGTTAAGTAGGGTGCGTGAAACGCACCATCTCTGCTATGGTGCGTTTCACGCACCCTACTTTGCTGTCCAACAATGGGTTTCGACATAACTCGTTTCTCGGCAATGACTTGGAGCGCGTGGCCGTGGCGATTGTTGGACGTTTGGACGGGCTTTTTGGGCGTCTCTGGGGCCGCCGGTTTTCGGCCTAACGTGTTCGAGCATACCATGTTAGCGCCGAGCTGCAGGCTTTTTCTGGCCGCACCCGCACCGCGTCCAGCTTCCCTCGCCGGGCGGGCGTCGAGCGCGCGACGCCCGCGTGCGTTCTTCGGAAGTTATTCCGCCCAAAGCAGAAGCAGAGTATGGTGCGTTTCACGCACCCTACTCGGTGTTGACGTGGTAAAACAGAAGTACCCACAGCCCGCCAAGAATGTTCAGGAATACAGGCGGAATCTCAGCGCGGTGGATGGGAAGAAGGGATACTTCTTCTCAAAGATGCCCGACATTGACCAGTTGCTCTCCTTCGAACCAAAAGAACCTGAACCTCTGTCGTTTGAATTGCAGGTAAGAAGACTGGCCTTCATGGCTGAAGTCGCGTCAAACACATTGAAGATCATCTCCGGCGGGCCGAAGTTTGATGATCCGGACAAAGACCTCGTAGAGACGACGAGAGCCGTTATGGAATCCGGCAACGAAGGCAGAATCGTCGGACGGCAATTATGGGGGAGACCTATAGAAGAGGCTCTGAGGCTCAACATGAGCGTTGTGGAACTCATGCGCAATCCGCAATATGGCCGGCCACTGACGGAGCCTCGTTTTGCGGGTTATGGGAACTGAACGTGACTTTGGACAGCGCATTGACATCCAGTGACAGCCACCCCGAAAGCCGAGCTGCCATCTAAAGGAGCTTTTCGAGCCGCGCGCGTTCTCTACACGCTCTTGAGCAGCTCGAAGTTGCAGATGCGGATCAGCGGGAGGCCCTTCTCGTCGAGGGCGAGCTTCTCGCGGCGCTCGATCGACAGGAGCAGGTGATTGCCCCGAAGATTGAGGTCCTCGATGCCGACGGCGGCCAGCCGCCGCTTGGCGGCCCGCATGACGCGAACGTAGCCGCGTTGGGTCAGCCGGCTTTCCCGATAGGCGGCCAGGGCGTCGATCCCCTCGTAGATCACCTCGTCTTTGACGGCCAGCACGTCGTCGGGTCCGTTCCAATAGCCCCAGATCGTCAGGTACTCGTGCTGCCGGCTGAGGATCGGCGTCCCCTCGGGCGTCTTCTCGTTCGCGTGGCTTTGGTACCGGCTGTCGTCGACCAGCGAGGACGAGACGCTGGATCGGCTGCCCGTCATGTAGATCGCGCGGGGGTAGGTGGTTTCTATCCCCTGACGTGATAGCTCCAGGGCGATGGAGAATTCCTCAAAGGGGCTGTTGTAGCCGTAGTCGAGGATGCGCTTTTCGCGTTGGACGAACGGGTCGGCGTCGGGGATTTGCCCCACGCGAGAGACTCGCCATACCAGGTGCACGTTGTCCTTGGTCACCGTCTCGAAGATTTGGTAGAAGGCGCTGAGCCGGGTGCGGGGCGTGCGTCGCCATTTTTCGGGCAGGAAGTAATCGAACAGGACCGGGTCGCGGCCCACGACCCACAGCGCCCCGCCGGTGCTCTCGACCTGGCCGTAGACGTAGTCGACGCCCATGATCGTCACCGGCGTGAGCCCTAACGGGAACTCCTCGCGGGACTCGAAGCGCCGGACCTGCCGGACCAGGTAGTCGCGACGTTTCTCCGCGCGCAGGCGTTTCTCCCGCGCGGGAGTCCGCTTCAACAGCTCGAAGTCGACCAGCCCGTAGAGGGGATTGCCGGACCGGTCTCGGGCGAGCTGGCCGTCCGGCTTGGGGCTGACGATGATGTGCTGCGGCTTGTTGTCGCTGACCGCGAACCCTTTGGCGCCGAGATCGTCGCCGGCGCGCTGGACCAGCTCGGCCATGCCCTGGCCGTCCAGCAGGCCCTCGCGGTGGGCCTCGACGGCGTCGATCCCTTTCAGCCACTCGTAGATGACGGCGTAGTTGCGATTCCAGTCGATGACGATTTCGTCGTGGCTCCGCTCGATCGCCTCCATCCTGTGCCGTTTGCGGCCGAGCTGCTCGGCTTTGACGTACTTCCGCGGGACGTAGATGGCCAACGGCTTGTGCGTGTGCATCTGACCCGGCGATTCGAAACGCGTGTTGCGCAGCTCGATGACCAGGCTGAACTCCATGAAGGGGCTGTTGAATTCCGCTCCCGCCTCGTCGACCACCTGCGTTTCGCCTGGGATGTCCTGCCCCATCCGGTTCCACTTGATCACGATCTCCTTCGACCGCCCGTCGACCTGCTTGGTCACGACGCGGTGCGATGCGCTCGTGCCGGGCAACCGGACCGAGTGGGCCTTCATCCAGGCCTCGTCGTCCCAGTGATTCTCCGGCATCAAGCACTTGGCAAAGGGGAGGCCGTGCTCGGTGACGTAGAGGTCCGAGCCGTCCGCCAGGCGAAGGTGAAGGTACTTCACGCCAAGGACCGTGATCACCGGATGCGGGGCCAGGTAGGCGCCGATTCCCTCGATCCGGTTAACTTCGTCGTGCATCATCGGGCAAGGTTATCCAAGTCGCGTCTTCATCGCTTCGAGCTGGGTCACCAATCGCGACGGGACCTTGTCGCCGAATTGGGCCAGGTAGGCCTCCGCGTCGGCCAGGTCCCGTCGGAACGCTTCGGTGTCCACCGCCATCAGCTCCGCAAGGTCTTCCGGCGAGACGTCCAGGCCCGACACGTCGAGGTCCCCGTCGAGCGGCATGTTACCGATGGGGGTCTCCTTCGCCCCGATCTCGCCCTCGACGCGCTGGCACATCCACTTCAGCACGCGGGAGTTCTCGCCGAAACCCGGCCAGAGCCAACGGCCGTCTCGGGACGTGCGGAACCAGTTGACGTAGAAGACCGTCGGGGCGTTGTCTCCGAGCCGGTCGCCCATGGCGAACCAATGAGCCCAGTAGTCGGCCATGTTGTATCCACAGAACGGCAGCATCGCGAAGGGATCGCGCCGCAGCGTCTGGTGGCCGACGTCCAGCGCGGCGGCCGTCGTCTCCGAGGCCGCCATCGCGCCCAGGAAGACGCCGTGATCGAAGTCGAAGGCCTGCGTGACCAAGGGCACGGTTCGGGTCCGGCGTCCGCCGAAGACAAAGACGTCGATTGGCACGCCGGCGGGATCTTCCCAGTCTTCGCAGATGGCCGGGCACTGAGCGGCGGGCGCGGTGAACCGGGCGTTGGGGTGTGCCGCCACCCTGCCCGATTTCGGGGTCCACTCGTTGCCCTTCCAGTCGATGGCGTGGTCGCAGGGCTTCTCGATCCCCTCCCACCAGACGTCATTGTCGTCGGTCAACGCGCAGTTGGTGAAAATGCAGTTCGCGTCGAGCGAACGCATCGCCATCGGATTGGAGCGCGTGCTGGTGCCGGGCGCCACCCCGAAGAAACCCGACTCCGGGTTGATGGCGCGAAGGCGCCCGTCGTCGCCGATCTTCATCCAGGCGATGTCGTCGCCGACGCACTCGCATTTCCAGCCCGGAATCGTCGGCACCAGCATCGCCAGATTGGTCTTGCCGCAGGCCGACGGGAACGCGGCGGCGACGTGGAACCGGCGCCCCGCCGGGTTGGTGAGCCGGAGGATCAGCATGTGCTCGGCCATCCATCCTTCGCGGCGAGCCATGTTCGAGGCGATACGCAGGGCGAGGCACTTCTTGCCCAACAGTGCGTTGCCGCCGTACCCGGAGCCGAAGGACCAGATCAGGTTCTCTTCCGGGAAGTGGGCGATGTATTTCCTTTCGATCGGGGCGCACGGCCACGGAACGTCCTCCTCGCCTTCGGCCAGCGGGGCGCCGACGGAGTGGAGGCAGGGGATGAACTCGCCGTCGTCCCCCAGGGCTTCCAGAACCCGGTCGCCGACGCGCGTCATGATGTGCATGTTCACCACGACGTAAGGCGAATCGGTGATCTCTATCCCGATCTTGGAAATCGGAGACCCGATCGGCCCCATCGAGAAGGGGATCACGTACAGCGTCCGCCCCTTCATGCAGCCGGTGTACAGCTCGGTCATCGTCTTTTTCAGCTCGACCGGATCGATCCAGTTGTTGGTCGGGCCGGCGTCTTCCTCGGAGACGCTTGCGATGTACGTGCGGTTTTCGACGCGGGCCACGTCGCTCGGATCGCTCCGGAACAGGTAGCTATTGGGACGCTTCGCCTCGTTCAGCCGGATCGCCGCGCCGCCGTCGACCATTTCCTGCGTCAGCCGATCGTACTCGGCCTTCGAGCCGTCCACCCACTCGACCCGGTCCGGCCGGCACATGGCTTCCACTTCCGCGACCCACGCGAGCAATCTCTTGTGACTGGTCCTCACGGTCTCGATTCTCCCTGCTTGTCCAACATTGCCGATTCATCCGGCCCACGATCTTCATCCGGCCCATGGTCTCGGTAGAAATTTACGGTCCTTCCATCCGAAGTCAATCGCCTTCCCCCTCCTCCGGAGGGTTTTGGCGGCCACATTTGTGTGTTCACGCCCGAAATTTCGTCGAGGTGCGCCATACTCTCCCCCATAACAGGGACTTCCGCCCGTCCATCTTGCCACCAGCGCTCCTCAGACACGGTTCGACATTCTTTCGCGACTCACCTGCTGGAGGACGGGTACGATATCCGCACGGTCCAGGAGTTGCTCGGCCATAAGGACATCCGAACCGCAATGATCTACACACACGTGTTGAACCGCGGCGGAAGGGGGGTTCGCAGCCCCGCCGATAGTCTGTAGACCGCGGAAGCAGGCTGCGTGATATACCGAAAACCGGATAAGACCGCCGGATGAACGGGTGCGGATTGCGAACCTCTTGACACCAAAGGACTTGCTTGGCGAGAATCAGGAAATCAGCAAGCGTGTTAGGCCGATGGATCTGTCGGCCTAACACGCGCATAGCGCGTTTAGGCCGAACGGTCTACTAACAGAGTTAGGCGTTTACCCACGTAAAGGAGAACGCACGTGTCGACATGGGCTGAGATAAAGGCGTCAGTTGAAAACAACGGCAACGTCCAAACAGTACGAATGGAGATTCTTCGAGACACTCACGGGGTCGCTAAACTCGGTGTGCATGTTCGAACGGACATTGCCTCGCAACTTGCTGGAATGGGACTTGGACATTTTCCGAAGCCCCTTCCACTGTACCAGGATGATTTGGTGCGATTGTACAAACGCGGTACTCCTGTTGGGGATCTCATTGAGGCCGTTCTGGCACCGGGCGAACAGAACGACAAGAAACTGGTCGAGCAACTCGGTGAATCGGACGTAAAGTATGCTGAGATCATCGAGCAGATCAGGGATCTCGTAAGCGAGTGACACGCCTAACAAGGCGCTCAACCTGACCCGGTGCTGCGGGGCGCGCGGTTTTTGTGGTAACTGGTTTTCCTCTGCCCGCCAGCACGGGGCAGGTCAGCTTGGACGCTCGGCGAGTGAATCGGTGACTGCCGTCTGGTACCTGACTTCTCGGAGCGCAACGCATGCCACTGAGGATTGAGTGGGACGAGGACAAGGCCGCCTCGAATGTCACGAAACATGGCGTCACGTTTGATGAAGGCAGCACGGTTTTCGGCGATCCGCTGGCTGTCATCTTTGACGATGAGGAGCACTCACTGGACGAGATTCGCGAGATCATCATCGGTCACTCGGTCCTTGAGCGACTGTTGTTGGTCTCTTTCACGGAACGCGGTGACGCGATTGTCCGGATCATTAGCGCGAGGAAAGCAACCAAAAGAGAGCGAAAGGACTATGAAGAAGGCACCCGGCCGTAAATCGAAACGTAGTACAACCGACGAACTTCGCGACGAATACCGGTTGGACTATTCCAAGGCAAAGCCGAACCGGTTCGCATCGCGAGTGGACGAGTCTCGCCTCGTTGTGGCCCTGGATCCCGACGTGTCCGAAGTGTTCACCACGCCGGACGCGGTGAACAAGGCCTTGCGCGCGTTGATCGACGCCATGCCGACAACGACGCGCGGTTAGCGCTGAGACTGACGTGTGGCGGCGTACTACGGCTCGCCTCCACCAAACCCGCCACCGAGTGCCGAAGACGGCCCCCGTCCCCTGCTCAGGGAAGCCAGTGGAGACTCTGAAGCCTTGCGGTAATCCGGCGCTTCCGTGGCTGCGTCCTACCTCGGAGCCGATTGCGTGCCCGAAGGCGTGCGAAACTGGACCGCATGGACCCGATGATAGATCCCTCGGCCGAAGCAGTCCGGGCCTTTCTCGCCCGTGGAAAAGAGCAGCCAGGGGGCGTCGACGAGATGGTGCCCGGTCGGACGCTCCAGGCTCAGGCCCGTGTGGGGTAGCTGCGGGTCGGGCGGGAAGACGCTCACACACCGGAAGCGCCGGCCGCCGTCGTTCGAGTACAAGAGGACGACGCGGCCGTGCACGCCCCCGGTGACGGACGTCCCCAGCGTCGTCGCCACGTAGATCCCATCCCGGCGGTCCAGCGTGAGCGATGCCGCGTACCCCAGCTCGCCCACGTCGATTGGGGGCGACGTCAATCTGCCCGGGCAGAAGGATCGCCACGATTGGCCGTCGTGATGGAAAACGGTCGGGCCCGCCTCGGTTCGCGCGTCGCCGAGGGCGATCCACGGCCGGTCGTGGGAGTCGCAGACGACGTTGAGCACCTTGAAGGCCGCGTCGGTTCGGGCGAAGAAGGCGTCGGACTCGATCCCCACGGGGAGATCGAGCGGAGCGCGGTCGGCCAGGGTCCACGTCCGGCCCCGATCGCGGGACGTCATGTGCCCGGCACGCTTGGCGGCCCCGTTGTAGTAGATATCGTACGCCACGTGCAGCGTGCCCTGGGCGGAAATCGCGATCGACGCGTGGTAATGGGTGTAGCCTTTCCAGTCCGACGGCGCCTCGACCAGGGCGTGGGGATCGCTCCAGGCGCCGTCCTTGGGTTTCCGCTGGTAGAGCAGCTTGTGGGCCTGCGCGCGGGTCGTGCCGCCGCGGTAGATGACGTGCAACGTTTCCTCCTCGTCGCACACGGCGCTGGGGTACGTCGGATGGTGGCCGAATCCGTCGAGCTTGATCCACTCGGTCGCATCGTGAGGGCGCGCGGAGCGGCAGTGCTGGAACGGGACGTCGCCGTGCGGGCCGAAGATGACGTGCAGGTGGCCGCCCCGGTCGCAGGTCAAGGCCGGGCCGCCGTGGTTGTCGGTCCCGCTTCCCACCCGGACGGCCGGGCCCCACTCGCCCGACGCGTGGTTGTACGTGGCGATCATCGTGTTCGAGACCGAGTCGAGCCAGGCAACGTGCGTCTTGCCCGCAAGCGTGACGATCTTGTTGGTCGAGGCGTAACGGGCGGCCCGGGTGGAGCCGTGCTCCGAGAGCAGCTTGGCCTGGGCCACCTCGAGGGTCTTCTCCGTCGGGCCGTCGTCCGCCGCCCGGGCGAAACCGGCTGCGAGGATCACCCCCACGCCAAGAGCGACGGTCAATACTCGGCGGCGAGCGAGTCTCCCGTAGGGTGTCGATGCCACAGGTCGATCCCTTTTCTCACGCGAGTAAGGTTGCACGCAGAAGCCAGGTCTTCAACGCAAGTCAGCATAGCTACCGTCGAGCCGGCCGCAAGAGGTCCGCCGGCCGCTCTATGGAGCCTTGCCTTGCCAGCGATCGCCGGACGTGGACTGTAACCTTCGGTCCCGGGCTTCCGATGGAGGCCCTCCGTTCATTCCGTATGCAAGGCTCCATCGACGCTTTTTTGCGGCCGGGGGCGGCTGTTGGATTGGCATCCCGCTCGAATGCCCGGTAGGATAGGCTCGCAGTCGCCCGATTCCTCGGGCGATACTATGGGCTCGGGCAGAAATAACTTCAGACCTCCTGACATAGGCCCTTCAGGAAGTGAGCGGTTCGTGGGGCTCC
>CAZDHR010000072.1:0-21153 GCA_964505295.1 uncultured Planctomycetaceae bacterium
CCAGGTAGGACGAGCCCCAGTTGAGGTGCGTCGAAAGCGTCGACATGAAAGCGGCCATCAGCGAGGCCAGCACCAGCCCTCGCAGCCCGCTCGGCAACAGCGTCATCATCGCCGGATAGGCCAGGTCGTGTTTGACCACGCCCTCGGGCATGTGGGGAAACGCGGCCCGGAGCGACTCCAGGTCGGGAAAGACGATGATCGAGCAAAAGGCGACCAGGATCCACGGCCAGGGGCGCAGGGCGTAGTGGGCCACGTTGAACAGCAAGGTCGCCCCGGTGGCGTGCAGCTCGCTCTTGGCCGCCAGCATGCGTTGGGCGATGTAGCCGCCGCCACCCGGCTCGGCGCCGGGATACCAGACGCTCCACCACTGCACGGTCAGCGGGATCACGAAGACGGCCACCACCAGCTCGGGGTCGTTCCAGTTGGGGAACATCGAGAGCTTGGTGCGCACGGCGTCGTGCGCCAAGAGCGAAGCCAATCCCCCCACGCAGTCGAGATTCAAGAGGTAGATCGCAGCGCCGATGGCCCCGCCCATGGCGATGACGAACAGCAGGAAGTCGGTAATCAGCACGCCTCGAAGTCCGCCCAGCATGCTGTAGATGGCGGTCACCAGGCCGGCGACCAGGATGGTCTGAATCGGCGTGGTCCCCAGCATGGCCCCGGCGATCTTGATCGCGGCCAGATTGGCCGAGGCGAGCACGATCACGTTGAACAGCACGCCCAGGTAGACCGCCCGGAACCCGCGCAGGAAGGCCGCCGGCCGGCCGCTATAGCGGAGCTCGTAGAACTCGATGTCGGTCATCACGCCGGAGCGACGCCAGAGCTTGGCGTAGACGAACACGGTCATCATGCCGGTTAGAAGGAACGCCCACCAGATCCAGTTGCCGGCCACGCCCTGCTGGCGAACGACGTCGGTGACGAAATTGGGCGTACCGGCGGAGAAGGTGGTGGCCACCATCGACATACCCAAAAGCCACCAGGGCATGCCCCGCCCGGCGAGGAAGAAATCGGCCGAGCTCCGCCCGGCCCGCTTCGTCACCGCCAGGCCCACGGCCAGCGTGACCACCAAGAAACCGACGATGATCGTCCAGTCGATCGCATCCAGGCTCATCGTGAGAATCCCTCAAGAGTCCGATCCGCTTCCTGCCGCGCGAGCGACGTTTCATCTTCCGAGGGAGTCAACGGTAGCGGACTTCGATCGTCGCCGGCCGGACGAGACCTTCGAGGACGACGGCCCCGTCGCCGAACCGCTCGGCCAGCTTGCCGTCGACGGAGACGCCCTCGATCTTCGCCCGCTCGGGATGCCGCAAGTGCAGCACGATGGCCTCGGGCGGTTTCCGCGTCGGCGGGTCGAGCTTCACGGCGATCCGTCCCTGGCCGGCGTGCGAGTCGATCGTGTAGCTTACGTTGCCGAAACGGGTCGGCGCGTCGAGCACGGCCACTTGCTTGCCGTCGGTTAGCCAGTGTTGCGGCGCGGCCTGGGCGAGAACGAGCCGATCGCCGTCTTCGCGAACCAGCATGTTTCGTAACAGGCGCAACTGCTGCGTTCCCGAGCGAAGGTGCGGCAGGGTCCGCGCGTTGGCGCCCGAAACCATGTTGGTACACTCGACGCCCGCCCAAGTGCCCCGCGACATCCCATAGGCCAAGGAGCCGTAGAACCCCAGCAAGGCTCGCTCGACTTCGCCGCGTTCCAGGCAGTTCAACCAGTAGCCGTACGTGAAGGCGTGGTCGATGCCCCCTTTGGCGCCGAACGCGCACATGCCCATTTCAAGACCGTTCCGACGTTCGAGCAAGTCGGTGATCAGCCGAAAACGCTGGTCCGCAGCCGGCAGAAACCCGGTTTCCAGGCCCATGCAGGCAAAGAGCGAGTAGTAGCCGTGACCGGTGTAGCCTTTGCCGGGAGGAGCATCCTCGTGGGCGGTGTAGAGGCGACGCTTCAGGTACTTGTGCGTATCCGGCATGATCGGCAGGATCTTCATGCCGTCGTGTTCGGTGACGGCACGATTCATCGATCGCTTGATGTCCTCCCGATAGGCAACGCATTCCTTCTCAATGCGAGCTACGTCGTCCTTCATCCCCAACGCCAGCAGAGCTCCCGTCGCCTCCTCCATGCCGACGCAAAGCGCCATGTCGGTCACGAAGCTGAAGTAGACGCCGCGGTTGTCCACGCCGAGCTTCGACTGGATCATTCCGTAGCACAGGGAGTCCTTTTCCTGTTCCGCTTTGGCGGTCTCCCGCTGGTTGATGATCCAGTCGCACATCTTGAGCATTCTCGGGGCTGCCTGGCGAAGCCACACTTCGTCGCCGGTGAGCTGGTAGTGGCGCGCCATCACCATCAGCATGACGCCCGTATCCACCGTGCCGAAAGCCACGCTGAAATGCCCCTCCGGCGAGATGAGCGTCCCCAGCGAATCGAGGTATTTTTGGGCCTCGTCGGGATAGCCCATCACGCCCAGGGCGTTGCAGTACTTGGCCGCCATGATCCCGAAGATGGCCTCGTAGAAACCCGATCCGTCGTGCGGCTCGTACTTGTCGTCGATCTTGTCGACGTTCAGGAAGGTGTAAGCCAGCCAGGCGCGGTAGGCGTCGTTGACCCGCGCCTCGGGCACGTTGATGCGGATGCCCTTATTGAGAAGCGGTTCCCAGAAGGCGACCGCCACGTTCAGTCGCTTCTCGAACTCCTCGGCGGAGCTCTCCACGGCCTGTTCGTAGCCGTCGAGAGACGGCAGCTTTCCGAACACGGTCTGCTCGGCGCCGGGCGCCAACTCGAACCGCCAAGAGACCACGGTGCGGACCTTCCGCTGCTCACCCGCGCCGAAATCCACTTGCCAACTCAGCCGCACCTGGCGAGCCTGGTCCCCCGGATTCACAACCTTCAGCCGCACGAAGGCCCAGATCGGCTCGTCGGGGCTCATGCCCTCGGACCACGCCACGGCGGTCTGCTCGCACTTCAGGCCCGGCTCGGTTCGGTCGGCCTCGTCGAAGTCGGCGATCACGATGGGCATATACCCTTCCAACAGGCGTTTGCTCACGAGCGTTCCGCTACCGGTCTTGCCGAGCCAGGTGCCGGCCTCCCCCAGCGAGAAGAAGGCTTGCCCCGAGTTCTGCGGCGTATGCCCGCGCCAGTGGTCGCTTCGCGTCGGCATGAAGTTCACCCGGCCGTCGGGCAGGATGACGAACTCGTCGCGATGCTCCTTGACGCCGATCACCTCGCGTGGGTGTTTCATCGCCGGATAGTGGCTGCTGACCGAGGCGAAGCTCGGGTCGCGCCCGGCGGCCAGCTCCTTCTCAGCCACCGGGTCCGATCCGCGTGCCTGCGGCGCCGCGTTGAAAGCGGCCAGCACCAGGCCCAACAGAATCGCCGCCCTTTTTCGCCCTTCGGACCGAGTGGGTACTTCGATCATCGCACTTCTCCTATTGGTTCGCGGAACGTTGAAGGCTGGCCTACAGATACTCTTCGGGGAACTTCCACGGATCGCGGTACTCGGGCCGGGCCAGCTTCGCGGCTTCCTCATCGCCGAGGATGGTTTCGGTCTTCGGGTCGAAGTGCAGATCGCGCCCGACCTTCATCGCCAGGTTGGCCAACATGTTGCCCATGTTCAGCTTGTGGGCGTACTCGACGCCGCAGCTCGGCTCTTGGCGCGTGCGGAGGCAGTCGAGCCATTCGCGCTCGTGGCCGGGCGACGGCGGGATCGACTTCTCCGGCGGCTCGGCCTCGGCCAGCGCGGTGGTCTGCGGGACGACCTGATACGTGCTGTAGTTGCCGTAGATCGCCCCTTCGACGCCGTGCAGGAAGTAGCCCAGGCGACGCTGCACGCCCTCCATTTTGGCTCCGTGCTTGGTGTAGCGAGCCACGTCCTGGAGGTTGAAGCCAAAACTGCTCACCTGCGACATCGACCACGTGAGCGTGACGTCGGGGAACTCGAAGGTGACCTCGTGCGTGTCGGGGGCGTCGGTGTTGTCCTTGACGTGCCGCTTCGAGTTGAAGCTGCTGACGCGCGTGGGAAAACCGAGCCCCAGGGCCCAGTACGGCAGGTCGAGGATGTGCTCGCTCATGCCGCAGGTGCGCCCGCCGCCGTAGTCGAGCCACAACGTGTGGGCGTAGCCGCTTTTGACGATGTTGACGTTGAACGGCCGCATCGGCGCGGGGCCGACCCAAGCATTCCAATCGAAGCCTCCCGGCGGGTCGCCGTCGGGCGGGCACCCTTCGCCGTCCGGGGCGTGGTTGGAGACCAGGAAACAGCGGGCCACGGCGATCTGGCCCAGCTTGCCCGACTCCACCCACTCGACCACCCGGCGATAGGTCTCCGACGCGTGAATCTGGGTGCCGAGCTGGAACACCCGGTTGTGTTTGAGCACCGCGTTCTTCACCACCCGGCTTTCGTCGACGTGCAGCGTCATGGGCTTCTGGAGGTAGAGATCCTTGCCCGCCTCGCAGGCGTCGACCGCCTGCCGGCAGTGCCACTGGTGCGGCGTGGCGATGATCACGGCGTCGACGTTCTTGTCGGCCAGAAGCTCGTGATAGTCGCGGTAGCCTTTCGGCTCGTTGCCGTACTTGGCGAGCGTGCCGTCGAGATGCGATTTCCACACGTCGCAAACGGCCGCCACGACGACGTCGTCGTACTTCGCGCAGTTGGCCAGGTTGGCGTTCCCCATGGCGCCGGCCCCGATCAGTCCCAGGCCGATTTTATCGTTCGCGCCGGGTTTGCCCGGAGCGGAGAGGGCACTCCGCGAAATCACCGTCGGGGCGGCCACGCCGGCCGCGGCCGTCTGGGCGAGAAAACGACGTCGAGAGTATGGGTTGTGCTTTGACATGGAAGGGCTCCCCTGCTGGAAGGCGGATGACTGGTCTCTTCTGGATGTCTGTGGTCTTGCTACTTCACAAAATGCACCTGGGGCGGACGGGCATACGACGCCCAGACCGACTCCAACGTGGCTTCGTCGCTCAGTCCGGGATGGATCCAGAGCCGATAGTTCAGCACAAGCGGCTCGCCGCGCTTCAGTGCCACTTCTCGATCTCCCGGCCAGGCCGGCTGCACGCTCCGCCAGCGCGGGTACTCGCCCGGCACGCGGTCGGCGTTTTGCGGATTGGGGAAGCTCGGGTAGTCGGGATTGGTCACGTGCTCGAGCATCGCCACGCCGGCCGGGCCTTTGCCGCCGGGGAAGTTGCCCGTCAGGTGGAACCACGCGCGGCGCGGCTTGGCTTCCGCCGGCTCAACGTGCATATCGATCTTGCGCCCTTCGAACTCCGGAAACGTGCGGAGGTTGAAGCCGCCGTAAGTCCCGCCCGGCCGGCCGCCGATGCTCACGTCGTCGACCAGGGCCGTCAGGCGCAGCCGGACGTTGAGAAACCGGCAGCGATCCCGGGCGCGGAAGACGCGGATGGCCACGTCCTCGCGAACGATCCGCTCGCGGTCGCCCCACTTCCAGACGTTTTGGGCGTCGATCGCCGCCAGGACCGGGCCGGCTTCGACGCGATCCAGGCTCACCGGTCGAGCCCAAACGCCGCCCGGCTGCGTCGGCAACACGCGGACCGCCCAGATGTCGCGGACTTCGCCTTGGTAGCGCACGACCGGCCAGGCCCAGCAGATGCCCCGGTGGTGCGGATGGTTCATCGAGTAGTCGTCGGTCAGCGGTTGGCCGTCGGGTCCGAAGAGGGGGTGGATGTAGTCGCCCCGGGCGTAATAGAGCGGCGGCTTGGTCTCCTTCTCGAAGTGCTCGACGATCTCCGGCGGCGGGGGGACCGTGCCCTGGTTGTAGCGGAGCACGGGCAGCGGGCCCTCGCGGACGTCGACCACCTTGTGTTGTTCGTCGAAACGCACGGCGAGTGCCGCCGCGCACGGCTGCTCGCCCGCGACCAACCGGAATCGCCGCTCACCCTCGCGCCCCGCCGGCATCAGCCACCAGAGCTTCCCCTTTGTCGAGCCCTTCGAGTCGGGCACGAACTGGACCGGCACCGAGCGGCTGCGCTGCGCAGCGCCATCGGTCTGTTCCGTCAACAACAAGTGGTCGGGCTTGGCCGTCGCGTCCAAGACAGTCGCCAGATCGACGTCGACCGAGACCGGCGCGCCGACGCGTGCCGCCGCGCCGTCCGCGTCGGTCATAACGAGGATCGGGGCGTCGGCCGACGCGGAAGCGGCCGTCAGCAACACGAGGGAGAGAAGCGCCATCGTGGATCGTCGCATCATGGATACCTCCTCAGTTCACTTTGTGCCTTGCCACACCGCCGGATCGCGGCGGTAGTTGATGCCGATCTCGTCCAAACGTCGTCCGTGCGCCTTCAAGCGAGTCTTGAAGCTCGCCCAATCGCGCGCGTCCTTCGGCGACCAGCCGACCTCGGCAAACGCACACAACCGCGGGAAGAGCAGCTCGTCGTGCCGGTGCTGGGGGTAGCCCCACAGGCAAGGCTCCACGCCGAGAACGTGCCTGGCTTCCTCCGGCGTCAGTTCGGGCGGCGTCGGCTCGAAGCCATAGCACTTCTCCAGCGACAGGCCCAGGTAGTTGAGGTAGCAATTGCCGTGGGTCGACATGACGACGTCGTGCCCCTCCTTGACGGCCGCCACCCCGTGCTTGGGATCGAGCCACGACTGCACGGTGGCGTCGGGCGCCAGGCCCCCTTCGACGATCTCCGTCCAGCCGATCAGCCGGCGTCCCTTGCTATGGAGGAACTTCTCGATCCGTTTGACGAAGTAGCTTTGCAGCTCCTTCTCGTCTTGGAGCCCCTCGGCCTTGATCCGGGCCTGGCACAACGGGCACGTCTTCCAGTGCGTCTTTCCACATTCGTCGCCGCCGATGTGGATCAGTTCGGAGGGGAACAGCTCGATGACCTCGGTCAGCACGTCTTCGAGGAACTCGAACGCCTTCTCGTTGCCCGCGCAGAAGACGCTTCGATAGGAGTGGTAGTTCCGTGCGTTGACCACCTTGTCGGGCCAGTTGGGACAGGCCAGCTCGGGATAGCAGGCCAACGCCCCGGTGGCGTGGCCGGGCATCTCGATCTCCGGAACGATCGTCACGTGGCGCTCGGCCGCATAGGCGACGATCTCGCGGACGTCGTCCTGGGTGTAAAAGCCGTGCGTGCACTTGCCGTACGCTTTGCGCCAACGGTTCGTGATCGGCGTGCGGTTCTCGAGGTTGGTCAGCTCGGGGTACTTCCTGATCTCGATCGCCCAGCCCATGTCGGTCAGGTGCCAGTGGAGCCGGTTCATCTTGTAGCAGGCCATCGCGTCGATGTACCGCTTCGTGTAGTCCTTGCTCAGGAAGTTGTGGCCCGGGTCCAGCATCACGCCGCGCCAGGCGTAGCGCGGCTTGTCGACAACGCGTACGCACGGCACGGTCCAGACCACACCCGTCGTGCGATTCTCGCTCTCGACCGCCGCGGGCAGCAGTTGGCGGAGCGTCTGGAGGGCGTAGAAGACGCCCGCCGCCGTGGCGGCCTCGGCAAGCACGCGGTCGGGCTGAACCGTCAGCTCGTAGCCTTCCGGCCCGAGATGATCCTTGCCGGAGGCGGTGCGCAGCTTGACGCAGCTCGCCGCGTCGCCCGACGGCGAGGACTCGCGCACGGCAAGATCCCAGCCGGTGGCCGGGGCCAGCAGTCGGGCGAGGTACTCTCCCTCGCGACGCGTATCCGTGGTCACGAGTATGGTCGTCTCCGGCCCGAAGGCAAACGTCCCCTCGCCCACCTCCATCTTCTCGGGCTGCGGGATGACCGTCGACGGAGGGCTCGCGTCGCCGGCGCCCAGCGCCGGCAGTCCGGCGACGAGTGTCACATAGGTCACACAAACCCGAAGCGCCAGCGAGGGAATACGCTGCTTTCCTCGCTTGCGCTTCGGGTTCGTGTCGATCCTGTCCGCGTGCCGTGTGCTCATCTCGCTCACGCTCCTCTCAGGAAAGGGGCCAGGCTTCAGGGGCGTTCAAAACGCAATCGGCTGCCCCGCCGCGATGCTCTCGTAACAGGCGTTCATCGCCTCGATCGACCGCCGGTGCCAGCGGAGGTTGATCTGCGGCTGGGTGCCGTGGCGCACGCAGTCGACGAACTCGTCGACCAGGCCGATCCATTCGTCGAAATACGTGTATTGGACCGTGTATCGATCGTTGGGCGCCCCGTTGTGGTAGACGTTCGGGCCAAAGCAGTCGGCCACGAGCGTGCCCCGCTCGCCGCCGATCGTCAGGTTCACCTCCATCCGCTTGGGAAACACTTCCCAGCCCGGCCCCGGCTCCGGCAAACGCTCCTCCAGACGCGACCAGGACGGGTCCAACAGGAACGTGCAGCCGTCGGCCATCCGGCCGTTGACCAAGAGGAGATCCTCCACCTCCAGGTCGGTCCGCATGTTGGGGGCCACCTCGGCGTGGATCGACGCGAAGTCGCTCGCGGTGAGCCAACGGATCAGGTCGAACACGTGCGGATGGTCGCACAGGGCCCCGCCGCGGAAACGCGCGTCGCCGTCGCGAAGAGGAACCCGGCTCCCGTAGCTCGCCTCGGGCAAGCCCTGCCAGGGGAAGGCCCAGACGGGCGAGAGCGTGATGTTGGTCGCCTGCATCGACAGGATTCGCCCCACGGCGCCATCCGCCACGAGCCGCTTGACCCGCTGGACGACCGGGTTGTAGTGAAGCTCCAGCTCGATCTGACAGACCACGCCGGCCTCGTCGACCAGCTCGATCATCCGGTCGTACTCGGCCAGGTCGAAGGTGGGGATCTTCATCGACAGCACGTGGACGCCGCGCCGGGCACACGCCTCCACCTGCCGGAGATGCTCGCAATTGGCCGACGCCAGCACGGCCGCCTCGATCTCGGGGTGCCGCTCGAACATCTCCGCTTCGTCGCGGTAGCAGGGCACGCCGTCGACCGCGCGCTCGAACCGCCGGCGGACGATCTCGTCTTGCGCACACGCGGCGACCCAGTCGAGCTTCGGCGAAGAGGCGAGCGTCTGGAAGTACTTGCGCGTGTGACCGTGGGTCAGCGACAGCATGGCGATCTTGAGCGGTTTCACGGGGAGTCTCCTTCCGAAAAAGGGGACAGGTCCAATTTGTGCGCAGCACCCTCCGGGCCGTTCCGGCAAATTGGACCTGTCCCCTTTTTTGCCCCGACCGTCAGTCGTTCCCGGCGGCGATCCGACTCGTAGGCCAACTCGACCAGGCGCCGCAGGCGCCCGTGCCGCCGTCGAAGTGCCGGAGTCGACCCCGGACGTCGCAGCGCGTCGTAGGCCGATCGCACCAGAGCGGCCCGTTCCGCGTCAAGCCCGAACAGCTCCGCGTCCACGTCGGTGTGTTGCTCCTGCCCGGCGTCGGTCCAGGCGTAGACCGAGCTCTGCGCCACCTGGGTGTCGACCGCCCGATCGGAAGCCACACCCCGCCGGGCGATCAGCTCGTGGCGATCCTGCACCGTCGCGCCAGCCGGCAGTGTCGTCCCGGCTTCCACGCTCGCGATCACGCCGCCGGCCAGGCGCACGATCACGTTGGCCGCTCCGAAAAAGGGGACAGGTCCAATTTGCCGGAACGGCCCGGAGGGTGCTGCGCACAAATTGGACCTGTCCCCTTTTTCGGTCCCTGCCATGCTCGCATAGAGCCCCACAATCGGCGTGCCCGAAAGCCACTCGATTAAATCGAATTCGCGGTAGAGAATAGCCTTCAAGGACGTCTCCCGGCCGTCGGTCAGACAGGCGAAACGGCCCATCAACAGCGGCGCGATCGTCTCTTCGTCGACCAGCCGCTTCAATTCGACGAAGCGTCGCTCGTGCCGCCACGGCAGGAGCGGGACGATCGATTCCGGCAAGTCGGGCTCGTCGAGAAAGCAACCGGACGCAAGAACCCGTGCATCGCCGCTACCGCCTGGCGGCGGGCCGTCGGCGAGCCGCCATGGCTCGGCCGGCGCCACCGCATACTTGTCCAACAAACCGGCCAAAGCGTCATTCACCTTGAGCCGTGTCGCTGCTTGAGTCATCTCGGGCGTCATGATTGCCGCTCCCTCGTCGGCTCACTTCTTCGGGTTCACCAGGATCTCGTCCACAAAGAGCCAATCTCGTCCCACCGTCCCGGTCTTGGTAGCACGCACGCGAACGTAGCGGGCCGTGAGGTCCAGATTCTCGGCGCCGATGGTCCGCATCAACGGGCCCGCTTCGCTCTTCGCGACGTCGTGAGTCAAGCTGGCGATGGCGCGGAACGACTTCCCGTCGTCGGAAACGGAGAGCTCGACCTGCTTGGGCAGGTAGATGCCCAGCGTTTTCTGCTGGAGGAAGTGGGGGGCCACCGTGTGAATCGTGGTTGGTTTGCCCAGGTCGATGGTCGCGTCCAGGTCCGCGTCGTGAAACGCCAACCAGCAGGCGCCGTCCAACTCCGTACCCTCCTGCAAGAGGCCGTCGACCAGGCTGGGCGCGCCCGGCCCGCGTGTCGGCTCGTTGGCCAACACGACCGGCCGATCCAGCGCCGCGTGTGGATGCGGCGGCGCGAGGGCTTTCAACTCCTCCTCGGGCATCAACTCCCGGAGGTTCTTTTCCAGGTGCCGATCGAGCGGACGCCTGGTGGCCAGGTCCCACAGCGTGGTATCGAGTTGGCGCAGCGACAGCACCGTGACGAGCCAGCCCTGCACCCAGCCGGTCTCCACGCACCAGGCGCCCCAGCCGGCGTCGGCGTTCGAGGCCCAGTAGTCCCAGCGGCCGAAGTCGAACGCCCGGTACCAGGTGCCGTCGAGCTCCGGGTGCTTCTCGCTGCGGGTCTGGATGCGGCAGAGGAACTCGGCCAGCCGGTCCTCGGCCTTGCGAAGCTTCGGATCGCCGGTCGCGGCAGCCGCCTCGTGCAGTCCCAGGAAGCCGGAGTTGAGCGTGTAGAGCAGGTCGCACACCGGGTCGCCGTTTTCCTGGATCAGCGGCGTTTCCGTGGTGCCGTAGGCCTCGTTCGAGGCCGGCGCCCCGTAGACACCCTTCTCGGGCGAGCCAAGCTCCTCGCGAATCGCGCCGCAAGCGACCTGGCTCTCGAGGAAGTCGCCGGCCACGCGGTCGAGCCACGCGCGGTGCTCGGGCGTGTCGTCTACGCGGACCAGCCAGGCCAGCGGCAGCAGCAATCTTGCCCGTTCCTGCTGCAAGCCGTTCCACCACTTCAACTTGTCGGGGTAGGCTTCCATCAGAAGCCCGATCGCCCGTTCCGTGCGATCCAAGAGCGGCCGGTACCCGCTCGCCTCGTAGGCCATCAGGTTGGCGGCCAGCAGTTGGGCCGTGGGATGAGACGCCAGGTTCAGCGTGGGACGCCGGTAATAGTACTGCCAGCCTTTCTTCTCCAGCGTGGTTCGCCGGGGCGCCGTTTCTCGGAAGCCGAGCCGGCCGGTGGTGCGGAAGTTGGCCAGCATGACTTGCAGCACGCGGTCGTCCCAGCGGTCTTCGTCGAGCGCGGCCGCCGCCGCCAGCGTCGACATCGCAATCCGCGCGTCGATCACGCCGTACAAGGCGTTGGTCTGGTCGATCGGTTCGGCCATCGTGGGAGGACACGCCCAAGCGATCAGACCGTACGCCGGATGGGAAGGCTTGTTCCAGGGCCCCGTGGCGTCGAACTTGAAGAGGACGAAGTCGGCCAGATTCTTGCCGATCTCGATGTGCTTCGGATCGTCGAGCACCTTGCCGCCGAGCACGAACGGGGCGACGTGCTCGCCCGTGCAGTCGGTCCGCAGATTCCAGCGCACGGTCTGGCTGCCGTCGCAGCGGATCTGCGAATTGAACCCTTCCAGGATGCCCGCGCTGCCGTCGCCCGGCGGCAGGCCGAATCGCTCGTCGTAGCTCTTGAACTTCCGCCCGTGCCATGACTCGTGGATCAGCATCCGCGACTCGAGCACCCACGCGTTCCCCCGGCGGATCGCCTCGCGCTCCGCGTCGGCCGGGAGCGGCTCGTCGCGCGTGTAGCTAGGGCGCACGGTCGGCGCCCATTTCAATTCCGGCAATTCCAGCCCCGGCTGAACCCAGCCGAGGATCATCCGCCAGACGGGCTCCCAGGCGTCGGTCGGCGCGTAGCGGGCCGTCACGAACTGGCTCAGCTTTGTGGTGGAAATAAGCAGCTTCTCTTGGGGATGCTCGAACAGGATCGGCCAGACGTCCTCCTCCGGCAGCCCGAAGACGGCCGTATCGAAACCGGCCACCTTGGCCACGACCATGTGCGGCCTCTCGACGGTGACGGGCACGAAACGGCAGTCGTGGATCGCCACGATCCGCATCGGCGGGAGCTCGGGCGCGAACGCCTTCGACGTGATCACCCCCCGTTCCCATCGAGTGGCCCTCGGTTGGCCGACCTCCAAGCCGGGCAGCGAGCCGGGATACTCGACGTAGAGCCGAAGTCGCTTGCGTCGCGCGGTCTCGAACACCGCCGGAGCGATCGTCTGCGCCCGCCGTGGGTAGTCATCGGCCAACAGCAGCACGCCGCCCCCCTCCGCGGCGGCGCTCACCGCGGCCATCGGATCGTCGTATCGAGGACAACGCATCCCCCCGGCGTCGAGGACCCGGTAGAGGTCGTTCTCCTTAACACAACAGAACACGGGCGGCGCGGTGCCGGGGTCGCCCACGACGGCCGCCGGCACCAGGCCGCAGAGTCCGGCAAGAACGCTCAACGGGAGCCAGCCTTGGGGAGCGGTCATTGGGGGCTCGCTGTTTGGGTGGGGCTCGCCGTCGGGGTGGTGTCGCGTGCCGGCCGGCGCAGTCTCAAAGCATCTTCACACGCGGCGAGTACTTCTCGACGAACTGCCTGTTGAACTCGTCGCCGCCGGGGGCGTTGGCGCTGCGCCACACGGGCGGCTCGATGCCCCGGGCGACGCATTGCCGGACCGTCTCGATTTCCAGGCGGTGGGCGATGTAGAAGTCGATGACGTTCGAGTTCGGCGCGATGGGCGTGTCGAAACCGGGCACCTCGACGGCACAGTCGCCCACCTCGTTGTAGTCGTCGATGCACACGTCGGCCAAATCGAACAGGTTCTTACCGCTGGGGTGCCGGATGAAGTGGTCCGACGGCATCTGCTGCTGCCAGAGCGACGAGCTGACGGCGATCAGCCTGGCGCCCGCCTCCTTGGCCTCCATCGCCGCGTCGATGGTGGCCGGGTTGATGCCGATGTTGTGGAAGATCACGAGCACGTCGCCGGGCTGGAGCCGAAAGTACCTTACGATGCTCCGCCCGTAGTTGACGCACCGCTCCAGCTCCAGGTACTTTAGTGCCTGGTTGAAAACAGACAGGCCGGTTTCCATTAATGGGTTGATGTTAGCCAGGCCTCCCGCGCGGAAGAACATCTCGCCCATCACCAGCGTCGTGTGCCCCCCGCCGCCGTAGACGTGGATCAGCCGGTCCTCGGCGATGGCGTCGGCCATCAGTCCGGCCGCCTTCTCGATGTTCTCCTGCTCGTCGCGCTCGATCCTGCGCATCAGCGCGATCGTCTTTTCGAGATAGCCGAAGTCGGGTGGCTGGTTATCCATGTGGCTCTCCTCCTTGCCAAGTCTCTGGCGCGTTTCGGTGGTGAATCCGGACGATCGTGAGGGACCCCTTCAATAGCCGAGCGATTCCAGCGCGGCGTCGCCGATCCGCCCCCGTGCCCGATACTGCTCGAGCTTCCGAGCGCCGCCGACCATCTTCGGATGGTTGCGATTCGTGAGCACGATCACGTAGACCTGCTTCTCCGGGACGTCCTACGAAAACCACCGCTCCGGGGAACAGGCCGGCGTCGATCTCTTGGTGTACGGCGTGGGCGATCTGCTCTGCCGGGGCAGGCGGCTTTGCGGTCGCAACCTCCGCGCCGTGCGATGGTCCGCTGGCAACGGCGGCGAGGATGCCGACCATGAAGAGCGGCGCGAGCAGGCTCCGCCGGCACGTGCGGTTTCCACGAATCGTCGCGGTGTGTGAGGCGAGTTGAGGCATGATGGTCTCCGGTAGCGGGCGGGCCGCGAGGGTGAGCCGGGGCGACGGAGCCGGGCTGGCTCGGTCAGCGCCCCAGGACCTGGCCGTAGGCCCTGCCGATGGTGTCCCACACTTCCCGTGCCCTGGGGGCGGCCAGCACGGTGCCGCGCCCGCCGCGGTAGGTCCACGTGAACAGGCTCTGGACGCCCATGTCGGCGTACATCTGCACGATGTCCTTGATCTCGTCGAGGTCCTCCGGCTCTTGGTAGTATCCCATGATCCAACGCTGCGAGCCGACGCCGTGCCGCCGGGCGACGTCGACGGTCCGCTCGGTGATCGATCGGAAAAAGCTTCGCGGCAACTGGTACGAGAGGATGGTCGTGCTGAACACGTCGCACGCCTCGGAAGCCGCCACCTTGTCCCAATCGTCGTAGCCTCGGTTCTCGGTGACGTAGTAGGTACCCAGCGTGGCGTGCACGCAGCAGATGATCTTCGACTCAGGCCGGATAGCCTTGATCCGGCGCGAGACCCTCTGGAGCACGTCCAACGCCCGGTCGCGCCGAAACCGCTTCACCTCCATGGTCAACTGCCGCGGCATCTCGTAGCCGTAACGCTCCTCGAACTGCCGCCGGCAGACCGCGCAGCGGCAGCTCCAGTCGTCGCCCGCCCCCCCGGTGATCGACGCGTAGCTCTTCGGAAGCGCGTAGTGCGGCTCGTCCCAGAAGAACCCGTCGGCCTCAACCTCCCGGGCAAGCCGCTCGCACAGCTCGAAGAAGTACTCGCGGAAGGCCGGCGTGTTGAAGCAGGCCGCCGGCAGCGGCTCGTCGCTCAGTGCCGAGACCTGCCGGTTGCCCGGGTTGTTGGTCAGAAACAGGCTCGGCGGCTCGCCGCCAAACCATTTGCCGATCCCCCACGTGTCGAGGTAGACGGTCAGGCCCATCTCCTTGCCGGCTTGCACGACCTCCTTGATGCTGGTCCGCCAGAAATCGAGGTCGAACTCCGAAAGGGCCAACAGCACGGCCGTGCAGTGGTGGTCGAGCATCTCCCGGAAGTCGCGCTGGGCGTGCTCCACGTAGCTCAGCCCGTAGTAGCTGACGCCGGTCTCCTGAACGGCCATCGTTGTCTTGCCTCCGGATTAGCGCGAATTACCTACCGAGCGGAGTTGCGGAGCAGGGGTTCAGGGTTCGGGGTTCGGGGTTCAGCACTCTAGTGCTTTGTCAAGCCTAAGAATGGGGGTCGCCCGGCGTGATAGTCGTGGTTCGCTCCGCGAACCAAACGCCATGATCGCGGAGCGATCAGCGACTATCCCACGCGCGAGCATTTTACGCCCCAACCCAAAAACTAAGCCTTGACAGAGCACTAGGTTCTGCGGCTTGGGAAAAACGCTTAGCAGCGAAGTTCTGAACCCTGAACCCTTTGTCACTGCGACCCCCCACGCTCTGCAAGCATTCTTTCGCTCCACTCAGACTTTCTCGGGGCTTTCTTCCTCCAAGGCCACCGACGAACGGGTGCTCTTCGCCTGCGGGTCCGTGCTCCGGCGGACCACCAGGTGCGGTTCGAGCAGGATGCGGTGCGGCGGGCGCTCCGCCGCCCCTTCGATCCGGTCGACCAGGTTCTGCACGGCCAGCCGGGCGATCGATTGCACCGGGTAGGCCACGCTCGTAAGCGGCGGGCTGGTCACACGGCACTGGGGGAGATTGTCGAACCCCGCGATGGCCACCTCGCCCGGCACCGCGATGCCCTGCTGCTGGCAGTACTGCAACCCGCCGATCGCCAAGAGGTCGTTGAACGCGAAGAGGGCTCGCGGCCGGCTCGCGCGCTCGAACAACCGCTCGACGGCCCGATAGCCGTGAACGATGTCGCGACCGTCGCCGTCGGCGATTTGATCCGCGGCAAGCTCGACGCCCTCTTCCTCCAGCCCGGAGCGGAACCCCTGGAGACGTTCGTCGCGTTTCAGGCGCGGCCCGAAGCCGATGTAGCCGAACGATTCGTAACCGAGGCTCAACAGATGGCCGGCCACCGCGGCCCCGCCCACGAAGTTGTGGGCCACGACGAAGTCGGCCTCGACGCCCCCCACACGGCGACTGACGAACGACAGCCGGACGCCCCGATCGATCAGGCCGCGGTACAACGCGCCACAGGCCTCATCGAGCCCCGGACAGATCAGGAGCCCCTCGACGCCGATCTCCAGGAAGCCTTCGATCAGCTTGCGCTCGCGCGGGAAGTCGGACTCGCTGCTCCCCACCAGGACCTGGAAGCCCCGCTCGCCCGCCGCCCGCTGGACGTCGCGACACACCCGACTGAAGAACGGATTCGTGATATCCGTGACCACCAGGCCCAGCCGGCGGGGCGAGAATTCCCCCGCAGGTTCTCCGTCCTCCCGGCGTGCCGCGGCCGGACCGATCTTGGCCGGGCTGGTCGAATCGCCGATCAACAGCCCCTGGGCCTTGATCTTCTGCACGGCCTTCTGGGCCGTGGTCAGCGCGACGCCAAACCGCCCGGCCAACTCCCGAACCGTCATGAAACGGTCACCCGGCGAGCCGTGCAGCCCGGCGAGGATCTCCGCCGTCAGATCGCGGGCAATCTGCTCGAACTTGGCCATCTCTCCGTGGTCCCATCGGTGGTCGCACAGGAACACAATAGTAGAACAGACATAGAACAGTTGACATAGTAATGGAACAACTGGGCCCGTCAACCCTCGGAAGCCAGAAAACCGCAACGATTACGAGCGGTTGGTGGCCCGGCCAGGACAAGGAGAGCCATAACTTCTGGGGGGCATTATGGGCCGTGAGGGGGGTGGCGACTACTGGAATGCGAATGAGCGTTCGCCAAATGGATGGGCGGAGCCCTGCTCGCGGGTCGAGCAAGTGCACCGGATACGACGCAAGCTCAAGGAATCCCGGAGGCATCAGCGGCAACGCTCAATCGTCGACCGGTTGCACCCGGACCGTCCGAATGGCGCCGGGCTCCACCGCAATCGGAACGCCGTCGATCAACTCCTTACCCGACGTCATCTTCTCCGACGTCCCGTTCAAGGTGACCTTGTACTTCCTTTCCGGCGCGACGACGAACCACGCGGGCATTTCGTTGAGCCGGGCCCAGTCGAGCGTGCCGGCCGGATAGACGCCCCGCGGCCAATCGAATCGCAGCTTGCCCTGGTAGGGCTTTTCTGACTCCAGGCTAAGCGCCAGGCCGTCGCCGAAGGGCATCGCGCCGATGCGAAGCCCCTCCTGAAACGGCGCATGGCGCACGCCTTGCGAGCAGGCCATCATGTGCGTCGCGAGGCAACGGCCCGTGCTGCCGTCGTCGTGGGCGTTGATGTAAGGGCCGTATTGCTCGTCCATGTGCTTGCGGTGCTCGCTTTGGAGCGTCATCCAGTCGAGCCACTCGAACACCTGCCGATCGAAGATCCCCAGCCGGTTGGCCAGGATAATCATGCTTTCGTGCGAATCGCTCCAAGTGTCGCGGTGGGCGGCGTGTGGCCAGAGTTTCGCCTCCTTGCACCGCACGAAGTCCTTGCGGTTGTCGACGAGCCAGCGGATCGGTTTCTCGATGGCCTCGCGGTAGCGATCGGTGCCGGTCGCGCGGTCGAAGTTCTCGTAGGAGAAGAGGACGTACCCCCAGGTGTCGGGCGGTTGCAGCCAAACGGTGTTCCCGTCCTTGTCGAGATCGCCGCAGAACAGCCCGGTCTCCGGATGGGCGCTGGTCTGGAGAATCGAATCGAGGACCTTCGCGAGCGGCTCGCGATACGACGTGGCCCGCTCGCTTCGGAGCTTGCACTCGACGACGAACAGCTCGGCCAGGCCGGGGATCATCTCGCACCCGTGGTCGCGGAAGCTGTCGCGCCGCTCGACCATTTTGCGGAACGTGTCGACGTTCGGGTCGAGCAGCAGGGCGTCGCCGATCTCCTCGGCCGCGTCGAGATAGCGCTTGTCGCCGGAGATGACGTAGAGCCTCGAAAGCGATTGCAGCATGTTGCCCAGCGCCTCCGTGCTGCGGGAGCACTGGCGGTACAGGCCGCCGCGCTGGTGGGCGACGCGGATCATGGCGTCCGACAGCCGGCACAGCTCCTCGTACCAGATATTGTCGGCCCCGAGATTCTCCACAATTCGGATCAACCCGTCGCGCAGCCACTCGGAGAGCGCGAGGTACGTGGCTTCCCCTTCGACCTTGCCCTTATCGTGGTAATACACGCCCGGAATGCCGTTGGGTAACGTGCAGAGTCGCTTCGAGGCCAATAGGGTTTCGTGCAGCTTTGCGCCCGGCTCGAGGTATTCCGGCGCGACGAAATTCGCGACGTGAACCAACGAGGAATAGTAGTCGGCCGCCACGTCCTGGTAGTCCCAACGCAAACGCCGCCCGCGGACTTCGCGGAAAACGAGCTTCGTTTTCGCGTCGTAGTTGTTGTCGATCCATCCTTGCAAGAGCCGTCGGGCACTCAGGCCGCAGTCGGCGTAGCTCTTCCCTCGTTCGAGACACTCGTCGAGAAGCTCGTCGGGAATGATCTTCTCGGCCGGCCTGATCGGATGGGCCGACGTATCCGCCGCGCTGAGAGTCGACGTCGCCCCGAGGGCAACCAGCCAAACGGCGAAGACCCGGATTGGGAACATTCCCGGGAACGATCGCTTCGCGGCCATCGTCTGTCTCCTCTGCGTGTTGTCAGGTGCGCGGCCAGGGAAGCCCTGACACCCATAGTCGTTGTTCGCTCCGCGAACAAGCGTCTTGTCGCGGGCCGAAGAGCGACCATTGGCTCGTTCCCAAGTTCCGGCTTGGGAACGCAACTCACGGAAGCCGCGGGTTCCACAGGGGCAAGGCGGAGCCTCGCGGGTCGAGGTTCCCAAGCTGGAGCTTGGGAACCAGTTAGAAAACATCCTATCGTGTCACGAACCGGCGCCTTCTGGCTCCGCAAACGAACGTCTTTTCGCGGAGCGAAAAGCGACTATAGAAAGCGACTATGGGGACGGATTCAGCCGGTCGTAAAGCTCGTGGACTTTGCCGACGATGCGCTCTTCCAGCGTGTCCTTCCACGGTGTGCAGCGGGCTTCGTAGCCGCCTTCTTCGAGCACGCGCTTGCTGGCGATGTAGTCGTCGTAGACGTTCGAGTAGCCCGCGACCCAGATGGCCGGGCCGTCCGGCTTGGTGAGCTCGCGTTTCAATCGCAGCGAGTAGTCGACGACGACCTCGTTACCGAGCGCGATGATGGAGAGATCGTTGCCGAACCGGACGACCTGCACCGGGTAAGGGAAGTCGGGTTTGTCGGGCTTCGCCGATTCCAACGCGACGGTTTCCAGCACGGAGCGGAGCGGGCCGTGTACCGGGCGTTGATGGAAAAGCCTCGACTGGCCGACTTCGAGCGCCGCCTCGACGGCCGTGGCCAGCGAGCGCCCGTGCTTCTGGGCGTAGTGCAGCTCGCTGCGTGGATACGGATTCTGGTCGGCGCCGCATCCCATCAAGAAATGGGCGGCGACGCCCGGATGATCTTGCTCGAAATACTCCTGCGCGTATCCGGCGTAGTCGCCCAGCCACTTGAGGAAGCCCATCGTGGTGTTGTGGCAGGCGTACCCGAACAGCACGGCGCGGAGCTCGCCGTCGGGATTGCTGACGCGCAGCGCGGGCACCGCATGATCGACCGGCCCCTCGGGGTTGGGATGGTTTCGGTAGCCGTCTTCCGTCGGCGTGCGGCGATTCATGGCGAACCCGCAGCGGGCGTGGCCGTAGGCGAGCGACGCCGGCTCGAGCCGTTCGAGCGACTGGCCCACGACTTCCACGAGAGCCTGCGTCAGCCGGTCGAAGTAATCCTTGGCCTCGTCGCGCCCGTAGGCCGGCCCGCAGTGCGTGTGCGACGCGTTCATCAGGAGGGCGTGCGGCGGGAGCTGGAACTTCTGCTCGACCTGCTCGGCAACGGCCGCCCGGAGTCGATCGATCACGCCGATGAGGTCCATCGTGAGGATCACGACCCGATTGCCGTCCCCGTCTTCGATGGCGAGCGATTTGGCAAACAGGTCTTGCTCGGTGCCCTCGGCGGGGTCTTTTCGCCCCCCGTACCCGGCCATTTGCAACGGGCGTTCGGGCGTGATACGGACGGATGCAACGCCGACCTTCCACTCGGGAGCCTCCTTGTCGGGGGCTTCGGCGGCGCGGGCAGGCAGCGCCGCAGCGATCGCCAGCAAGATATACAGTGTCGTGTTCCTCATGTCTTCCTCTTGCGCAACGGGTGGGGGGCGTTCGGCCGCCGGCGTACATCGTCGCCTCGCACGACGCGGCCGCGAGAATCAGTCCGTCCGTGGCATCACTCCGTCTATGGGCAAGGCCCTTCCGGCCGGGATCGTAGTCTAGGGGGCGGGCGTCTTCGGGGCTCCGTTCCGGCAGGCATCAGAATAACTGCTCGCGTTGGCAGATACAACCTGTTCAGGAGCGGCCCTGGAGCATGCTACGAAACGGCCCGACGTCGTCTATAATGAGAATTCGCCCGGCTCCCAGGAGAACGGCGGCGGCCACGCGGCCCTTGCTCGGGGTTGGGATCGGCTACCCGGCATGATCCTCGATCGACTTCCCTTCGCGACAATCCGAGGCAACCCATGGAAAACTTGAGGCTGAGCAAAGCATGGAATCGACGGCTGGCCGCGGGCATCGGGCTGATGGTTGTTCTGCTCGCCGCCTGCGGGCAGTGCCAGGGCACCGACGCGGCCATTTCGGGCGGAGACGCCCGCACGTTCTACGTCGACTCGGACAGTGGGCGGGACAGCGACGACGGGCGATCCGAGGAAACGGCCTGGCGCAGTCTGGACCGGGTCAACACGGCCGAGCTCGAGCCGGGCGACACGGTCCGGTTCCAGTGCGGCGGCGTGTGGCGAGGTTCGCTTGTGCCGGCGAGCGGCGATGAAAACGGGCCGGTCACCTACACAAGCTATGGGGAGGGGCCGAAGCCTTTGATCCTCGGCTCCTTGCCGCGCAGCCGCCCGGAAGACTGGGTCGAGGTCCGGGAAAACATCTGGGCGACGCTCCCGAAGGATGCTCCGGGAGAGCAAGTCGCCGATCCGCTCGCGGTGGACGTGGGCAACGTCCTCTTCGATCACGGCAAGGTCTGCGGCTGGAAGAAGTGGTCGGTGGACGAACTCGAGAAGCCGTATGACTACTACTATGACGGCTCGTCCTGGCGGGTCTTCCTCTACTCCACGGCGAACCCCGCAACGCTTCACGAGAGTGTCGAATTGGCCATGAAACGGCACGTCGTCAACCAGGGCGATGCGCATCACGTGGTCTACGACGGCCTGGCCGTGAAGTACGGCGCCGCCCACGGTT
>CAZDHR010000073.1:0-20946 GCA_964505295.1 uncultured Planctomycetaceae bacterium
ACGCGTTTCCCGGAATCCTGAAATATAGAGCCCGTGATTCGTCCCGGTCAAGACCGGCCATTCGGGGGTGGTGTCCGACGCTGAGACCGACGTCACCTCGACTCTCGGCTCGCCCGATGAAGCGATCCATGCCGCCGGCGGGGGGTATTGACCGTAGAACCGCTTGATGTAGTGCCGATGCCACCGCGACGGGCAATGCGGCTCCCAGCCCCGGCGGGCCATCATCTTCGGGGAAACCCGCCAGTTGGCCACGTCGCAGAGCAGGGCGTCGCTCCGTTTCAAGCGGGCGATCTCGTCGAGCGCATCGAGCGTCCGGAGCATCGTCTTGTAGCTGGTTCCCCGGGCAGAGATGACGTACTTGACCGCCAGGAAGTTGGGGAACCGCCACGGCTGGTTGTAGTAGAGCAGGCAGCGATCCCCCGGACGGCGGCCGTGGTACCAGCCCCCCAGAACCAGGATCTCCGGCACCGAGATGACCTTCGGAAACGGGCGCAGCACCACCCGGCGGAACCGCCCCCCGGCGGCCTCGATCACCCCGTACGCCCGGCGGCGGAGCACGTCGGCCCCGTCGTGCAGATCGGTCACGGTCTCGAACAGCGGCACGTTCCGGCATCCTCTCGAAGAGCTTGTAGCCCTACGGGAAGTGTAGCTCAAGAGGTGCTAGAACCCAAATACCCGGCGGATCAGCCGGATCATCACGAGCAGGGGCACCATGAGGATCAGGCACATCACCATAAGCAGGACGAGGAGCCAGCCGAGTCCGTAGATCGGAGCGATCCACTCCCAGAGGGACGCCCAGCGGATGAGCACCACGAGCGCGGCCAGGCAGAGGAACGGGCCGTAGGGAATCTCGGGCCCCTGGCGAAGGACCAGCCCGATCACTCCGACCACCAGCGCGGTCACGGCGGCGCCGAAGAGGACCAGCGGGAAGGTCTGCCAGCCGAGGAACGCCCCGATCATGGCCATCAGGGTGACGTCGCCAAAGCCCATGGCCTCGCGCCTCAGCACGGCGGAGCCGATGATGCGAATCGCCCAAATGATCGCGCCGCACACGGCCAGGCCGACCAGGGCCGAGAGCAGCGCCTCCCAGTGCAGGCCGCCCACGAGCCAAACCCCTGCCATCACGGCGCTCCCCACAACCCCCGTGAGCAGGATTCGCCACGTAGAGCGTTCCCGGTAGAGCCGGGCAAGCGAGAGCCGTAGCGCCCGGGCGCACCCGTGCCGGGCGTACCACGTCCGATGCGTCCGGGCGAAGCACCAACCCCACCAGCAGCACAGCCCGACGAGAAGCGGCCACGCCTGAGGGAATCCGCCCAACAAGCCGGGCCAGGGATTGGGCGACGTCAACCGAAGAAAGCTGATGCGCACTCCGCCGGTCGGTCCGGCGACCAACTCCGGCAGCAGGGACCAGGGATAGGACGCCGCGGCCACGAGCCCGAACAGCGTGCCGGGCACCGTGATCGCGTCGGGAATGGTCTTCTCGTCGGCGTCGATCAGCGAGGCCACCAGCATCAGTGAAATCAGCACCAAATGGCAACCGTACTGGACGTGCAGCACGGCCAGCACGTCGGGGGACACGGGTTTGGGCAGACCGCCGGGAAGCAGCCCGGCTTGGCCGATCTCCCACCAATACAGCGCCGCAAAGCCAATCCCGCAAAGCAGCTCGACGAGCATCGGCCGGACCCAGAACCCCCGCCCGTGCAGCCCGGATTCCCGACTCAACCCCAGCCAGCCGAGGATCGGAATGCGATCGTACCAGCGGCGCGGCGGGGCCTCGGCCGGCGGAGCGGACCAAGGGCTGATCGACCGAGCGTGCCACGCGAGCCGGTAAACGCCCAGGTTCAACAGCCCGCCGACGCAGGCGCCCAGTAGGAACGGAATGGCCAAGACTAGGTTCACGCCGAATCCTCAAGGGGGGTGACGGGCTGACGGGGTGACAAGGTGACGGGATGACAGCGTATAAGGACTTGCGGGACGGCCGTTCAGTCGGATGCAAGGTGCGCACGGGCGAGGATCTCGGCCGCGATCTCGCTGGGCGCCTTTCCTTCGGTATCGACTTCCAGGTGGGCCGACTGGCGATAAACCGGCTCGCGCCGGGCCAGAAGCCCGACGATTTCCTCCAAGCCTCCCTTATCCGTAAGATTGGGCCGCCGGGCCGCGGTCGTGGCGTCGCCGGCCATCCGGGCTTGGATCGTCTCCGGTTGGGCCTTTAGCCAGACGACCTTTCCTGAAGCCCGCATCGCCTCGCGGCTTTCGGGCCTCATCGGTGCCCCGCCGCCGGCGGCCAAGACGAGCCGCCCGCGCAGACATAGGTCGGCGACCACAGCGGCCTCCAGGTCGCGGAAGGCCGGCTCGCCGTCTTCGGCGAAGATCCGGGCGATCGACTTGCCCGCACGCCGCTCGATCTCCACGTCGGCGTCGATCCAGTCCCACCCCAATCGCTCGGCGAGCAATCGGGCGAGCGTGGTCTTGCCGGTGGCACGATAGCCGATGAGGACGAGGTTCATGGTGTCAAGACCACGGACTGTCCCACGGGCCGCAGCCCGTGGGCTTTGATAATCACTCACTACTACGCACTCTCCACTCCCCACTCTCCACTCTCCACTCCCTACTCTCCACTCCCTACTCTCCACTCCCTACTCTCCACTCCCCGCTCCCCACTCCCCGCTCCCCACTCCCCGCTCCCCTTAATACTTCGCCGCCGCCGTCGCCCGCTTGATGCAGTCGCGCATCAGCTCGGCGGGGCCGTCGTGCCCGGTGAACCGCTTGAACTGGAGGCACGCCTGGCGGACGAACATATCGACGCCGGTGATGACCCGGCAGTTGCGGGCTCGGGCGTCCTTCACCAGGAGCGTGTTTTCGGGATTGTAGACGACGTCAAAGACGATCGTCCCCGGTCGGAGGTAGTGTTTTTCATAGGGTGTTTCATAGACGTTGGGATGCATGCCGACGGGCGTGCAGTTGAGGAGCACGTCGGCGCCGACGGTGTGCCGAAGCGACCAGTCGATCGCCCGGCAGCCGAGCCGCTCGGCCAGCGCTTCGGCCCGCTCGGGCACGCCGTCGGTCAGCAGCAGCTTGGCGCCGCGGCGCACGAGCCCGAAGGCGATCGCCTTTCCCACGCCGCCCGCCCCGAGCAACAGGGCGGTCTTGCCCTCCAGGGGGTTCTCGCCGGCTTCGGTCTCGCCCAGCACGGCATCGAGGCTCTCCATGGCCGCGCAGTGGTCGGTGTTGAAGCCGAGGCGCCGGTCGCCGTCGAACACGATCGTGTTGGCGGCCCCGATTCCCGTCACGGCGTCGTCCACCTGCGTCAGACTTTCCACCACGGCTTCCTTGTGGGGAATGGTGACGCTGAGGCCCCGGATCCCCATCTCAGGCGCTTCGTCGATAAAGCGGGAGAGGTCATCCCGGGGCACGCGAATCGGCAGGTAGACCTTGTTCAGCTTAAGCTGCCGGAAGGCGGCGTTGTGGATCAAGGGGCTGAAGCTGTGCCCGACCGGGTCGGCGATCACGCCGTAGACGTCGGTCTCGCGGTCGATCCGGTCGTAGTGGTACACGTCCTTCATCTGCTCGAAGCTGAGCTGCCCCGGGGCCATCGCCCGCTCCTCAGAGAACGTCGCGTAGGTGAACGGCGCCCCGAACCGCCCGGTAAGCAGGCGGGAGGGGATTCCCATGTCGCCCATGCAGAGGCCCACGGTGGGCACCTTGCTCTTCTCGACCAGTCGCAGCATGCGGAGGTTGTCGCTGGGGTGATTGGCCATGGTGCAGATCTTGATCACGTCGGGATCGAGCTTCGCGAGGCGCTGGTGAATCGCCTCCAAGTCGTCGGGGGTCTTGCGGAAATCGTGCACGCTGATGATCCGCCGGGTATCGCCGAACCGAGGGACCTGGTCGGCGATGTCCTCCTCCAAGTCGACGTAGTCGGCCCCGGCGGCGATCGCGCTTCGCAGCAAGATCAGCCGCTCCTCTTCGCTCCCCTTGTATTTCCCGCCTTCCCGCTTGCGACGGCACGTGACCACGACCGGGGTCGGCCGGTCGGCAAGCAGCCGCTTCACGTTGACCGGCACGGTGACGTAGTCGAGGCGCAGCTCGACGAGCTCCGCGCCCTGCTCCGCCAGGTGCTTGTGCGTGGCGATCACAAAACGATGCCGTCCGCGGCCGATGCTGACACAGATCATGACTGGCGGCTGGGGGTTCAGGGACCTCGTTCGTAACGTCCGCGCGACGTGCGCTCATGCTCCGGAAATCCGCGGAGCCGTGCGGAAACGTCGCGTCACGCGCACGGGTTCCATCAATTCTGTCTTACGCCCCCCGCAAAATCAAATCCGCTTGAACTGCCGGTCCAATTCCTCCCGGCTGAAGACCACGGCGGTGGGGCGGCCGTGGGGGCAGTGATGCGCATCGTCGATCAGGTGACGCCTCTTGAGCAGCGCCTCGATTTCCTCCGGCGCCAGCCGGTCGCCCGCCTTGATCGCCGCTCTACAGGCGATCGTATGCAGAAGGTCGTCCAGCAGGTCGCGCTGGTCGGGCAGCTTGCCGCCGGAAAGGAGCTGATCGACCAGCCCCCGGAGCACCTCCGCCGGATTCATGTTGGCCAACATGGCCGGATAGCCGGCCACCAGGATCGTGTCGCCCCCGAAAGGCTCGATCCTCATGCCCAGCTTCGCCAACAGCTCCCGGTGCTCCAGCACGGCCGCCGCTTCGGCCGGGCTGAGATCCACCGGCTCGGGTACCAGCAGGCTCTGCGACTCCACCGCCCCCGACATCACCCGGGCCTTCAATTGCTCGTACAGGATCCGCTCGTGCAGGGCGTGCTGGTCGATCACCATCACCCCCTCCTCCGTCTCCGTCACCAGATACCGGTTGTGCACCTGCATCGCCTTGACGGGAACGTCCGGGAACGCCCCGAGGGCCGGGCTCGTCGCGTACGCCCCCGGCGGGGGCTCGACGTCGGGCTCGCCCTCCGCGGCCGGGGCCCAAGGGCGGTCGAGCCGAGTCAGCTCCAAGGGCTCCGGCCGGGGCGTGCCCCCCGGGCCCAACGAAGTCGTGCCACCGCCGCCGGGCCCGGCCGTCGACGGCCTGTCCCACGAAGCGATCTCCCCCTTCGCCCAATCGACCACCTGCTGCCGGACCTGGGCCGTTTGCCCCTCGTCGTGGGCGCCGGTCGGATCGTCGTCGGGGACCGACTCGACCCGGGCGGTCAGGTCGGTGCTCAGGAATTTTGCCCGAAGCGTCGAGAGCAACTGGCTGTAGAGCCGATCGGCGTTCTGAAACCGGACCTCGAGCTTCGTGGGATGGACGTTCACGTCGACCAGCTCGGGCGGCATCGCCAGCCGGAGGAAGGCGATCGGGTAGCGACCGGTCATCAACAGTCCGCGGTACGCCTCCGAGAGCGCGTGCTGCAACGCCCGATCGCGGATGTATCGCCCGTTGAGAAACAGGTACTGCATCCGGCTGTTGCCCCGGCTGTGGCTCGGATGGGCCACGTAGCCCGAAAGCTGCACGTCGCCATGGGTACTTTCGACCCAGATGAGCCCCTCGGCCACGCTCCGCCCGGCGACCGTGGCGATTCGCTCCCGCCAGTCCTGGCCGGCGGCCAGGTCCAGCGTCTGGCGTTGGTTGTGCCCCAGCGTGAAATGGACGTGCGGCCGGGCCAGCGCGATCCGGGTGAAGGCCTCGCTCGTGTGGCCCATCTCGGTCTGCTTCGAGCGGAGGAACTTGCGGCGCACGGGCGTGTTGAAGAACAGGTTGCGGACCTCGACCGTCGTGCCCACCGGGCAGCCGCAAGGGCTCACCTCCGACGGGCTGCCGCCGACCACCTCGATCTCGGCCCCGCTCTCCGATTCCGCGGTCCGGCTGCGGATCGCCAGGCGGCTGACCTCGGCGATCGACGCCAGCGCTTCGCCGCGGAAGCCGAGCGTGGCGACGCGGAACAGGTCGTCGGCCTCGGCGAGCTTGCTGGTCGCGTGGCTCGCCACGGCCAGGGGCAGGTCGTCGGCCGCGATGCCGCTGCCGTCATCGACCACGCGGATCATCTCCGCCCCGCCCCCCTCCACCCGCACGTCGATCCGCGTCGCCCCGGCGTCGACCGCGTTCTCCATCAGCTCCTTCACCACGCTCGCCGGCCGCTCGATCACCTCCCCGGCGGCAATTTTGTTGATCAGCGATGGGGGAAGGCGGTGGATGAGCGGCATGGGATCAGGGGTCAGGGGTCAGGGATCGGAGAACCGGGAGCAGGGAACGGGGAATCGTCGGAGGGCAATTAGGAGTCGAGTTTCCGTCGTAGACTCCTATGATTTGTGTCCACTCCACGGGAAAGCGTTTTTCAACGCAAGTCCCTGGAAACCAATACGTTAACGATTTGTCTTTCTGTCAGTACGTGTTAAAGTTAATGCAGCCTGGGCGGAGGATAGGGCAATGCGGGGACGCAACCCGAGCGCCGCGCCAGGGCTCGGAGATGGACGAGGGCGCACCGATCACGGGCGCCCTTGTTCGCTTCTTGCAGCATGTCCATCTCCTTTCTATGGGCCGGGTCCGGCTGGGGTACGACTCGCCCAGTCGCCCGATCAGGCAAAAGTTGACGAGAAAACTATGGCTTGGGATTGTGATACGGCCAGAGGACGCGGACCTTGCCGGCGCGATCATGAGCCCCTTCCAATTGAACTTGAACAAACTCTCTTTCACCATCTGAATAGGATGGATTGGATCATTGGTCGGCAGCGGCCGCAGCGGGTTCGTCCACCAGCCCGACGTCTACCGCGACAATACCCCAGTCGGACTCGAATGGGATGCAGATGGGCGTCACACCTTTGGGAAATTCGACGCAGTGGTGTTTTCCCGTGATGACCGTGGGGAGACTTATTGTCATTTCCAGATGTTCAAGCTGGGCCTTGGCACGTCCGGCAATGATGTTTGTCAACTCCGCCACGGCGTCGGTGACGTCGGCATTGAGCTCCGCAGGCCGCTCGTCGAGCATTGCCTCAGCAGCATTCAGCGCGACCTCCCGCGACAGGCTCAGCACAACGGTCCCCTTGGCTTTTCCTGAAAGCCCGATGATTCCGCTCACCTCGTGTTCCGGCCAGGAGCCCTTTTTCAGGAACGGCTTTGCCCGGCTCAATTCGCACCGCAGCATCGTGCGGAACACGGTAATGGCCGACGTTATGAACGGGTTGATGTACTCGACTTTCATCGCTAGTGCCTTTGTTGTTGAGAAGGTCAGCTACCGCTCGGGTGTGTCACGGCGCCCGCGGCGTGCCCTATCATGGCCGCTCATCCTCCCATCGCCGTGCAGTGTTGTTGCTGAAACGAGACTGCCCCGAGGGCTACGGGTTGAGCGTCGTTACGTTCGCGCACGCGGCGAAAATCATCGAATCGCACCCGGAATGCCTCGACAATCACCGGGTCAAAGTGCCGGCCGGACTCGCGTTCGATCATGGCTTTCGCGTCTACCGCGGAATAGGGGGGCTTATAGGGCCGAGGGGACGTGAGCGCGTCGTAGACGTCTGCCAGGGCCACGATACGTGCCGGCAGCGGGATCTCTTCTCCTATCAGCCCCGCAAGATACCCCGTACCGTCGAATCGTTCGTGATGAAACCGGGCGATGACCGCCGCCATCGCCAGGAAACCTCCGCCGGGTAGACCTATGGCGGCGCGGTCGAGAATGTTGGCGCCCATAACCGTGTGCCGCTTCATCGTCTCGAACTCTTCGGGGGTGAGTCGCCCGGGCTTGAGCAGAATGGCATCGCTGATCCCGACTTTTCCGATGTCGTGCAGCAGGCTCGACCGGCACAAATCGCTCAGGAATTGTGGGCTGATCTGATCGGCGTAGGGGCTTTCGCGGCTGAGCTGTTCGGCGAGGATGTGCGTGTAGTCACGCATTCGAAGAAGGTGTTCGCCGGTGTCCTCGTCGCGAAACTCGGCGATCGCGGCCATCGCGAGTACCGCCGCATCTTGCGTCGCGATAAGCTCCCGCGTTCGCTGGTCAGCAAGTTGGCCGAGAGTTTCGTTGCCCGGAGGCGATGCGAACGCGGCGTTGAGTTGCGTTAACATGGTATTTCACGTACCTTTCGATCAGCCGTAGGGTTTCCCCGATGGCGAAGATCCTGCCGCGGCCATGCCGGCCGTGGCGGTACTGCTTCTCGGCCGCGCCGCCCGATATTTGCAAATGGGGACGCTGCTCGTGGGGGAGCAGATCCATTCTCCACCGAAGCTCTTCCAACCTTTGCGGGAAGGTCTCGTGTGTCGTTGACCTTCCTTCGCTCGGTGACATTTGTCAAACTCCCAACGTTTGCTGTTGAGGTATCCAAGAGATAGATTCTGCCATCACTCGGTCATACACCCGCCGCGGTTGTACTTTCTGCCATCGTTTCAGCCTGCGAAAGAGCCGCCTGATAGAGTGTGGTCGGATCGAGGATCAAGACAATCGTGCCGTCGCCCATGACGGTGGCACTCCCGAGGCCGGGCAACCGGGCCAGGTATCCCGGCAGGGGCTTGAGCACGATTTCCTGCTGGCCCTGCAACTCGTCGACCACGAACCCGAATTGCCTGCCTCCCACGTCAACCACGACGATCGGCACCCGACCCGTCTGGTCGACTTTCAGTTGATTCGATGGGTCCAGACGATAGTATCTTCCGTTGTGTCGGCGTTCCGAATAGCGATCGAGGGGGCCGAGCAGTTCCGCAAGGGATTTCAGGGCCACGAGCTTCCCGCGAAGGGTGATGGCCCGTTGTCCTTTGAGCTTCTTGATGCTCTCGGGCGGTAGTTTCACAGTTTCCCGAACGACCTCGATGGGTATCGCGTAGGTCTGCTCACCCGCAGAAACCAGCAAGGCGGTAGTCACGGCCAAGGTCAAGGGAAGCTGAATGCGGAGTTGCGAACCCTCGCCTTCCTCGGAGGTCACCAGGACGGTGCCTCCGAGATTGGTGATGTTCGTGCGGACAACGTCCATGCCCACGCCCCTGCCGGACACATCGGTAACCTTCTGGGCCGTGCTGAGCCCCGCCGCGAAGATCAGATTCAGGGCCTCTTCGCGGCGCATGGCATCGGCCTGCTCTTGTGTCAGCAGGCCGTTTTGCACGGCTTTGGCCTTGAGCCGCTCGACGTTGATGCCCGCCCCGTCGTCGATAATGTCGATCACGATGAAGTTGCCTTCGCGCCCGGCCTTGAGCGTAATCAGGCCGGTTTCCGACTTTCCGGCGGCCTTTCGTTTTTCGGGGGTCTCGATGCCATGGTCGGCCGAGTTGCGGACCAAGTGGACCAGCGTCTCACCCAGCACATCTGCGACGTTCTTGTCGACTTTAATCTCCTCGCCGACGATGTGAAGGTCGATCTTTTTGCCCTGCGCTTTGGCGATGTCCCGAAGTCCGCGCCGCAGGGACTGGAAAGCAGTCTTGACTGGTGCCATTCGCAGTTCGAGGGCATTGCTCCGGACCACAGGTGCAATCCGATCGACAGCATTGACAGCGCCTTTGAGTTGGGAAATGTCCGAGTGTTCATCGGTTTCCACTTTCCGCAATAAGTGTGTCAGCCTGTTGACTGCGACTGTCAGTTCGCAGGCGAGGTTCAGGTAATTGTCCAGTTTATCTTGGTCGATCCGTATGCTTTTGGCCGCCAGCGACCTTCCGGCCGGCGCGGCAGCGGCCGGTTCGGCTATCTGCGCGCTATGCGCCGGGGCTGCCGCCGCCATATCCTGCTGGTTCCTGCGTGTCACCGACGCTGCCGAGTCTGCATTGATCCGGACTTGTTCGAGGAGGTTGGCGACCTCATCGCTCAGCTTGCCGACCTGCTGTTGGGTTGTTTGGTCGAGGGAGTGCGCCTCTTGCGGGAGTTGCTGCAACAGATCGAGAAACTGCTCGCAAGGATCGACGAATTCGTCGCATTGCATGTAGTCGGCGGCATTGCGCAATGTACTCAGAGAGCGATGGAGCGTCGTCACCGCGACTCCGGAAACCTCTCCCCGCAGCAGTTTCCCGCTCTGCATGATGATGCTTTCCACGTGTTGAGTCGCGAGTTGTACGAAGACGGCCGGTCGCGAGTCGGCGCGGGATGGGCGCCGTGCGGACTGGAGGGGGAGGGCCTCCTCGGCGGGCGCCGCGGCACCGTCGGCCACAGCGAGCATCCGTGCGATCAGATGGGTCAGATCCCGATCGACTTCCGCGTCGGGACCGAGCCGTCCGATCATTGAACGCAGTGCGTCGGCGGTCTCGAACGCCAGGTCGCTCACATCCGGCGTGATCTCCAGGCGATCGGAGCGGACCAATTGGAGAATGCTTTCCAGGTGGTGGCTGAGGGTCTTGATTTGAGCCAGTCCCACATAGTCGGCAGTTCCCTTGATGCTGTGAATCGCCCGGAAGACGGCATTGATGCTGTTGGCGTCGTTGGGGTGTTTTTTGAGTCGCAGCAGACCTTGCTCGAGTTCCTGAAGGTTGTCCGTGTTCTCGGCAACGAATTGACCGACAAGTTCAGCGGAGAGCCCGGTACCGGGAGCCGGCCACAGAGACTCCTCGATCACCGTAGCCTTGGTTTCGGCCGGAGCCGGCTCGGGCTTGGGCTCGCTCGCTCGCGCGTCGAGAATGTCGCGCAATCTCTTCATGAGCTGCTCGATGTGCTCGCCGCGGTCCCGGCTCTGGTCCAAGTTTGCCGCGTCGTCGACCAGCGCCGAGAGCAAATCACACGTTTCCAACAGCGCGTCGATCACGTCCTGGGTGGGTTCCAAGGTTTCCTCGCGGACGTTGTCCAGGACATTCTCACCGGCGTGGCTGAGTTCGTTGATGTCGCTGAGCCCAATGAAAGAAGAAACCCCCTTGATGGTGTGCAGCGCGCGAAAGACCGAATTGACCACCTCGGGGTCGCTCGCGTCAGTCTCCATTTGGAGCAACCCGTCGCTGATCGTGGCCAGGTGCTCGCGGGCTTCATCGACAAAATCGCCAAGAATCTCCTGGTCATCGATCATTTCGGATGAACGAGTCGATTCACTCATGGTTTCCCCTCCCGTTGCGGTGTGCCCCGGCTACTGGGCGGCGAGCATTTGTGCGTTGGTTACCAGGGTATTGACCGTCGCCGGCTTCACGACATATACGTTTGCCCCGGCCTCGAATCCCTTCGCCTTATCGGCGGCCTCCGCTTCGGTGGAGACCATGATGATCGGCGTGGTTTCGTAGCCTTCCATCTGGCGGATGGACTTCGTCAGTTCGTATCCGTCCATCTGGGGCATGTTGATATCGGTGACGATGAGATCGTATTTCTTGGTGAGGATTCTCTCCAAGGCTTCGCTGCCGGTCTCGGCACCGTCGACCTCATAGCCGCCGCTTTGGAGCATAAAGGCGTGCAGGTCCCGCACCATTCGCGAGTCGTCTACCACAAGGGCCTTGACTGTCATTTGTCGATTCCTCTTCTTCCCAAATGAACTCGGTTTCATCAGGTCTGGCCGACGCATCGGCCGGCGATGCCCTCGATGGCATGAGCGGCCGCTTCGGCAATCTCCGGGTCGTCGCTGGCCACCAGCCGGTCCAGGACCGACTCGGCGCGTTCGTCTCCAATCCGTCCCAGGGCTTCCATCACGCCAAGAGCGACCAGTGGGTGGGGATCATCTTCAAGTTGTTCGATGAGCAGTTCGACCGTGCCGGGTAGAGAGAAGACTGCCAACGCCAGTGCGCAATCATGGCGTACTCGCGGGTCCGGGTCTTCCCGGAAACAATCCGACAGCCGCGCTGCCCACGCTCCTTGCTTCTGCCGGGCGAGCAGTTGAACCGTGGCACGGCGGACGTTGGGGGCCGGGCTGTCCAGGCACGCCAGCAACCGCTCAGTCACGGCAACCTCCCCCCGTGCGGTCAGGCTATGGATGGCGGCTGCACAGATCTCGGCCGAAGAGTCGCCCAGCGCGGCCGTAAGGATTCGATCGACGGCCGGCAAGGCGGGCAACTGAGCCATGGCCTGGACGGCCGTCAGCCGACTGGCCACCTTCTCGCTCTGGGCGGCCGAGACCAACGCCTCAAGGGCCTGGTCGGTGCCAATCGAGGCGAGCGACTCTGCTGCGACCTGCCGAACCTCGGCGTCCAGGTCCTCCAGCAGCTTTGCCAGGTCGTGGACCACTTCGTCAAGGTCGTGGCGGGCGGTTCCCAGCCCGCGGGCTGCGTTGATTCGCACCTCGCGATCTGAGCAGCGGAGCATCTTTCGTAGCGGAACGACGGCTCGCTCGGCGTCCAATTGCACAATTACGCGAGCAGCGACGCGCTGAAGCAAAACTTCGGTGTCATCGACAAACTTCACGACGGCATCGAATGCTTCGGGGCTGCCAAGCCGCGCCAGTAGATCGATCAGTTCGCAACGTCCCTCGACGGACACGCGGTCATCGTCCAACGCGTCGAGGATGGATTGTATGTCTTGCGGCGCCAGCGAAACGATGGAGCGGATGGCCAGTTCGCGGATCTCGTCATCCTCTCGGTTCTCGTCCGCCAGCAACACATCAATCAAAGGACTCACAGCCTCCTCCACTCCGATTCGCCCGAGCAGCGCGATGGCGTGGCGCCGCAACGTGGCCGCTGAGTCGCGGAGCAGAGCGAGGATGGTGTCCACCGAGATCTGCCCGCGTAGCTGGTTCCACATCTCCGCAGGCATTTCATCCTCAATCTGCTCGATCGACGCGATCGCCTTGTTCACGATCAGTTGGTTTTCGTGCTTCAGCAGGGGAAGAAGGCTTTCGATCGCCGCGGCGTCACGCACGGAACCCAGCGCCTCCACGGCCGTGAATACGACCATCGGGTCGTCATCGCGGGTGAGTTGCTGAAGCGCCCGCGCGGCCTCGGCGCCTCCAATCTGTCCGAGGCTCTTGGCCACCGAGCATCGCGTCCAACTGCTCGCCTTCAGCGACTGGACCAATGGCTCGACAGAGGCGCGAGAGCCTATTTCTCCCAAGGCTTCGGCCGCCGCCGCGGAAACGTTGACGTCCCGGTCCTCAAGCGCCCGGACAAAGGCTTTCTCGGCCAAGGGGCTGCCGATCACGGCCATGATGTCCACGGCGAATTTCCGGACGTCTACGTCGTCGTCCTCCAGGAGCTTCTCCAGTTGGGGGATTGCGGGTTCGCCGATGGTTTGGAGGATTTCGCTGGCCGCGTTGCGTACCGCGGCGTTGTCAGTTCGCAGCGCGGGCACCACAGCCGAAACCGTTTCCTCGCCGCCGATTGCTTTGAGCGCGTCGACCGCCGCTTCGCGGATCGCGGGGACCGGATCGAACAGCACGGGAATGAGCGGCTCGACGGCCCGAACGTCGCCCAGGTCGCCCAGGTCCTCCACGGCGAACCGGCGCGTCGATTCGTCGGAGCTCAGCAAATCGCGAATCAACTCTGCTATCTGGTCAGACACATTTCACCTCCAACGGCAGCACACCGCATTTGAGCACCCCCAACCGGCCGGCGATACGTGATGTAGCCGCCGAGAGACACCATCCCAAAGGCGGCACTGATTCGGCCCACGGACTCGGAATGGCCGAGAAAAATAAATCCGCCCGGAACCAGGCTGTCGTAGAAACCACTGAGCACCTTTCTACGCGCGGCATCGTCGAAATAGATCAGCACGTTGCGGCAAAAGATGAAATCATATCCACGCTGCCAGCGCATCGCCCGCCGGTCGAGCAGGTTGACTTGGGAGAACGTCACCATCTCCTTGACCTGGTCGGTGACATGATACTTGCCCAAGCGAGGCCAAAAGTGCTCGTTGAGGTAAACCTCAGGGACGTCCTTTATGGCACGTTCCGAGTAAACTCCGCGCCGAGCCGCTGCCAACGCGTTCCTGTCGATGTCGGTCGCCAGGATCTCGATTTGCCACTTGTAAAACTCTTCCAGGCACTCGCGCAGGATGATCGCCAGCGTATAGGGTTCATCTCCCGTCGAGCAGGCGGCGCTCCAAAGCTTCAGCTTGTAGTCGTTCTTTGCGGCCTTGGCGTCGCAGATCGCCGGCAAGGCCTCGTTGGCGAAACACTCCAACTGGGGATACTCCCGAAAGAAATACGTCTCGTTCGTGGTCAGCGTTTCCACGAGGTGTTGAAGCTCTTCGCCCGAAGCGTCTTGATAGCGGAGATAACGATAGTAGTCGCGCGGCGTTTCGCAGTCCACGGCGGCCAAACGCCGCGCAATGCGGGCCTGCATGAAGAGTCGCTTGCGATCCTCGAACATCATCCCCGTCTTCTGATAGACCATGTCGCGGATGAGTTCGAATTCTCGTTGTTCGAGTTCCATTGCTTTCTCCGTTCAACTCAAAACCGGACATGTGAGGAGTTCTCTGATCTTTTCCGCAATGTCATAACAGGGAAGCAGGTAATCGACGCCGCCCCGGGCGACGGCCTGAGCCGGCATGCCGTAGACGACGCAAGTGCTCTCATCTTCGGCGATCGTTTGCCCACCCATCTGCCGGATGCGAACCATGCCGTCTGCTCCATCCGCCCCCATGCCCGTCATCAGCACGCCGATCACGTTGGCGCCGAAAACGTCGACCGCGGAGTGCATCATCACGTCGACCGAGGGAATGTGCGGAACGTCGCTGGGACGGGTGACGTAGCGGACCATGGCCCCACGGCCCCGCGCCGGCTTGGCAAACACCATGTGTTTTCCACCCCTGGCCAGGTATCCGCAACCGGGCATGAGGATGTCGCCCGCCTTGGCCTCCTTGACGCTGATCTCGCTGGCCGAGTTAAGCCGGTTGGCAAACGGACCGGTGAAGGCCTCCGGCATGTGCTGAACGATGAGCACGGCCGCATCGAGGTCGCCAGGCAGGTAGGGTACCACTTCCATCAACGTCTTGGGGCCGCCGGTGGACACGCCGATCGCCACCACGCGCTTCGCGCCACCGTGGCCTACGGCTGCCGATGTGCTCCGCCTGGTGACAGCGGGCTTTCGCTTGCGCAGCCGCTGGCCGGGTCTCGACCGGGCCGCGGCCTTGACCTTGGCGACAATCTCCGCCGCCTGCCGGTCGATATCTTTGGAGATCGTGCCCGAGGGTTTGGCGATGAAATCGACCGCCCCGAGTTCCAGGCACTCGAACGTGGTAACGGCTCCTTCCTGGGTCAGCGAACTGAGCATCACCACCGGCCGGGGCGACTCCATCATGATCATCTGCAAGGCCGTGACTCCGTCCATCACCGGCATGTTGATGTCCATGGTGACCACGTCCGGCTCGTGTTCTCCGACCAGCGCCACGGCGTCCTCGCCGTTGCGGGCACAGGCCACCACGCGCAATCGGGGATCGCTTTCGATGATTTGCTTGATCTCTCGTCGCATCAGGGCCGAATCGTCGGCAATCAGTACCGTAATCTCGCTCGACATGGCTGCTGGATTCTCGTTGCTCAAGATTCAATTACAGGTCAGACGCTCCTTACCGGAGAGCGGCGCCACATCCCGAAAGACATGGCGCCGTCTCGGTGTCCACAAGCGACAAAGTGTCGCGATTACACAAACAGGCCCGCGGCGGAGCGACTATTCTCCACCCTCGGACGCGGCGCCCACGAGTTCCGGTTGTCTGTCTTCACTCTCTTCGGCGTCCGGCGTTTCGCCGGGCGTCTCGCCGGAGGCCGCCTCATCGAACGCGGACATCTCCTCATCGCTGAGAAGGCGATCCGTGCGGAGGATGAGGATCATGCGGTCCCCGCCGTCAATCTTGCCGACGCCTTCGATGAAATCCTCGCCGTAGCCGGCCTTGACGATGGCCGGGGCCGGTTCGATCGACTTGTTCGGCAGGCTCATCACCTCGGAGACGGCGTCAACGATGATGCCGGTCTTGCGGTCGTTCACGTCGACCACAACCACCCGCGTGGCATCGCTATACTCCTTCTCCTCCATGTCGAACCGTCGGCGGAGATCCACCACCGGCAGCACGGTGCCGCGCAAATTGACGACCCCTTCGACGAACGACGGGGCGTGCGGCACCGCGGTAACCTTCTCCAGGCGGATGATTTCCTGGACCTGCATGATGTCGGTGGCGAACTCCTCTTCAGCCACCTTGAAGACGACGAGCTGGCGTTCATCCTCTTCCGTATTGGCATCCATGGAAGACGCTCCTTGCTCACTGGAACTCTGGGAAGCCCCGTTGCCCGCAGTGGCAGTAATCGCCTTCAGTTCGGCCTCACTGACCAGCTTTTGGACGTCGAGGATCATTATCAACCGTTTGCCCTCGTTGAGCTTGGCCACGCCGCGGATCTGGTCCTTGTTGGCGCCTTGGCCGGCCACGATCTGGGGTGTCGACTCGACGGACGACTTGGGTACTCGCAGGACCTCGTTGACCGCGTCGAGTCGCAGGGCCAACGACGTCTCGCCGATGCTCACGACCAGGCATCGCTCATCTTCGCGATGGGAAATGCCGCGGAAGAGCTTCTTGAACAGCGCCTTGAACTCGGCGTGCGCCGGTTTGACCAGGCGATTCAGCTCGGCCAAAGCGCCTTCGCTCTCACCGTCGGCCAACAGCGAGGCCACCGCCTGGAGGCCCTCGTGGAGCCTCTTCTCCGGCCCGTCGAATGGCCCCAGCAGCGACTCGATCAGGTCGTCCAGCGTGGAGAACGACTCCCGCCAGTCGGCAAACTCGCAGTCGTCGTAGCCGAACGATCCGTCAACAGTCGAGCCGCCGGCGACCGCGTCGGAGAGCAGTGTGACCATCTCGGCGTGCTGCCGCTCGAAGGCCTGCATTTTCGCGACGAACGAATCCGTCTCGGCCGCCAACGTGCGGAACCTGAACTTGGTTCGCAGGTCCATCACCGGCAGCACGCGGTCTCGCAGGCTGGTGATTCCCTGAACGCCGTCTGGGGCGTTGGGAACCTGAGTGATCTCCGGCACGCGGATGATCTCCTGCACGTCCATGATTGGAAATCCGTACTCCTCGTCGGCCAGGCGGAACGTGACCAACTGTTCGTTGTCCTGTTCCTCTTCGGCGTTTGCGTCGGCCCGGCTGGAACGGCCGGAGCCCGTGGCGGAGGCGTCCTTGGCGGCCTCGGAGTCGAAGTCCTCCAGGTCGACGACCTGGTCCTGGTCGATGAGCATCACCAGGCGCTTGCCGCCGTCGAGCTTGACCACGCCGCTTAAGAACTTGCTGTCCACGCCCTGCACGGTCGGAGGGGCCGGCTCGACGGCCGAATCTTCCATGTGCAGGACTTCCCGGACCGCATCGACGATCATCCCGGTCGGGGTCCCGTTCACTTCCACGACGATCATCCGGCAGGTATCGTCGTTCCCCTCGCCGGACATTCCGAAACGCAATCGCGGCTCGATCACCGGCAGCACGTTGCCCCGCAGGTTGGCCAGACCCCGCACGTAGTGCGGCGCCTTGGGAACCGGCGTGATCTTCGGCAGCCGGACGATCTCTTGAACCGCATGGATATTCAGGCCGAACTCGACGTTGTCGATCAGGCAAGTGACCAACTCCTGTTGGTCACCGTCGCCGGCCTCGTCCAGCCGTGTTGCAGTGGCTTGTTCATCTGCCATCTCGTATATCTCCTTCCTTTAGCTGAGGTTGATTGGTACCAGCGGGATGCAGCTCACCGTCGAGCTAGTTTTGCATCTCGTCGGCCAGAGCGGAGATTTCCTCGATGGCGTTCGCCAGCTCCTGCATCCCCTTGGCTCCTTGCTGCGCGGCGCTGCTGGCCTGCTGGGCATTGCCGGATGCCTGCTCGGCGGCCGCGGAGATCTGTTGCACCGCCGTGTTGGCCTCCTGGATGATCGTCATCACCTTGTCCTGGCCCTCCTTGATGTTCTGCACGCTTTGCTGGACCTCCTTCATGTCGGCCTCGACCCGCTCCAGCGCGGCGGTCGATGTCTTGGCCTTCTCCACCTGGATCTCGGCCTCGCGCCCGGTCCGCTCGATGTCGCCGGCCACGGTCGCGATCTGCTGCTGGATGTTGCGGACCAGGTCCTTGATCTTGTCGGCGTTCTCGCTCGAATCGCCGGCCAGGTTCCGCACGTCGGCGGCCACCACGGCGAAGCCGCGGCCGTACTCGCCGGCCCGGGCGGCCTCGATGTCGCCGTTGACGGCCAGCATGTTCGTCTGGATGGTGACGTTGACGATGGCGTCGACGATCTTGTCGATCTGGCGGGTGCGGCCCTCCAGCGCCTTGATATTCGCGGCCGATGCGGCTGCCTGGTCGGCAGCTTTTCGGATTCCGGCACTCAGATCGTCCACGTCCTTCTTGTTCTGGATGACAAGTTCGGTTACGGCGTCGACCTTCTCCAACGAGGCCTCGGCCCGCTCCTGCATGCCCTTGCCCGCGTTTTCGATCTGCTTGCCGGCGGTGGCGGCCTGCTCGGCGGCGGTCGCCTGTTGCTCGGCGCCCTTGGAGATCTGGCCGATGGCGGCCATGATCTGCTCGGAGGCGGAATTGCACTCCGTGACCAGCGCGGAGAACTCTTCGGCCGCGGCCGCCAGTTCCTCGCTCGATTTATCTCCCGAAGTGGAGGTCTTCAGACCCTCGGCCATAGATGCCAGGTCCTGGGCGCCTTGGTCCATCTCCTGCAAGGCCTTCTGCTGCTCCTGCGTGCTCTTGTTGGCTTCCTCCGCCCCCGCCGCTGCCTCTTCGGCAGCGCTGGCGATCACCTCGGCGCCTTCCTGAAAGCTCTGAGCTCCAGCGGACGCGTCGGCCGCATTCTGGTTGATTACCTTGCAGCCTTCCTGGACTTCGGCCGTGTCGGCTTCGATGGAGGCCAGGTCGGAGGTGATCTTCTTGGCCTTCTCGACTTCTTCGCCGGCGGCCTTGCCCGACTTCTCCACGTCCTCGGCCACCCGGCGGACGTCCCCCTGGATCTCTTCGACCAGCTCGCGGATATCCCGGGCCGACTTCTCCGAGGTCTCGGCCAGGGTGCGGACCTGGTCGGCGACGACGGCGAAGCCCTTGCCGTGCTGGCCAGCCCGGGCCGCCTCGATGGCCGCGTTCAGCGCCAAGAGGTTGGTCTGGTCGGCGATCCGCACCACGGCCTCGACGATCTCACCGATCTCTTCGCTCTGCTTCTCCAGCTCGCTGATCAGTTTGGCCGATTCGATGTTCGACCTGGCCGCTTCGTTCACGCCGGCGATCAACAGCTCGATCTCGCCGCTGGTGTTGCGAATCAACGTCTGGATCGCACTGGCCTTGTCCAGCGACTGCTTGGCGTTGGCTACTGCCGTATCGCTGGCCTCGTTGACCGACTTGACGGCCTCCAGGCCGGACTGCGAGTTCTTCGACGCCTCCTCCGCAGCGGCGGCAATCTGCTCCATCGCTCCATTGAGTTCTTTGATCGCCTCGGCGGCCTCGGTGACCCCGGCCGCAAGCTCTTCGCTGGCCGTGGCAATTCGCTCGGCCGCCTGCTGCTGCTTGGCCGCGGTCCGCGCCGCCACCTTCTGCTGGGCCCGCTGTCGGGCCGCTTCACGCTGGCTGGCTACGTCGCTTGTGCCGGCTTCGCCGTTTGTCTTAACTGCGGTTGACTGGATGGCTAGTCTTGCCATGGAATGGTCTCCTAGAAACTGAAAACCAACGGTCTTGGGAACTAGCACCAAACGGTTTTTCGGCTGATTGGCGTAGGGTTTGAGACGACACACTAACCCGAAGCGCAAGCGAGGAAAGTCGCCTCTTCCCTCGCTTGCGCTTCGGGTTAGTGTGACAAGCCAAGGTTAACGCGGAGCACTTCGCGAACCGTTTGGTGCTAGTAACGACTCCTACGAAATGTCCAACGGCAATCAGCCGTTGCGACATGAACCTGCTGTAACGATTGCTGTTTTTCAGCGTGACGCTGCCCGCCAACGAAATCATCGCCAGGCCGCCCCCCAGCCTCGCCGGGAAACGAGCACCACCGAAGGGGGCCGGAAGTTGCAGGAAGGCTGGGAGAGATGGTCTCAGCCGGGCGGCGGGTGCCACGGATCCGTGGCCGATGCGGATGTGAGAGTCGAAAAGACGACGCGGGCGGGGAAGGAGTCTTATCCGCCGAGAGTGTGTCCACGTTCGCTGCGTTGGGAAAGAAGAACCCCTCTTTCTACCCCCCCCTCCCCCCGGAGGGAGGGCGGCTTGGGCATGGAACGTCCTTTGCCGCAAACGGCGTTGCCGGTCGCGGCGCGACGACGCCCCGCACGCAAGGCCATGCCAGACGGTTCTCTCATGTGACCAGTCGCGCGCCCAAGGATCGATCAAAATAAAGAGTTGGATAGAAAACGCTAGGTCGCGTTTCCCGCGAAAGCAAATGCCGCGAAAAAATCGGCTCCACCGATCCTCGCTCGGCACGCAGCCACGGCGGCGTCCCCGTCAACCGCTACGGCGTGGTGTTGATTCGTCGATTTGACAGTGCGTCGTCGCAATCTATGGTTTCTCACGCGGATTCGCCCCAGCGGCGATCACAAAGCCGACGCCGGCCGGAATTACGAGATCCGTTTCCCCAGCAACGCCACGCCGCTGTGCGTGCTCTTCGCGTCCGACTGGGGGACCGCTCTCGCTGGAAGTCGGCCTCGCGCCGGTTCCGCAGCCGGCCGAAGTGTAAGCGACCCGTCCTCTGAAGCAGCCGTTTGGCTACGCTAGCGCCACGGCGACCGGTTCCAATTCGCGCAACCTAGTCGTGGCTCACGGCGGGGCGATGTGCGGGTGATACGGAATGCACTTTTGGCGGTTGAATGGAATGCGGCGGGTCCGCCTGAACGCCCGAGCCCTCCGCAGGCGGTGCAGCCGATTCGGGTCGAGAGAACAACCGTCGAGTTCGCCGGCGAGTCGCTTCGACGGTATGCATCAGGTCGTGGCGCGTAATCGTGCCGACGAGCTTGCCATCGTGGGTGACCGGCAACCGATGGAGATTGCTGGAACGGAACGCGTCGGCCACGTTGACCCAATCGTACTCCTCCTCGATCTTGGACACATCCGACGACATGTAACGGGCAACTTTCTCTTTCTCCGTTGCACAGCTGTAAATCCAGACCTCCTGACATAGGCCGGAATCCTTCGAGGTTTTCATCGGGTTCGTGGC
>CAZDHR010000074.1:0-20732 GCA_964505295.1 uncultured Planctomycetaceae bacterium
CAAAAGGTGCCTGTCACCTTTTTCCTGCGGCGAACGAGGTCGCCGGGCGCGGGGACGCCAAAGAAAAAAGGCGCGTTTGTCACTCGGAACAAGGCCACGTGATCTAACACGTTTTCTTAGGGACGTACCACCCACAGAGGGCACGGCCCACGGTTATGGCAACCTGTTCGGAAGCGGCAAACGCGCCGGAAAACCAATCGATATCACGATATTGAACTGCATCTCCCATGGATGGTGGCAAACGAACGGGGAAAACTGGCACCTCGGCCCGGTGATCAGCCGCACCTACGTCCCAGCCACCGGCGGCGCCGGATTTCAACTCGCCGACCGGCTGCGCGCGCATGCCCTGGCAACCAGCGGCGGTGGGAAGAGTACCCGGCAAGCGAGCCAGGCACCCCATCAGAACGGACCGGAGCGGGCAAGCCTCATGGTGCACTCCCCCTACGGTTACCGACGGCCGAAGGGAAGCGTCGCGAAACTCACCCACGATCGGGTGTTGCCGGCAGTGAGATAGGAGCCGCAACACCGCCCGGGCAGAATCGACTTCCCCAGGCCAAACAGACTCAAACTCGCATCTCTATTCTTCTCACGACGGGCCCCTCCGTCAAGAGGAATTCCCGGATCGGGCGGCCTGGGGTGCAACTTCGCCCCACCCGTTCGGGGCAATCCGAGCCGCTAAATCGTGTGTAGCCCGTCGGTCGGCGTCGCCGTCAGGAGACGGCATCTTACGCGGTCGCCCGTTCAATCGACCGCCGATCGGCCCTTCCGTCTCCCTCCCCCGCTCCGGCGGCCGAAGGCGTTCTCGATTCGCCCAACGGGGGTGCAAAGAACGGAGAGTCATGGGGCCTACCCGGGCGCGCTCCGCTTCCGCTTCCTTTCCGGGCCGACTTGCGGACTCGGCCGTGGGGCGGAGGCGTTCGCGCGGCTCCGCGCCGCCGCTCAGTGTTTCTCATTCCACTCCCGCCGGCCGTAGCGTTCGGCCACCAGGCGAGCCGTCTCCGCACGAGGCCATTCGCCGCGTATCGGTTGGGCGTCCCACGCCGCGACCAAAGCGCGTCGGATCGCCGCGGCCGTGAGGGGCAGGTTGGCCACGAACTCGCGGTGCGACCGGCCTTCGCGGTAGTCGGGCTGGCGGGGCGGTAGCGTCAGGCACTGGTCGATCAGCTCCAGCGGGAAGTCGTACAGCAACGTGCCGTGGTAGAGGAAGTGGTCTCGCTTCGAGCGGACGCTGTTGCCGGAAAATTTGGTCCGGCCGATCGCCAGGTCGCTGGTCCCTCGACAAGTCACCTCCGACACGAGCGGTCGCAGGGCCGAGGCGATCCGGCCGAGGACGAACCGGTGGGCGTGATCGATCATGCGCAGCTCGGGGCGCCGCTCGTAGCTGAGCACCAGGGCGTACATCAGGCAGCCCGGGCCGGTCACCACAGCGGCCCCGCCGCTCGAGCGGCGCAGGACGGGGACGCCCCGCTGCCGGCACGCTTCGCGGTGGACTTCGGCGTCGATCCGCGACGATCGGCCCACCACGACCATCGGCTCGGCCGGCTCCCAGAGTCGAAGCGTCTCCGTGGGCCGACCGGCTCGCTCGGCTTCTTCCAGCAGGGCCTCGTCGAGGGCGAGGTTTTCCGGCGGGGTCGGGAGCGTCAGATTCAAGTATCGCATCGGGACTATTGTGACATGCCGATAGCCCACCGCGGTAGCCCTGTTGGGCCGAACGCCTTTGCTTGACGGGCCGGCCGGCGGCCTTAGACTTGACGGGGAGACGAACCGCTCGCCAGCCACCAGCACCGTGCGCGCATGTCCCCGTCCTGCGAGAGCCCACCCAACGGCGACGATCGACCCGTTGAGTCCCATCCTCTCGGGACGCTCGGCAAGCTGATCCTGCTTCCCGCGCTGGTGGTGCTGTCCCTGGTGCTGATGGCCGTGGTCGTCGGCTGGCTCACGCTCTCGCCCGGCGACGTCGATTCGATGGTCGACGCGCTGGAAAAGGGGGGCAACCGGCGTTGGCGGGCGGCGGTAAACCTGGCGGGCGTGCTCCGCGAGCCGGACGGGGCCGGGCGCAAGCGTGACCCCGTGCTGGCCGCACGGCTGATGGGGATCCTCGATCGGGAAATCGCGTCGGGCGGCGTGCGCGACGATGAGATCACGCTGCGGATGTATCTGTGCCGGGCGCTGGGTGAGTTTCACCTCGCCGAGCCGCTGCCGGTGCTCATCGAGGCGGCCACCACCGAGCGCGATCCGCGGGAAGTCGACGTGCGCCGGTCGGCGATCGAGGCGACGGCCGTGCTGGCGTCGAACGTCGGCCCGAGCCGGCTGCGAGCGCACGCCGAGCTGATCGCCGCTTTGAGGAAGGCGGCCGAAGACGCGCGTCCGCCGCTCCGTGCGGCCGCCGCCTTCACGCTCGGGGTGATTGGGGGATCGGAGGCCCAGGCCGAGCTGGCGGCCCTTCTTGCCGACGCCTACCCGGACGTCCGCTACAACGCGGCCACCGGACTGGCGCGGCACGGCGACGTGAAGGCGATCGACGTGCTCCTGGAGATGCTCGATCCGAGCGAGACGGCGGGCGTCGACGCGGAGAAGCAGGAGCCCGCCCGGGATTTCAAACGGGCGATGATCCTGGTCAATGCCCTGCGCGCGGCCGGCCAGTTGGCCGAGGCGAACCCGAGCGCGGATTTGAGCCGGCTCGAGCGAGCGATTGAACGATTGACGCGGGCGGAGGTGGACGGCGCGGTCCGAGCCCAGGCCGTTGAGGTCTTGCATCGGCTCGAAGCGCGCGGAGCGAAGGCTGATGCCGACGCTTCGTAAGCTTGCGCCACTCGCGCCACTTCTGCGTCACTCGTTCCCAAGCTCCGGCTTGGGGACGCACTCGAGAGAAGCTCCCGTTTCCCCAGGGGCACAGCGGAGCTTCGCGGTTCGGGGTTCCCAAGCTGGAGCTTGGGAACCAATGAAAACGGGGAAACAGTGACATGATCCCGGGAGTTGTCCGCTTCGCGATCGCCCCGGGAAGACGACCCGGCCGGTTGTAGCGGTTGTGTGGGATCGCGTGCTAAGTGGTTACTTTCGTGGACGTTGCGCGATCGGGTACCAACGAGGCTTCGGAGAGAGGGACTCGCGACTTCAAAGTTTCTTGGTTTTTTTAACCCCTTGCGCAGTCTACAGTAACGGCGTTTCGACGTCTGCCTGTGAGACTTTTCCGTTTGCCCATTCGGCTTTTGTTCGCCACACTCATTTGGAGAGGTGCACCGTGAACTTCTCGCGCAAACGCTGCGCTCGAAGCGACACCTCGAGGCTCCCTTTTACAATGAGCGGCCGGCTTTGGAGGCCGGCGAGGTGAATCAGGCATGACGACACAAGTGCGAATCTCCTTGGCGCTTTTCTGCGGGCTGGTCTGGGTCGGTCCGGCCCCGGCGCAGATCTGCTGTTCCACGTCGGCGTGTATGCCGTGCGGCGACGGCCAGGTCTATCGGATCGTCTATCAGACGGTGTACGACCGGGAGCAGGTGACCGCGTATCGGATCGAGTATGAGACGGTCTACGAAGAGCGGAAGGTGACCACCTATCGGCCGGTGTGGGAAACGCAGACGCGCGAGCGGCGCTACCGGGTGCTTCGTCCGGTGGCCGAGACGAGCGAGCGCGAAGAGCGCTACACGGTGTGCCGGCCGGTGTGGGAAACGCAAACGCGCGACTGTAGCTACAACCGGATCCGCTACGTCCAGGAAACCTGCGAGCGCGAAGAGCGGTACACCGTGTGCCGGCCCGTTTGGGAGACGCGCGAGCGCCAGGAGTGTCAAACGGTGTTGCGACCGGTTCAGCAGACGGTCTACCGCAACGAGTCGTGCACGGTGACCGAGCCGGTGACGACCTATCGGACCGAATATCGCGACCAGGGCTCTTACGTCGACGAGACGGTGTTCACGCCGGGCTGGCCAAAGACTCGGCTCTCGTGGCAGAACCCCGGCTGGGTCACCAATCCCGCCACCGGCGAAGTGGAATGGCGGCGATTGGGATTGCACTGGGAGCAGACGCCCCGGGGCCGCTACGAGGTGAAACGCACCTGGCAGTCGAACCTGATGCCGGTCCAGGTGGCCCAAACCACGTTGATGCCCAGGGTGGTGACGCGTCAGGTGCCCGTGCAGGTGACCAGCTACCAGCAGGAGCAGGTCTGCCGGACGGTGCCGTACAAGGTGTGCCGGATGATCACCGAAGAGCACGTGCGCAAGGTGCCGTACACGGTTTGCCGCCCGACCGTCGAGCGCGTCCAGCAGCACGTGCCGGTCCGGGTGTGCCGGATGGTCACCGAAGAGCACGTGCGCAAGGTGCCGGTGACGACGTATCGGACGGTGTGCGAAGAGCGCGTCGAACAGGTGCCCGTTCGCGTCTGCCGGATGATGCCGTTCGAGGAGACCGTACGCGTGCCGCGATGCGTGGAGAAGCGGGTGCCCGTGACGTACACGCGGTGCGTACCGCGGACCATCTGCTGCCGGGTGCCTTTGGATTCGTGCCTGGTGCCGGTCGCTTCGTGTATCGTGTCATCGGATTGCGTCGTGCCGTCGGGTCCCGCCGTGTCGACCGACGTATCCCCCGGCTCGACGACGTACGCGACGGAGCGTACGCCGAGCCCGGTCGACCCGGGCGACGTGCCCCCGACCCTCTCCCCGGACGCGATTCCGGAGCCGGTCGACGTGAATGAGTAGTCGGCTGCGGGCTCACACCGGGCAGTCGTCAACCGGGATACCGGACAACGAGTCGGTGCCCCTTTTTCGTGCGCTCTGTCGCCGTGGCGGTTTGCGCGTCTCCGGTACCCGTGCGGCGACGTTGCGTCGTAGAGGTGGAAGATGGACGCTGCATGATGGAAAGCACGTAAGAAGCGAACAGAATGAGGGTGTGCCGCGTCTGAACATTGGGCTCCCGTCCGCGCTGACACGCGCCGGATGCCCCCCTTGCATGGGGGGGCTTCGCATGATACAATTCAGTCTAAGTAGTATTGCATCGCGCCAGGACGCGAGCTATCGTTGGCACGAGACGACGCAATAGGTGAAGTGCCGCCATGGCGAAGAAGAAATCGCACCGCGTTGCTGGAGAGTCGGTCGAAGCTCTCGTGTTTCTGGCGTGCGATAGCGTTTCGCGCGATCCAAATACGGGGAAGCCCAGCCTATACGGGCTTTTCGACGTAATTTGGTCTGAGACGTTTCCGTTGCGTTTCAGACCGTTTTCTCTTTACGCGAAGCTTGTCGGCAAAGGAAAGCATGGCGTGTCGATTCACCTCATTGATCCCCGAGGTGAATCCACGAAACTGGGGGAAACCGAGATTAGCCTGCAGGCGAAAGCGAACGCTGTTCTTGACGCCGAACTTGTTGGAGTTGAATTCAAGCGGCCTGGCCGACACGAGTTCGCGCTGCGGGTTGGCCGGAGGACTTTGGCACGCACGACCTTGGACGTGAGACGGCGAGCCCCCGGAAAGCGAAAGAAATAGACGATGTCCATCGCACAGATCACAACCCATCGCGCCGCGCGACCTTCACAAAGCCGCCAGTCCGGTCGGGTTTTCAGCATGCGCCCCGTGGCGGCTTCCCTGATGCGGGTCTCTCTTCTGGGATCAGACCAGGCGGAGACTGGTTGCTCGGCAGCCGAAATCGTGCGGCTCACGAAGCTCACGTCGCTTCCCGACCCCAGCCTAAGGCTTGTACGCCCGATCCCGGCTGTAGTCGAGAGGCTTGATTCTGACAACTACGTTGCCGAGGCTCCCGACGCCGAGGTGTCCGCGAGCGGCGATACGGCAGAGGAAGCGATTCGCAATCTACAGGACATGGTCGCTGCGACGTTTGCGCATTTCTCGATGGTGCCCGAAGAGCGGCTTGGGCGAATCCCGGCACGCCAACTGAGGGTTTTGCAGCACCACATTCGCCGACGCTAAGATGCCCGCCCAGATCACGAAGGACCACGCGGAGCGCATCGCGAGGAAGCTCCACGCACGGAAGGACCCTTCGCGATCCAGCAGCCATGATTGGATGGTGGTTGAGCACGATGGGCGCGAAGTCGCGAGCTTTGGAATCCGGCGCGGATCGCGAAAGGACGCCGGGCACGATCACGTCCCCAGACAGCTTCATGTGCGGCCGAACTTCGCGAAGTTGCTCGCTCAGTGCCCCAAGACACGGCAGGACTGGATTGACCTCCTGGTCGAGCAAGGGGACATCGAGGAAACCCCAGAGTCGTCGTAAATTGGCCTACTACTCCTAGTATCTTAAGCCCCATCGCGGCTGCGATCCTATTGAGTCCATCGGACGGGTCCCGTGAACCTGGAAATCGCCCAGTGTTCTCACCGCGCGTGCGTCCGCGAAGGTGACGGCGGGCCCTGTGCACACGCCTCGTATCAGCCCCGGTCTCTCCGTTCGGCCACTTCTCTGCGCCGGCTGAACTCGTTTTGTGCCCTTCGCCTGCAATCGAGTGGCCGTGCGAGGCTCTCCATTGACAGCATGATCGGGCTCGGCGACACTCACTTGTCAGGGAATCCCCGATTGCGCGGGAGCCAGAAATGTCCGTCGACTCCAATCAGAACTCGTCCGAAGTGCTTCAAGGCACTCGGATCGCCTTTGTCGGCAAGCTGGCCAGCATGTCGAAGCGGGAGGCGGCTCGGCTGGTGCGCCAGCAGGGAGCGGTGGTCGCCGAGCGGCCGGACGCGTCGGTCGATCTGGTGGTGGTCGGCGAGGAGGGATTGCCGCTGGGCGACGCCGTGGACCCGGACGAGCTGTTCGATGCCGAGACCCGCCGGGCCGTGGAGCAGGGGTCGGTGCGGGTGGTTCCGGAGACGGAGCTTTGGCAGCGGCTCGGGCTGGTCGAGGCGGAGCAGGACGTGCGCCGGCTCTACACCCCGGCGATGCTGGCCGAGCTGTTGGGCGTGCCCGTCGCGGTGATCCGCCGCTGGCACCGTCGCGGCCTGATCGTGCCGGTCCGCGAGGTGCGGAGGCTCCCCTATTTCGACTTCCAGGAGGTGGCCACGGCCCGGCGACTGGCCGAGCTTCTGGCGGCGGGGATGTCCCCGGGGGCGATCGAGAAGAAGCTGGCGGCGCTGGCCCGGTATTTGCCCGGCGTCGGGCGGCCGTTGGCCCAGCTTTCGGTGATCATCGAGGGCAAGGAGATCCTGCTTCGGCAGGGGGACGGGCTGATCGAACCGGGCGGGCAGTTGCGGTTCGACTTCGAGGCCGCCGAGCAGCAGCAGGCTTTGGGCGAAACGGCCGACGAAGTGCCGTGCGACGTCCACGCCGTGCTCCCCCTGGCCCTGCGGCCCGATGGCGATCTTGCGCCAACCTCGCCGCAGGAACTGTGCCGGATGGCCGCCCGACTGGAGGAAGAGGGGCAACTGGAAGCGGCCGTGGAGATGTACCGCGCCGCCATGGCCGCCGCGGGGCCCGTGCCGGAGGTCTGCTTCCAGGTGGCCGAACTACTGTATCGATTAGGCGATCTGGGCGGTGCACGGGAACGCTACTTCACGACGATCGAGCTGGACGAGAACTACGTGGAGGCCCGAGCGAACCTGGGTTGTGTGTTGGCCGAGACGGGCCAGCGCGAGCTGGCGGTGGCTGCTTTTCAGGGGGCGCTGGCCTATCACGCCGACTACGCCGACGTCCACTACCATCTCGCCCGGACTCTCGACGACCTGGCCCGCGGCGACGAGGCGGAAACGCATTGGCGGGCCTTCCTCAACTTGGCTCCCGACAGCCCTTGGGCGGATCAGGCCCGCAGCCGCCTCGCCGGCAGACTGCCCGACTAGCGATCGCCGGACATGGGCCCCACGAGCCGTCAGGATGGCGCGTGCGTCTCCAGCACCGACGAGGGGGGGCTTGCATCTGGGCAGCGGCCTAGTATGTTGGAAGCAATGGGGAATCGGGAAGTGGCCTCTGGTGGGCGGGGCAGGTAGAGCATCTCGCCGGAAGAATGGGCGGCAACGAGCGCGTCGGGGGGACGTGCAACGACGGCCTCAGGTGCGCGGAAGGCGATGCAAGGCTACCTACCCGGATATGAACTCGACCCCGCGACGTGGGTCTACCTCTCGTCGTTCTTGACGATCGGGGTCTTCTTCAAGTTCCACCGCTTCTGGTGCGTGCGGAATCTGGACCTGATCGCTTTGATCGGGTTGGCCCCCGGACTGCTTTGGGTGGTCCAGCGCGCCGGGCCCGGCGGTTACATCTGGCTGTTTACCGTGGGGAGCTTCTTCCTCGTCCGGTTGCTGCTCGACCCGTTGATGGTCCGCCGTCCGCTATTGGAGCCGAACCTCAACACCAGCGGGCTTGCCTTCTCGGGCATCGCCCTGTTCGTGTTTCTGATGTCGAACGTCGTCACGGGGAACATGTTCCCCGTTGCGAAACGGCCGATCTCCGCCCATCCCGAGGTGCAGGCGTCGAAGCTGCCCCTGTTCTACGCGATCGCCAGTCTTTCGCAGGAGGAAGCAGCGGCTCCCGAGGAGGCGGCCTCCGAAGAAACGGCTCCCGAAGCGGCAACCCCCGAGGAGGTGGCTTCCGAAGCGGCGACCCGGCCCGAACAGGCTCGGCAAGCGTCGGCCCGAGCGGTGATGCTGCGGGCCATGGCCGTGTCGGCGCATCTGGCTTTGGTGATCGGCATCGCGTTGGTCGGCCACCGTCACTTCGGCAACCTCCACACGGGCGTGGCGATGGCGTCCCTCTATCTGCTTTTACCCTATACGGCCCAAATGGCCCCGCGGGTCGATCACGTGGTCCCTGCGGCCCTGTTGGTTTGGGCGGTCGCGCTCTACCGGCGGCCCGCAGCGGCCGGGACGTTGCTCGGGGCGGCGGCCGGCCTGATCGGCTACCCCCTGTTCCTGTTGCCGCTCTGGTGCAGCTTCTATTGGCGGCGGGGGCTGATCCGTTTCCTCGTGGGGGTGGTCGCGGGACTGGTGCTTCTGGTCGTGCTGCTGTTGGTGGTGATGGCTCTTCTGGCCCTGTTCGGGGCGGGGGACGTGGGGTCGCTGGCCGGGCGGTTGCGGGAGCTGTTCGGCTGGGCGCGGCTTTCCCTGGTCCAGCCGGACGGCTTCTGGCGGGACCACGGCGAGGCGTTTCGCATCCCGGTGATCGCCGCGTTCTGCGTCCTCTGCGGGAGCCTGGCGTTGTGGCCCGCCCAGAAGAACCTCGGCACGCTTCTGAGCTGCTCGGCCGCGGCCATGCTGGGGGCCCAGTTCTGGCACCCGTTTCAGGGCGGGCTCTACATGGCCTGGTATCTGCCGCTTCTGGTGCTGACCATCTTTCGCCCCAACCTGGAAGACCGGCTGGCCGTCAGCGCCGTCACCGAAGGCTGGGTCCCTTGGCAGAAGACCGGCGGCCGGGCCGCCTGGCGCGTCGGAGACCGGCTCCCCTGGCGGAGAGGAGCGTGGCTGGCGCGGCGCAAACAGAGGGGTGGATAAGTTCGGGCGAAGAATCCCAATCCACATCAGGCGCTCGCCAAGGCGCCAACGCGACAAGAGGCAGAAAGGCTGGGTTCTCCCCGACTTTCGTCTCGGTCGACCCGCTCAATCGCGCCGCGCGTCGATCTGGAGCGACCGTTGCCGGGCGGCGTGCCAGGCCTTCCACCGGCCAACGTCGAAGCCGAAATTGACGCCGGTGATCGAGACCAGCGCGTCGAGCACCGCTTGGTTGCAAAAGGGCTGGGCGACGATCTTCGGACCCCCGCCCACGGCAAGACCGCCGGGCGACCCGCCCCCGCCCGTGCCGAACGTCGTGGAGATCTGCCCCGGATTCTTGCTGGAGACCTTGAACTTGTGGACGGTCACCAGCGCATCGACCAGCGGCCCGATGGCCGTGGGGTCCTCCAGGTGGCGCAGAGCGACCGCCGCGAGGTTGACCTCGTTGTTGTTCTTGCTCCGCAGCCGGTCGATGAAGTACCCGACGACCTCCGCGCTCTTCCCCTCTTTGAGGAAGTCGAGGCAGGTCAAACGCACCTCCGGGACCGGATCGGCCAGCGCGCTGATGGCCAGGCCTTCCTTGGCCAGAGGAGTTCCGATCCGCGCCAAGGCCTCGATGCAGAGGAGCCGGGTCTGATCGTCGGGGTCGTCGCGAAGCGCGGCAGCCAGCGCCGGGATGGCAAACGGATCGTCGATCTTCTGGATGTTCTGGTAGGCCAGCATCGTCCGGTTCGTGCCGATCCAGTCCCTCCACTGGCTGAGCTTCTTCATCCACTCTCCCCGAGCGACCTTGACATCCTTTCGCTCTTGCTCGATCTCGACTTCCTGCGGGAGCACCCATCGACCACCACGCCGAACGAAGCCGTCCCGCTTGCGGACATCCTCCTCCGTGGTCCATTTTCCGTTCCGCTTGAAGTACCCCAGCGCGCGGCGGGCTTTCTCGTGGTCTGGATCCAACTCCAGAATTCGTTCCAGGTGGACTTCGCGCTCGGCGAGCAAGGTGTGCTCGCGACACCACTCGGCCAGCGCCCACTGGCCCTCGACCGTGTCCGGGTGGCGGGGGCGGATCTTCTCGTACTCGACCACCGCAGGCCGTGGGCGGAGCCACTCGTTCACTTGCGATCGCAAGAACGTGATTTGGCCGCCGCTCTCGGTCTTGACCGCGTAGGTCTCGCGTGGCGTTTCGTCGGGGTTCAACAGCTCGCCGACCACGCGCCCGCCGCCGGTGAGAAGGAACACGTCGCCCAGGGCCACGCCGCACCACGGCGTCGACAGAACGACCAGAGCCATCAGGCCTGCGAAGTTCCGGCTCACGGCCTCTTCTCCTTAGGATGGGGAAACATGATGCTCCGCGCGTGCCGGGCCGGCCTTGACGCGCGTGCCCGTCGAGCGACGTGCACGCCCCACACGTGACATTGGCCGGCCGATACGATCCGGCCAGACGACCCCCGATTGCCGGTACCCCCCGTCTTTTCTAGTATACGGAGTGAGTGCCCGATCTGCCAAGCAATAGCCCCCTGATAAGAGGGGGGGCTGCCGGGCGTTTCAATCTACACATGGGTGACTGCGAATGAGCCAAGTACCCGACCAGCATCGAAGCGAGGCCCCCCCGGTCGTGCGGTGCGCGGTGGTCACCATCAGCGATACGCGGACCCTGGAGACCGACACCGGCGGGCAGACCATCGTGGACCTCGTCAACGGGGCCGGCCACCAGGTCGTCGATCGCCACATCCTCCCCGACGAGCCGGCTCCGATGCGGGAACTCCTGGCGAGCCTCGAAGGTCGGGCCGACGTCGACGCGGTTCTGACGACCGGCGGAACGGGGATCGGCGCCCGCGACCGGACGTTCGAGACCGTCACCGGCATGCTGGACAAGACCCTGCCTGGCTACGGGGAGCTGTTTCGGATGCTCAGCTACGAGGAGATCGGCCCGGCGACGATGCTCAGCCGGGCCGTGGGCGGCCTGATCGGCCGGACCGTCGTGCTGACCATGCCCGGCTCCCGGGCGGCGGTCCGCCTGGCGATGGAAAAGGTCATCCTGCCCGAGCTGGGCCACCTCGTGCGGGAGGCGAGGCGGTGAGCCGGCGCGTGTGGGCCGGCCATCGACCGGCTCGTCCCGCCCCCGCGTGCCCGGCGAGAATACGCTGGCTCCTGCGGCACTTGGTGCGCCGGGCACGGACCTTGACTCGGACGGCCCAAGTGCCCTATGCTGCCGCCGCAAAGACCCGTGGCAGCCAACCCGGAGCCTACGAAGATCCATGCCTTGGGAGAACGGTCTGAGCCGGCGAGCCCACTGGGCGGGCGGAGAGCCGATCGCCAACCTGCTGATGGCCAAGGCGCTGGCCCACCCCGAGCTGGTCTCGCTGGCTGCCGCATTCGTCGATCACCAGACGTTGCCCGTCGAGGCCACGGCCCAAGCCCTGGACCGGATCTGGTCGGACCCCCGGAAGGCCCGAACCGCGCTCCAGTACGGAACCACGATCGGCTACCTGCCCCTGCGCGAAGCGCTGCTCGACCGGCTGCTCGAGGCCGACGGCCGCACCGCCGCCGAGGCCAAGCTCACGGTCGATCAGGTCGTGGTGACCGCCGGGAGCAACCAGTTGCTTTACCTTGTGGGGGATAGCCTCCTCAACCCGGGCGACGTGGTCATCTGCGGGGCCCCCAGCTACTTCGTCATTCTGGGGACCCTGGGAAATCTAGGGGCACGTGCCGTCGGGGTCGAGATCGACGAGCACGGGCCGATCCCCGAGGCGATCGACGACGCGTTGGCCCGGCTCGATGCGGCTGGAGACCTCGCCCGGGCCAAGCTGATTTACGTCTGCACCTACTACGACAACCCCAGCGGCGTGACGGTGCCGTTGGAGCGTCGGGCGGCCCTGGTCGAGTTGGCCCATCGCTGGTCGCGCGAGGGCCCGATCCACGTGATCGAAGACTCGGCCTACCGGGAGCTGCGCTACTACGGGGACGATCTTCCCAGCCTGCGGTCGTTCGACGCCGAGGGGGATACGGTGATCCAGGTGGGGAGCTTTTCGAAGACGTTTTCGCCGGGGATCCGCGTCGGGTGGGGCATGCTGCCGCCGCGGCTGGTCGAGCCGGTCGCCAGCGCGAAGGGGAACCTCGACTTCGGCTCCCCGAGCCTCAACCAGGTGCTCATGGCCACGGTACTGGAGATGGGGCTGTTTGACCCCCATGTGGAGAAGCTCCGGGCGGTTTACCGCGACAAGATCGACACCACGTTGGAGGCGGCCGACGAGTTCCTCGCCCCGATCGGCCGCGTCGAGTGGGTCCGCCCGACCGGCGGGCACTACGTCTGGCTCCGCCTGCCGGACGGGATCGACACGGGCGTGGACGGCCCGCTGTTCGACCTGGCCGCGGACGAAGGCGTTCTCTACGTGCCCGGCGAGTTCTGCTATCCCGGGGAAGGGGAGCCGGCGCCGACGAACATGCTCCGATTGAGTTTCGCCTTCCCGTCGTGCGAGGCCATTCGCAAGGGGATCGAGGCCCTGGGCCGCGCGATCCGTCAGGTGACGTGATGAGGATCATTGATCGCTACCTGCTGCGCCAGTTCCTCTGGACTTTCGTGATCTGTTACGTGAGTCTGACCGGGCTCTACATCGTGCTCGACGCGTTCACCAATCTGGAAGAATTCCTCCGCTACGCCCACAAGGGAGGCGGGGTGCTCGCCATGATGGCGTCGCACTATAGTTACCGCGGGATTTGGTTTTTCGACAAGTTTGCCGGGCTGTTGACGCTGATTGCGGCCATGTTCACCGTCACCTGGATCCAGCGCCACAACGAAATGACCGCGTTGATGTCGGCCGGCGTTTCGCGGGTTCGGGTGGTGGCGCCGGTGATCGGCGCGGCGATGGTGATCGCGATTCTGGCAGCCGCCAACCGGGAGCTCGTGATTCCCCGGTTCCGTGAACAACTGACCCGGCGCCCCAAGGACCTGGTCGGCGAGGTCGCCCAGAATCTCCACTCGCAAAACGACAACCGGACCGGGATTCTCTTCCGGGGCAAGGCGACGTTTGCGGACAAGAAGCGGATCGAGAAACCCGATTTCCTCCTTCCGACCTCGCTGAGCGATTACGGGCGGCTGCTGGTGGCAGAAAATGCCTTCTACAAGCCGCCTGAGGAAAATCGCCCCGGCGGCTACCTTCTCGACAAGGTGAAGAAGCCCAAGCACCTCGACACGCAGCCCTCGCTCGAGCTCAACGGAGAGCCGGTTATCATCACGCCGCACGATGCGCCCGACTGGCTTCGCCCCGACCAGTGCTTCGTCGCCAGTGACGTCCGCTTCGAGCAGCTCACCAACGCGGAGGCCTGGCGGCAATACTCGTCGACGGCCGACCTGATCGCCGGGTTGCACAACCCCAGCCTCGGTTACCGGGCCGAGGCCCGCGTGGCCGTCCACAGCCGACTGGTGCAGCCGTTTCTCGACGTCACGTTGCTCTTTCTGGGGTTACCCCTGGTCTTGAGACGCGGCGACCGGAACGTGTTCATCGCGATCGGGATCGCGGCGGTCGTCGTCGCCGTGTTCATGCTCGTGGTGATGGCGTCGCACTATCTCGGCTCGGCCTCCTCCTTGAGCCCCGCCTTCGCCGCCTGGGTGCCGCTGGTACTCTTCGTGCCGGTGGCCGTGGCCATGTCGGAGTGGATCTGGCAATGAGCGGCGCGCCGGCCGCACCCGAAGTACTCATCACGCTCCGCGTGACGGCCCATGACGCGCGCAAGCTGCAACGTGGGACTCTACTGGAGCCACCAGGGGGTCGCCCCGCCCTCTGGTTTCGACTCGGCGGGAGAGGCGCCCCCCGCACCTGAGAGTGGGCCACCAGGGCCTACCGGTGGGCCGCCCGGACCCGCGGGCCTGTCGCCCACGTCGGCCAGCTCGCCGGTGGTCGATGGGGCACCGAGACACTCACGCGGCGTGATCAGGCCGTCGTGGTTGAGATCGTAGCGTTCGAAGCGGCGGGCCTCGTCGTCGGACCAGGAGGTGGAATACTCGACCATCGCCACCTGGCCGTCCCCGTTGACGTCGTATTGAGCGAACCAGTCGGGGAGACCCGGGGGCAACCGCTCGGGGGCCCTGCGGAACCGGTACGATCTGCGCCCGTTCGAGTTGCCTGAATCCGAATCTCGCGAGTTGTCCGCCTCGGACGAACCTCCGTCCGAATCGCGTGATCGGCGTCCGCTGAATTCGGCCATTCGGGCGATGAGCTCGTCCTTGGTCACCTTGCCGTCGTCGTTGCCGTCGGCGCCTTGGGCGAAGCGGGAGTTTTCCCACTCCTCCTTATCCAGGACGCCGTTTTGGTTCCGATCGTACCGCGTGAACATGGAATCGGCGAAACCGCGAATCTTCGACGCCTTTTCCGGGTCCAGCTTCGACAACGCCGCTTGAGACGCCGACGAACCGAGAAGGGCATACTCCACCCGTTCTCCGAACGCCGGCACTCGGGCCAGCTCCTGCTCCTCGCCGAATCCGGGAACCAGGGGTTCCGGCTCGTCGGAGGACTTGCCTGAGCCTCCTTCCTCGTCCCGATCGCGGCGCCTCATGCGCTCCCCGATTTTGTCCAGGGGAATCGGTTTCCCCGGATCGACCCCCATCCTGCCGGCCAAATAGCGCAACATGCCCCGGCGTTCTTCGGGGACCTCGCTCGGCTCGAGCATGCCGTTTCGGTTGGCGTCCATGCTCCGCAAGAAGCCCTCGAATCTTGAAGAGCGATCGCCGCGCGGGTCACCGCCTCGATCCCTCATTCCCGGGGGGCCACCGCCTCGAAAATCGATCCCGGGCGGGCCGCCGCCGCCACGACTCATGTTTGGCGGTCCGCCCCCACGAAACCCCACCCCGGGGGGGCCTCCGCCTCGAGGTCCCATTCCGGGAGGACCTCCGCCACCACCCATACCCGGCGGTCCTCCACCACGGAACCTCATCTCCGGACGAACTCCGTCTCGAGGGCCGCCAACGGGTCGGCCAAACCCACCTCGGTCCCGGCTGCCACGCCTTTGGCCCGCTGCGTCGAGGGCGGGAACCAGGATCGCCGCAACGACGAACAGGATCGTCAGGTTCCTCATAGTGTACGTCTCCGCGCAAAAAGGGGGGGCGCGAACGCGAACAAGACCTATTCTACCCACTCTTGGGGGATAATCCAGACAGTATTGGCCACTCAGGACCGTATTCGGGGAAGGGCTACCCTTTGAAACCCGAAAAGCGTCGCCAGGTTTCGGACTCCTCGGCACACCGCGGAACTTGCCGGCTCCGGCGGGGTTTACCAAGCTGGTAGGGGCCGCGGGGGGCCCACGGCTTGGTGCCCGTCTCAGTTCTCAGTTCAGCAAGAAGGAGTCCAACATGACCCGATTTCCTCGTCTTCAGTTGCTCGCCTCGGCGGCTCTGATCGGGGCCCTCGTGATGGCAGCGGCCGGCGCCCAGCCGCCAGGGGGCGGCCGACGACCGGGCGGACGCGGGCCCGGCGGTTTCATGGGGAGGCGTGGCGGCCCCGGAATGATGGGCGGCGGCCTGGTGGGACTGCTCGGCATGGAACAAGTCCGCGAGGAGCTCAAAGTCACCGAACCGCAACAAGAGAAGCTGCGAAGTCTCGGCGAGAAGATCCGGGAAGAGATGCGAGGGATGTTCCCCGACCGGGAAGCCATGCAGGACCTGACTCCCGAACAGCGACGGGAAAGATTCGAAGAGGCCATGGAGAAGTTCCGCAAGGAAGCCGAGAAACGGGCCCCGGAGATCGAGAAGCAGATCGCGGAAATCCTCGACAAAGGGCAGTTCAAGCGTCTCAAGCAACTCGAAGTCCAGCGCCAGGGCGTCGACACGCTGCTCAGGGCGGATATCATCCAGGCACTGGGGCTCACCGAGGATCAGCAGAAAGAAATCAAGGAGGCCATCGAAGAACGTAATAGGAAGCGGCAAGAGCTCGGCGAGCAGATGCGGGGCCTGTTCCAGGGAGGAGGGTTTCAGGAGCGAAGCGAGGAGGAACGTGAACAGCTCCGCGCAAAGATGCAGGAACTCCGTGAACAGGGAGGGGCAATCCGGTCGGAAGCCCAAAAGAAGGCCATGGGCGTCCTCACCGACGAGCAAAAGGCGATGATGCCGAAACTGATGGGCGAACCGTTTGAATTCCGGCGTCCCGAGGGGCAACGCCGACCGGGCGGAGAGCGACGCGGCGGAGACCGCCCCCGTCGACCACGCGGCGAACGATAAGCCGCCCAGCGGTCGCCGGCACGACCCGGCGGGACGGCCGCTACCCAGATTGAGGTATCGGCCCGCGGCCAGATGGATTGACCACCCCGGCATGCCCCCGCAGCGGCCTCGATTGGGGTCGCTCCGGGGGATGTCGATTTATTGACCGAACGTGAGGAATGCCCTGGACGAAGCGGGGGGAGACCTCTTATCGTGGAATGTGGAATATGGTCTCTGCGGAGTCGCCGGGACCTGCTGCGAGTCCGGCGTGAGCCCCGCAGCCGAATTCTTGCGTGGCGGCGGAAAGTCGGTTCCCGCGCAAGTGGGAGTAGGTGATGGAAGCTGGCGAGATCCTGCTGAAGAAAGGACTTGTCGACGACCGGCAGCTCGAGGTGGCGCGACGGTCCCAGTCGGACGGCGCACGATTGGACCAGGTGGCCGTGGAGTTGGGCTTTGTCTCCGAGGAGGCGGCGCTGAAGGCTTTGGGTGACGAGCTGGGCCTGGCGTTCGTCGATCTGTCGGAGATGGAGATCCAGGCGGCGAATCTGGACGGCTTCCCTCCCCGGTTCATGCACCGCGAGTCCCTGTTCCCGGTCCATCAGCGCAAGGGCGTGCTGGTCGTGGCGACCAGCGACCCGTTCAACCTCTACCCGTTGGACGAACTCGAAGTGGCCACCGGCCAGACGGTCGTCCCCGTGCTGGCCACGCGAAACGAGATCGAGCGGCTGATCAAGACGCACCTGGGCGTCGGCAGCGAGACGGTCGAGGGGCTGTTGGCCCAAACGGCCGACAAGCAGGTCGAGCTGTTGGACGAGATCGAGACCGACGGCTCCGAGCTGTCGGAAATGGCCCAGGAGCCGTCCGTGGTGCGGCTGGTCAACGAGATCCTGCTGGAAGCGCTCGAGGTGCGGGCAAGCGACGTGCACGTCGAGTCGCAGCAGTCGGGCCTTCGGATCCGCTACCGGATCGACGGCGTGTTGCATCCCCAGCCGGTCCCGGTGGAGATCAGTCGCTTCCAGGCGGCGATCATCAGTCGCCTGAAGATCATGGCCCGGCTGAACATCGCCGAGCGCCGCCTGCCGCAGGACGGCCGCATGCAGTTGAAGGTGGCCGGCCGGGAGGTCGACGTTCGCGTGTCGGTGATCCCCATGATCCACGGCGAAGGGCTCGTGCTGAGGCTCTTGGACAAGAGCCAGATGGAGTTCACGCTTTCCAAGCTGGGCATGGACGAAGATGTCTACGAGACCTATCGGGAGCTGATCCATCTGCCGCACGGGATCATTCTTGCGGTCGGCCCCACCGGCTGCGGCAAGACGACGACGCTCTACGGATCGCTTCTGGAGATTCGCAGTCCCGAGACGAAGATCATCACCACCGAGGACCCGGTCGAGTACCAATTAGAGGGAATTAACCAGATCCAGGTCCACACGAAGATCGGGCTCACCTTCGCGCACTCGTTGAGGAGCATCCTGCGACACGACCCGGACGTGGTCCTGGTGGGCGAAATCCGCGACCTGGAGACGGCCGAGAACGCGATCCAGGCGTCGCTGACCGGGCACACGGTGTTCAGCACCTTGCACACCAACGACGCGGCCGGGGCCTATACCCGACTGATCGACATGCAGGTCGAGTCGTTCCTGGTGGCCAGCACGTTGGAGGCGGTGATGGCACAGCGGCTCGTGCGCACGTTGTGCCCCGAGTGCCGGCAACCCTATCGGCCCCAGCCGGAGGAGTTGCCCGACGACTTCCCCCGCGATCAGCTTGCGGACGGCGCGACGCTCTATCGAGCGGTCGGCTGCCGCGGGTGCCGGCAGGTGGGCTATCTTGGTCGGGTGGGGTTGTTCGAGCTGTTGGTGACGACGCCCAAGGTCCGCCAGCTCGCCCACGACTGCGCCAATGCCTGGGATATTGCGCAGGCGGCGCGCGAGCAGGGAATGCGGAGTATGCGGGAAGACGGGTGGGGAAAAGTCCTGGCCGGGCGCACGACGGTCGAGGAGGTGGTGCGCGTGACGAAGGAAAACACCTACGGGCAGAATAAGCCAAAATGAACCGATCCCCGACGGCGCGTGCCGCTCCTCGCTGATTCTCGGGTGAACAGTAGGGTGGTTGCTTGCAACCACGCGGTGAAGCCGTTTCGGCGAAGAGAGACCGGTTCCGCGTGCGTGCAAGCACGCACCCTACGAGTTGATTTCCGCGTGCGAGCACGCGCCGTACGAATCACTGATCCGCAGGTATCCCTAATCCGCTTCACGTACCATGCCTGAGTTCAACTACGTCGCTCGCGACCCCGGCGGAGAGAAGGTCACCGGCGTGGTCACCGCCGCCACGCGGCAGGAGGCCGTTTCCGCGCTGGCCGGGCGGTCGCTCTATCCGGTCGACGTGCGGGGGCAGACGGGGGCGACCGAAGCCGGTCGCGTCCGTCGCGTGCCGGCCCAGTTGCTGGCCACGACCTACGGGCAGTTGTCCGACCTGTTGCGAAGCGGCGTGCCCCTGTTGAGGGCGTTGGACGTGCTCCGACGGCAGACCTCGCACGCCGGGCTGAGGGAGGTCCTCAGCCAGGTCCACCGCGGCGTGGAGGAGGGGGCCACGCTGGCCCAGGCGATGAACCGACACCGCCGCGTGTTCGGGGAGATGGCCGTGAGCATGGTCCGCGCCGGCGGGGAAGGCGGGTTTCTCGAAGAGGCCCTCTCGCACGTGGCCAGCTTCACGGAAACTCAGGCCGACTTCAAAAGCCGGACCGTGGGCGCGGTGACCTATCCCTGCGTCCTGGCCGTGTTCGGGACGATCGTGGTCGTCGTCCTGCTGGTCTTCTTCGTCCCCATGTTCGACAGCCTCTTCGACCGCCTGCGCGATCGCGGGGAGCTGCCCATCATGACGGAATGGCTGTTGGGCCTCAGCCGGTTCATCGGGGACTATATCCTTTGGGTCCTGCTCGGGGCGGCCGTGGTGGGGGCGTTTGCCTGGCAGTGGCTCACCAGCGACCGGGGCCAGACGTGGCGCGACCTGGTGAAGCTGCGAATGCCGCTGGCCGGGAAGATCTTCCTGAACCTGGCCGTCGCCCGGTTCTGCCGCGTGCTCGGCACCCTGCTCCACAACGGCGTGCCGATCCTCCGCTCGCTGGAAATCTCCGCGGAGGCCGCGGCCAATCGCGTGCTCGCCCAAGCGATCCACGGGGCGACCGAGAACATCTCGGCCGGCGAGTCGCTGGCCGGACCGCTGGGCGCCTGTGGGCATTTCCCGCCCACGATCGTGGAGATGATCTCCGTGGCCGAGGAATCGAACACCCTCGAAACCGTGTTGTTGGACATCGCCAACTCCCTGGAGCGCCGCACCTGGCGCCAGCTCGAGCTGGCCGTCCGCCTGCTCGAACCGCTGCTGTTGGTGATGCTGGCCAGCGTCGTGCTCGTGCTTGTCGTTGCGCTTCTGTTGCCGATGTTCAAGATGAGTATGACGTTGTGAGTTGGGGAGAGATGAGGGATGAGAGATGAGGGATGAGAGATGGGGGACGAGAGATCAACGAGCAAGGACGGACCGCGTTCATCCCTGATCCCTCATCTCTCATCCCTCATCCCCCATCCTTCCACATTCAGAGGAGAAGAGAGCCCATGACGAATTCCCCGAAACGGCGCCGACGCCGTGGCGGCTTTACGCTGGTCGAAGTGCTCCTGGTGCTGGTGATCCTGGTGATCATCGCCTCGCTGGCCGTGACCGCCTACGGGCCGATCCAGCGCAAGGCCTTCATCAACGCGGCCAAGACCCAAATCAAGGCGTACAAAACGCCGCTCCAGGCTTACCGGCTGGATATCGGCGACTTCCCCTCGTCGTCCCAAGGGCTCGACGCCCTGCGCCACACGCCCTCCGACCTGCCCAACGAGGACAAGTGGTTCGGACCGTATCTGGACAGCGAGGTGCCCAAGGACCCTTGGGGCATGCCGTACGGGTATGAGTATCCGGGCAAGAACCAGGAAGACTGGCCCGACATCTGGTCGTACGGCCCCGACGGTCAGGATGGAACCGAGGACGACATCGGTAACTGGATGGTCGAGGAGTAGCCCGCCGTGATCGCCGTTTGCCCGTCGCCATCTCGTCGTCCCCGGCACGCGGTCACGCTCGTGGAGGTCCTGTTGGTGCTCTGTC
>CAZDHR010000075.1:0-20473 GCA_964505295.1 uncultured Planctomycetaceae bacterium
GTGGGGGCGTGGACGGTGTGGATCGCGTACGCGGGCATCAACGTGTGTCTGCCGAATCTGATGCTGAAGCTTTCGCCCGGCGAGTCGAACACCCCGTACATCGCCACGTTCTACGCCGTGACGGGCCTCTGTTACGCCGGCAACACGATCCTCGGCGGGGCCCTGTTCGACTGGCTTGGCGATTGGACCGGCACGTGTTTCGGCGTCGAGCTCGACTACTACCGGATCATCTTCCTGCTCGGCTGGATCGCCCGGAGTTTGGGGTTGGCGGTGCTTTTGCGGGTGATCGAAGGGAACGGCCGGCGCAGGGGCTAACTCGGCGGAGATTCCGGGGAGACGGGTTGCCATCGCACGGGATCGCGCTCCTGCCGGCTTGCCCAGACGTCGAGGTCGGGGAACTCGCCGGTGAGCACGTCGGCGAGACACTCGACGGCGAACCGCTCGCTGGCGAAATGGCCGGGCATGACCAGGGCGATCCCGAGGGCTTGCGCCTCCAGGCAGGTGTGAAAGCCGGTCTCGCCGACGAGCATGGCGTCGCAGCCGAGCCGGCGTGCGGGCTCGAGCAGCTCGCCGGCGCTTCCGCAGGCGACGGCCACAACCCGGACCGGCTGCTCCAGGTCGCCGACGAACTGGAGCCGGTCGATGGAGAGGAACTCCCGCACGCGGTCGATGAGCCGGGCGAGCGTGAGGCTTTGGGCGATACGCCCCCAACGCCCGGAGCCCAGGCCTTCTTCGTCGGGCACGAGCGGCTCGATGCCCTCGAGGTCCAGCCCTTCGGCCAACCGCTGGTTGATCCCCTGCGCGGCGGAATCGAAGGCCGTGTGGGGGCTGTAGATGGCGATCCGGGCGGCGATCAGGTCCAAGAGCATTCGGCCGGCGGGCGTGTCGGCCGTCAGCCTCCGGAGCGGACGGAACGGGAGCGGATGATGGGCCACGATCAAGTCGGCCCGGGCGTCGACGGCCTCGGCCGCCGTGCCGGGGGTGATCGTCAAGCAGGTCATCAGTCGCCGGACGGCTCGATTCGGGTCGCCCACCAGGAGCCCGACGTTGTCCCACTCTTCGGCCAGACGCGGCGGGGCGAACTGCTGGAGGAACTCGGCGATCGTTTCGACGGTGTGCATGGCGAGACACTCGGGAGTTGTGTTGTGGGACGTCACTCCGCCCTGCTTGCTGCGCCGAGCCGAATCCCGACGGTGCGGATTTGCCGGCGAGATTCGGCGGTCGCCGAGTGAGAGACAGTTACTATTGTGTCGTTTCCGACGGTGGATACGCAATCCCTTCGAGGTGTCGCGTGCGGCCAGACGTCGTCCGCTCGTTGCCGGGAGTTGCCTGCGGTGGGCGCGTTGCGTAGGAGGTTGTGTCTTGTGCGAGTGGAGATGAGGCGGAGCCTCGCGGTAGTGCGTTCCCAGGCGGAGCCTGGGAACGAGCGTGACGGTGGAGCCAGGGAACGAGGGTGTGGATCGATGGGCGGATCGAACGATGGGCGAGTTGATCGAGGACGGGAAGAAGTTGGTAAGCTGGGCAAAAGAGCACGAATCGGACGTTTGTCCCGCTCCCTGTTACCCCCCTAAAGGCTAGGGGGGGTTCGCATGGGCCCCTTTTTGACGGTTTTGAGGTTAAGTGGCGAACTGGAAAGGGTTTCCGGCCGTGCATGGTGGCGGGGAGGGCGTGTCCGGAGCCTCCGGCCACTGGTCAGGTCGTGCGGGGCCGGCTATAATCGTTGCCACGAGTGGCCGAAGGACATCGCCGGCGCGGTTCACCCCATAGCGTTCCATCATCTCGTGTTTCGCAATCGCTTGGCTGCGTTGTCTGGTCGCGGCAAGTGACTTGAGCTGGGGGGGACAATGAGCACTCATCTGGAAGTTCCGGAAATGATCAGCGAGCTACGCGAGGCGCTGATCCCGATGCGCGAGCGTCTGGTGGCGAACCTCGTGATGATCGCCCAGATCCCCGCGCCGACCGGCGGAGAGGCGGCGCGCGTGCGTTTCCTGTTGGATCGGTTTGCCGAGGCGGGCCTGAGCGACGCGACGGCCGACGACGCGGGCAACGCCGTGGGACGCGTGGTGGGAACGGGCGGGGGCCGGACGATCCTGCTGGCTTCTCACTTGGACACGATCTTCCCTGCCAGCCAGAGCCATGACGTGATGGTCGAGGCGGATCGGGTCGTCGGCCCCGGCGTGGGTGACAACGCGCTGGGAGCCGCGATTGTCTCGCTGATGCCCTCGGTGCTGGACCATTTGGGGATCGAGCTGGAGAGCGACCTGATCCTGCTCGGATCGACGCGATCGCTGGGTCGGGGTAATCACGCCGGGATTCGCTTTTTCCTCGATCACGTTCCGGAGAAGGTCGACTTCGGCATCTGCGTCGAGGGGATACAACTGGGGAGGGTCAACTTCTTCTCCATCGGCACGGCCCGGGCCGACATCACCTGCGGGATCCGCCAGCTTTCGGAACCCTCTCGCAGCTACGGCTCGGAGAGTGCCTTGGTGGTTTTGAACCATATCATCAACCGCATTCTGGGGATCTCGACTCCCAGCCGGCCGTACACGAGGATCAAGATGGGGAGGATGCGGGCTGGGCTGTACTACGACGTGGAGCCCGATCACGCCGAGCTGGGCCTGGAGATCGTCAGCCATTCGGACGAGATGATCGACCAGGTTTGCGGTCAGATCAACGACATCGTGGCGGAGATGTCGGCCCGGCACGCCGTCGACGCGCAGCTCGACGTCTTCTTCTGTACGCGGGCGGGCGGGATCCCGTTTGCCCACCCGCTGGTCAAGAGCGTGCTGGAGGTCATGGACCAACTGGACATCGAACCCGACCAGGGCCACAGCCCCTCGGAGCTCTCGGAACTGATTGCCCGCGACGTCCCGGCTGTCACCCTGGGAATCACTCACGGAACGAAGAGCCGCAAGGCCGCCCCGGACAACGTGCTGATCGACCCCATTTTGACCGGGGTGGCCCAACTGGTCGGCGTGATCCTGGCGATTGACGAGGGGGTCTGCGATGAAGTCTGAGCAGTGGCTGGCGGAGCGGACTTTCCACCATTCCAACTTCTGGGACATCAAATGGCTGGTGGAAGAGAAGGAGCGACAGGGGCTGAGCGTCTCGCTCTGCCTGCCCGCTTTGAACGAAGAGAAGACGATCGGCCAGGAAATCGTCATCCTCAAGGCGGAGCTGCACGACCGGTATCCGCTGTTGGACGAGATCGCGGTGATCGACTCGGGGAGCACCGACAAGACGTGCGAAATCGCCGCCAGCTTCGGGGCCGACGTCTACATCGCGTCGGAGCACCTGCCCGAGGAGGGCCAGCAGCGCGGCAAGGGTGAAAACCTCTGGAAAGCCCTCTACCTGCTCGAGGGCGACATCATCATCTACATCGACGCCGACATCAAGAACATCCATCCGCGATTCGTCTACGGGCTTCTGGGACCGTTGATCCAGGATCGCGAAGTGCATTACGTCAAGGCCTTCTACGACCGCCCGATCGCCTACTCGGGCGTGTTGCGTCCGACGGGCGGGGGCCGGGTGACCGAGATCCTGATCCGCCCGCTGTTCAGCCTGTTCTATCCGGAGCTGGCGGCGATCTTGCAGCCGCTTTCGGGGGAGTACGCGGGCCGCAGGTCGATCCTCGAGCAGATCTCCTTCCCGGTGGGGTACGGCGTGGAAACGGCCATGCTGATCGACATCTACCAGCGGGGCGGGCTGTGTGCGTTCGCCCAAACGGATCTCGACCAACGCGTCCACCGCAACCAGGAGACCGTCGCCCTGGGGCGAATGGCCTTCGGCGTGCTGAGGACGTTCATGTCGCGGTTGGAGCGGGAGCAGAAAGTCGAGCTTCAGCACGAGCTGCCCACGATCATGCGGCAGTTCGAAGTGGGGGAGGACGGATACCGCCAGCTCGATTACATCATCGAGGAGGTGGAGCGGCGCCCGATGATCGAGGTGGAGGCCTATCGCCGGAAGTTCCACCCCAAGACGCAGCCCGCCTAAAACTCGATGAAAATCGCCATCCTCCACTACCATCTCAACCGCGGCGGCGTGACCAAGGTGATCCAAAATCACCTCCTCTCGCTCGACGCGGTGCTCGAAACGGCCGACGCCGTGCCGGTCGCCCTGATTCACGGCGGGCGGCAAGTCGGATGGCCCGAGTCTTTTCCCGAACGCCTCCGGTCGATTCGGCCGACGCTCCACGCGGTTCCCTCACTCGACTACGACGACGTGCAGCCCGAGGACTCCCGGCGACCGGGCGCGCTGGCCGAGCGTCTGATTGCGCTTCTGGAGGAACTGGAGTTCGCGCCCGGCGAAACGATCGTCCACGTTCACAACCACGTGGTGGGGAAGAACGCCGCGCTGCCGCCGTCGATTTGGGCGCTGGCCGAGCGGGGCTACGCAATGCTCCTGCACATTCACGATTTCGTGGAGGACTTCCGCCCCGCCGGTTTTCGCAGGTTTTCCGACGCGATGGCCGGCCGCTCGACGGCGCACTCGTGGCACGGCAGGCTCTACCCGCAGGCGCCGCACGTCCACTACGCCGCGCTGACCGGGCGCGATCGGGCCGTGCTGGAAGCGGCGGGGACGGACAACGATCGTCTGCACCTGGTGCCCAACCCGGTGCCGGACATGGGAAGCCTGCCGCCTCGCGAAGCGGCCCGGAATCGGTTGGATGAGCGGTTCGGGGTCGCCCGGGACCAACGATTCCTGCTCTACCCGGTCCGCTGTATTCGCCGCAAGAACATCGGCGAGGCGTTGCTGTACGGTCGGCTTGCGCCGCCGGGCAGCGTGGTCGGTCTGACGCTGCCGCCGCTGAGCCCGTCCGTCCGGCCGATCATCGAGCGGTGGAAGCAAGTGGCCGGCGAGCTGGAGCTGCCCTGCCGATTCGACGTCGGCGCCGAAGGCGCGCTCAGCTTCGGCGAGAACCTGGCCGCTTCCGATCTGATCCTCACCACCAGCGTGGCCGAAGGATTCGGGATGGCGTTCCTCGAATCGTGGCTCGCCGGACGCACCCTCGTCGGTCGCGACCTGCCGGAGATCACCTCCGACTTCAAGCAAGCCGGGATCCGCCTGGATGGGCTCCGGGCACGACTCGACGTGCCTTCACACTGGGTCGATACTATCCGGCTTCGTCACGCGATCCTGGAGGCATATCGGCTCAACCTGGCGTTCTACGACCGCCCGCAGCCGGTCGATCTGTCCGACGCCCTCCGCGAGAAGACGGAAGGCCCGTCGATCGACTTCGGCGACCTGGACGAGCCGCTTCAGGAGCGCGTGATCCAGCGCGTGGAGTCGAGCGAGCGAGACCGGCGGGAGCTTCTGGAGTGCAACGCGTGGATCGACGAAGCGTTTTCGATCGACGCGGCCGACGCGGCCGCGCTCGTGCGACACAACGTCCAGGCGATCAGCCGGCAATACTCGCTGGTGCCGAGCGGCCGACGGTTGCTCGACCTGTACCGTCGCGTGGCATCTTCTCCACGGGGGACGTCGCCCGTTCCTTTGCAGCACGCCGACCGGATCCTCGACCGGTTCCTCGACCTGAAGCGGTTCCGTCTGATACGGAGCGATCTGCCGACGGCGACGCCCGGCGCTGGTGCGGTCTGAAGCCGCTTCGTGCTGCTCGGACAGGATGAATCGGGGCACTACAAGCTTTTCCGGGCTCCCCGGCCTCGCTCGATAACGGGCGAGAAACGGCTTGGGCATCTATCGAGGCGCCGGCCCGGCGTCGGGGCGGAATGCGGAAATCACCATTCGGCTGGGGGCTGAGCCGGGCCGAGGCGACGACCCGAGAGCCGCGATGGGAGACGCATTGGGGGTTTGGCGTCCCAAGCGTGACACCCGGCCGGATATTGCCGATCATTCCCAAGCTTTCCAAACCCCCCACAAACCCCAGCCTTCTACTGCCCCCGCGCGTCTGGCAGTTGTGAAAAACTTGCGTCACATGGGCAGACTATCGAGTCGACATAGACGACCCTGGCTCCTGAGAATTCCCACAGGTACTTGACAACCTGAACTTCGCAGCTTATCACGCGGGCTGCCCGGATGGGCAAGATACGCGATCTCATCGTCGGTACTGTGGGCACACCATTGCCCTTCCATCGTCAAGCATCGGAGACTTGGACCATGTGGTGGCGCAAACCTCTCGGCAATCGAATCAAGTCCCGCAATCTCCTCAAGGCCGCGGACCTCAACCGCACGGCTCGTGGCGGACGTCGTCCATTGCAACTCGAAGCCCTCGAAGAGCGGACGCTTCTGGACGTCGGAGGGCTTTTGCAGACAGACACGCTCGCGGGCGTCCAGCAGGAGGTGACCGTTGCGGCTGAGTTGGGGTCCAGCTCCGTCACCATCAATGCCGAGGTGCAGAAGCTCATCGACGCCATGACGACGACCGGATCGACCCAGCCGATCTACGTGGACGGCGAGCTTGTGGGAGCGGGAGACGGAGCGATTTTTCCGGCCACGGACGAATCGACGTCGCAGATCAACCTGGATGCCTTCCGCGCGGACCCTCGCTTCGCGGGGATCGACGGCAGCGGGCTCGCCACCGTGATTCTGGATACGGGCATCGACCTGAATCATTCGTTTTTCGGGCCCGACGTCGCTCCGGCCGACGGCATCGCCGATCGGATCGTCTACTCTTGGGATTTCGGCGACGGCGATGCAGACGCGAGCGACGTGGACGGCCACGGCTCGAACGTTTCCAGCATTGTTGCTTCCCAAGACGCGACCTACCCCGGCATGGCGCCCGGGGCCGATATTATTCACCTGAAAGTGTTTGAGGACAGCGGTTACGGGGACTTCGGATACGTCGAAGACGCCCTCCTGTGGGTCGTGGCCAACGCGACCACGTACAACATCGCCAGCGTCAACATGTCGCTGGGCGACGGAGGCAACTACAGCACGGCCACAACACAGTCGGCGTACGGGATCAACGACGAGTTGGCTGCCCTGGAGGGGATGGGGGTTATCGTCGTTTCTTCCTCCGGGAACGAGTTTTACCCAAAGGGGAGCGTGCCAGGCGTTGGCTATCCGTCGGCCGATCCGAACTCGCTTTCCATTGGCGCGGTGTACGACGGGGACACGGGCGGGTGGGGGTACACCAGCGGAGCGATCGCCAACACAACCGACGTGGATCGCATTGCGCCGTTCTCGCAGCGGCACAAGACGCTGACCACGGTCATGGCGCCCGGGGCCGTTATCACCGGTGCCAACGAGGCAGGCGGCACGGTCGATTACCACGGCACCAGCCAGGCGTCGCCGCACATCTCCGGCATTGCCGTGTTGGCCCAGCAGTTGGCCGTCCAGGAACTGGGCCGGCGACTCACGCAGACCGAGTTCGCCGAGCTGCTCCAAACGACCGGCGTCACCGTCAACGACGGCGACGATGAGGACGACAACGTCACGAACACCGGCCTGGACTTCCCCCGCGTCGACGTGTTGGCGCTGGGCGACGCGATCTACTCGATGGCCCATCTGGAAATCGACGCCGACGACGACCCGGGCGGAGACAACATGGCCGGCAACGGCAACGCAGATGTCTTCTCCATCAACCTCAACACGGCGGGAACGGACTTGGAGGTGTACATCAACGGAGACCTCTTCACGACGGCTTCGTTCGGCGACTTGAACACGATCACCATCAACGGATCCACTGACGACGACACGCTGATCGTCGATTGCTCGAACGGCTCGCCGATTCCGGCCGGGGGGATTACCTATGACGGCGCCGGGCAGGTGGCTGCCGACGCCCTGGTCATTCAGGGGAACACGGGCGCACACGCGAGTTCGACCGAAACGTACAACTACACCGGACCGAACTCCGGGTCGATCGACCTCGACGGGCGTGTGGTCACCTACACGGGGCTCGAGCCGATCACGAATTCCGGCACGCCCACCGACATCGTCTTCAATCTGCCAAACGTGGTGAACGATGCATTCCTCGAAGACGACGGCACTTTGACCAACGGCGTGTCGCAACTCCGCAGCGGCAACGGCGCGTTCGAGTTGACCACTTTCGCCAACCCGGCCGGCTCGTTAACGATCAACGGCGCCGCCCAGGCCGACACGTTCACGATCACGCAGTTGGACAACGGTTACGCCGCCGACACGTTTCTGAATGGGGCTGGCGGAAATGATACGTTCAACGTCCTCCATGCACCGTCGACGACGATCATCGACGGAGGCAACGGCGACTTCGACGCCGTGTTCGTCGGTCGAACCTCAGCGTCGGCAATGGGCACCGGGTCCGTTGCCGGCATTGCGGCGCTCGTCGACGTCTTCGATCCGGCCAATATCGACTTGACGATCGACAACGGGACCGATTCGACCGATCGGACCTGGTCGATCACCTCGACGGGTAGCGGCACCGGGCGCGTGGACGGAACCGCCATGTCGGGCTACGTCCAGTACGAAACATGGTCGACCAACGTCGTGACACTTGTCGGAGGGGACGGGGACGACGAGTTGACCGTTGACTTCTCCGGCGGAGGCGCCTCGGATCCCGCTCCTTACGACTGGTTGGCCTTTGACGGGCGTGACGAGAACAGCGGCGACTCGTTGATCCTCAATGGAACTCCTACGTTTGGAACGGTGAGCCACGTATTCGATAGCGAGAGCGCCGGAAGCGTTAGTGTCGATGGAAGCGACATCCAGTACACCGGCCTGGAGCCGATTACCGACAACCTCGACGTGAACGATCGCGTCTTCACGTTCACCAACAACGTGCCGGACGGCACGCTGACCCAGGTTTCCGCCACTCTCACGCGCATCGACTCGAACCAGAGCGAGTACGTCGACTTCACCACGCCCAATTCGTCGCTGGAGATCAACCTGGCTGCCGGCGGCAACACGTTCTCCGTCAGCGGCCTGGCGGGAGACTACGACACGCCCACCAACACGATCAACGGCGACTCGGGCGCCGACGTGGTCAACTTCGAGACGCTTGGGAACGCCGGCACGCCAAGCTGGACCGTCGAGGGCGGAGGAGGCAACGACGAGGTCAACTTGAGCCCGGGGGCCCAGGACCTTGACAACCTTACCGGGTCGGTCACCTTCAACGGCGGCTCCGATGTCGGTGACTTTCTGCTCATCCACGACGACAACCAGGCGGCCGGCGATACCTACACGATCACCGGTTCCACGGTCGACCGGGCCGGATTCGGCGGCGTGACCTACGACGCGGCGGTCGAAGGGGTGGTCATCTGGATGGGTGGCGGGGACGATACGGTCGACGTCCAGGGCACCAGCGCGACCGCGTTGACGGGGATCGGCGCCCAGGACGGCGACGACACGGTCAATCTGTCGCCGATTGCCATGGATCTGGATAATCTGCCGGGTCGGATCACGGTGGGGGGCGGAAACGACCCCGCCGACACGCTCAATCTCTACGACGACAACCGGGCGACGGGCGATACGTACACCGTCACCGCTTCCACGGTCGACCGGGCCGGATTCGGCGGCGTGATCTACGACGGGGCGGTGGAATTCCTCAATCTCGTCGATACGGGCGGCGGTGCCGACACGATCAACGTCCTGAGCACCAGCGCGACGGCCGTCACCACGATCGACGGCGGCGCCGACAACGACCTGTTCAACGTCGACGACACGGGAGACATCGACGACGTCCTCGGCGACTTGACGATCGACGGAGGACCGGGGGACGACGACCTGGTCGTCGACGACACGGCGAGTGCGGGCGGCCCGGAGACGGTTACTCTCACCGCCACGACGATCGCGGGCATCACGGGCAGCGGTGGCGGCGGCGGGTTGATCACGTACCAGGGCCTCGGCGCGGGGACCGTAACGGTTTCCAGCAACGCCGCCGGACACGATTACTGGCTGGAGTCGACCGCGGCCGGTCTAACCGAGACCGAGCTGAACACGGGGGGTGGCGACGATGGAATCATCATCGACGACGGCGCGAACACGGCCAACGGCGTGGTGAGCCCCATCGATCTCAACACGCAGGGCGGCGACGATTGGCTGCAGATCCTGGACGCGTGGGACGGGGCGCCCAACACGTTCCACATGGACGCCAGCGAGATCGGCGGCGGGGCGTTCGGCGGGCCGGTCACACCCGGCGGCATCTTCGGCGCCGGCGGCATCCTCACCTACGACGGGAACCTCGAGTGGCTATACGTCTACGCTCCCGACGGACTCGGTGTGGACAACACCTACAACGTCGACGCCACCGGGGTGGGCCTCGCCTCAGGATATGGCTCGGTCGACCTCGAAGACGGCGAGGGTAGTGCGGTATTCAACGTCCAGGGCGATCAGCTTTCGAACCCCGCCGACCATAGCTTCAGCGGGTACGGCGGCACCGAGACGTTCAACGTGCGCCTGGCCGGCGATGCGACGCTGACGGGCAACGCGGTCACGATCTTGGGAGGTGACCCGACCGGCGACACCGGAAGCCGCGACGTGGTTAACCTGATCGACGCCGGCGGCGCCCGAAACACCACCGTCACCTACCAGTCGCCGACGGGCCAGGCGCTGGTCGACGTCGACGGCGGCACCACGCTGGACATCCGCTTCGTCGAGACGGTCGAGGCCCTGGGCGACGGCGGCAACGATGACACGGTCACCGTCGTTGGATCGGCCGGGGATGACGAGCTGTCGGTCGTGCCCACGGGAGCCAATTCGGCCCTGGTTTTCCAGGACGGCGATCCGTGGGACGGGCCTTCGGAAGGCGATTTCTTCGACCAATTTCCCGGCGCGGTCGGGGGCGGCTTGGGGCCCGACTTGAACCTGGGCGACGTCGTGCCCGGCGGCATCCTGATCGATGCCGGAGCCGGCAACGCCAACACGGTCTATGTCCACGCGCCCGGCGAAACCAATCTCGTACACACGCCGACCGAGACAGCCGGGGTCGACCCCTTCGGCTACGGCGACGGGGTGATCATCCCCAGCGCCGCCGCACTGGGGCTGCCCGACGGCTACGACGCGATCGACGTCAACGACTCGGCCGTGGTGATCAACAACACGGGCGGCGGGCTCTTGCCGGTCAACCTGGTGACGGCCTCGCTCGTGCAGGCCGACCCGGGCGACGTGGGGCTCGTGGTCAACGCCGGCTTCGAGGGCAACCACCCCGTGGCCGACGACGTCACGCTGACGCCCTCGGCGAACTTCGTCATGCAGATCAACGGGGGCGATCCCGATCCCGGCACGACGGGCATCGTCCTGCCACAAGGCGATCAACTGACCGTGGCGGTCCCGCCGGGGGCCGAGGTCGACGTCTACACCGACAAGCTGACCCCGCGGCACGTGTCGATCGACATCGACGGGGTCCTGCCTTTCAACTACAGCTCGATCGAAGGGCTCTGGCTGACGGGGGCGACCACCGTCAACCTGATCGGCGACAACAACGACACGGCCCCGCAGACCGACAACTTCGTGGTCGAAGGCCGCGGCTTTCAAGAAGCGGCGATCAACGTCAATGGCAGCGGTCCGATCTTCTTCGACGGGCTCCAGCTCCTCAACGTCATCGGTCACGACGAAGTCGACACGCTGGAGATCACGCCCTACGCCGACGACACGCCGCTCGGCTGGGGCGTCGACGTCTTTTACGACGAGGGGGAGCCCACGCAGGATGACGGCGGGCAGTCCGACCTGATCATCCTTCACACGTCGCTTCTCGGCGGCGCGGTCTCCGAGGACATCGTGATTCAGCCGGCGGGGCCGGAATCGGGCGAGATCGTGGTGACCAACGCCGGCTTCGGCACGCCGATCGTCGACGTCGATTACGTCGCCAACCTGGACATTATTGTCTTGGACGACGACGGCTTCGCCAACGACTCCGACACGCTCACCCTGCGGGGCACGAATCCCGACAATCCCTTGACCAGCGGCAGCGAGACCCTGGACATCGACTTCGGGGCGGCTGGCGCCGTTGCCAGCCCGATGGTCACGGTGAGCGACACTTCGACATCGACCCTGTTGTACCGGCTGCGGACCATTGACGATCCCATTGTTAGCGGCGATCCGACCTTCTCGACCGTCTACTTCGACTCGCTCGGCGGCACCGACGTGTTCGACGTTACGCCCGACGCGCACGTCGCGGTCACGATCGACGCGAGCAACCCGATCGGCGCCATCCAGAGCTCGGGCGACACGCTGAACGTGACCACCGGCAGCGCCACGTACACCGTGGCGCTCAACGAGGACCTCGACAGCGGCACCGTCGCGGTCTCGGGAGCTCAGCCGGTGACGTTCGTCGACATCGAACTGCTGCAACTGGACGGCACGGACTACGTTGTGCCCACACAGCGGCCGACGATCGATCTGCCCGATGCCAGCGACACGGGTATTTCCAACCTGGACAACGTGACCAATGCGCCGAACCCTGTGTCCTTCACGGTTACGGCCGAAGTGGGCACGACCGTGGTCATCAAGGACGGCAACACCGTGATCGACGGTCCGTACGTTTCGACCGGAACCGACGTGCGAACGCTGACCCTGGGTGACGGCACGCACAAGCTGAGTGCTGAAGCGTCCGACGCGGACAGCAACGAACTGTTCCAGTCCGAGGAGCTAATCGTCACCGTCGACCGGACGCTGCCGGCGACCCCGGCGGCTCCCAACCTGTTGACTTCGAGCGACACGTTCGACGACGTGGCCGGGCTGGTTGGCCCGCAGTGGACCAACACGGACGAGGTGACCGCAATCAACCAGCCGGCGTTTGACGGCGCGGCCGAATCGAACGCGATCGTTCGCGTGCTGGCCAACGGGGTCGTCGTGGGAGAAGGGATCGTAAGCTCCGCGGGGACGTGGGAAGTGACCGTGGAGCCGTTGGCCGACGGGAACTACGACGTCACGGTGGAAGTGGAAGACCTGGCAGGCAACGTGAGTGCCGCCTCGGCGGCGCTGCCGATTGTGGTCGACACGCTCCCGCCGCAGCGGCCCACGCTCGACGTGGCGGCGGCGGACGACAGCGGGTCGTCGGACCGGGACAACGTGACCAACGCCGCAAACGACGTGAATATCACGGTGACGGCGGAGGCCGGCTCACGCGTGCTCGTCAAGGACGGCGAGACCGTGCTCGACGACTTCATCATGGCCGGCAGCTCGACGACACGCCCCTTGACGTTGAGCGAGGACACCCATCTTCTCAGCGCCGAGGCATTCGACGAGCCGGGCAACCGCAGCGCACAGTCGGAAGAGCTCGTGCTGGTGATCGACCGTACGGAGCCGTCGACCCCGGCGGCTCCCAACCTGTTGACTTCAAGCGACACGTTCGACGACGTGGCCGGGCTGGTTGGCCCGCAGTGGACCAACACGGACGAGGTGACCGCAATCAACCAGCCGGCGTTTGACGGCGCGGCCGAATCGAACGCGATCGTTCGCGTGCTGGCCAACGGGGTCGTCGTGGGAGAAGGGATCGTAAGCTCCGCGGGGACGTGGGAAGTGACCGTGGAGCCGTTGGCCGACGGGAACTACGACGTCACGGTGGAAGTGGAAGACCTGGCAGGCAACGTGAGTGCCGCCTCGGCGGCGCTGCCGATTGTGGTCGACACGCTCCCGCCGCAGCGGCCCACGCTCGACGTGGCGGCGGCGGACGACAGCGGGTCGTCGGACCGGGACAACGTGACCAACGCCGCAAACGACGTGAATATCACGGTGACGGCGGAGGCCGGCTCACGCGTGCTCGTCAAGGACGGCGAGACCGTGCTCGACGACTTCATCATGGCCGGCAGCTCGACGACACGCCCCTTGACGTTGAGCGAGGACACCCATCTTCTCAGCGCCGAGGCATTCGACGAGCCGGGCAACCGCAGCGCGCAGTCGGAAGAGCTCGTGCTGGTGATCGACCGCACGGAGCCCAGCGATGGCGATATCACGGTCGGCCTAGCCCCCACCAGCGACACGGGGGTCGTCGGCGACGGGGCCACGAGCATCCGGCAGCCCGACTTCACCGGGTTGGCCGAAGCCGACGCCACCGTCCGGATCTACGCCGACGACGGCGTCCACGGCCCGATCCTGGTGGGCATGGGCGTTGTGGGCAGCGACGAGTCGGACGTGGGCGTGGGTGGCTCGCCTACCGACAACCGCGGTATCTGGGAAATTGCCGTCGAGCCGCTGGCCGACGGCATCTACACGATGACCCTCGAGGTGGAAGACCTGGCCGGCAACGTCACCAACGCAAGCGCCACCACGACGATCATCATCGACCCCTTCGAGGTCAACGACGCGATCGAAACGGCCACGGTCCTGGGATCGCTCCCCAAGATCACGCTCCGCGACGTCAAGCTGCACAACACGACCGACCAGGACTTCTTCCAGATTACGGCCCAGGACACCGGCAAGCTGGTCATCAACGCGTTCTTCGAGAACGACCTCGGCGACGTGAATATCTTCGTGCGGGACGCGAGCGGCAATCTCATCGCCAGCTCCGCTTTCGGGGCTACCGACACCGAGCACTTGGTCATTCCCGTCGTTGGGCAGGAGCGGTATTTCCTCCAGGTTGTCTTGGCCGACGACCCGGACGAGCTGGGGAACGAGTACGACCTGGAGATCGAGAACTTCGCCGCGCCCGTCCCCGGCACGCCCGAACTCGATCCGAACGACGACAGCGGGCTGTCGAACACCGACCTGGTGACGTTTGTCGACGACGCCCGGCTGTTGATCGTCGCCGACCTGGCGGAGTTCGAGGCGGAGGGGATTGACGTCCTCACGGCCGCGGAGGCCAACGCCGGCCTCACGCCCGGGGCCGCGGTCCAGGTGTTTGCCAACGGGGTGGCGGTCGGCTTTGCCGATCCACTGGTCGGGTCGACGCTGTTCGAGTTCACCTTCGACTCGACCGGGGGTTCCGACCCGCTGGTGGGCGAGTGGAGCCAGGCCATCCAGGTCGGGCCGGACGGCGCTCCGGTCGCCGCCAACGCGCTGGGCTACTTCAACGTGATCACCGCGGCGGTGCGGATCTTCGACGGCCAGGGGGGAGACCAAACGCCGACACCCGCCGAAGGGCGGTCGCCGATGTCCGAGTCGCTGACCGCGCACTTCGATCCCAACGCGCCCGACGCGTCGCTCGCCACCATCGCCCTGGCCACCTACAGCGATACGGGCGTCCTGGGGGATTTGATCACGAAGATCAACCAGCCCGCGTTCCTGGGGGTCGCCGAGGCCAACACGCGGCTCCGTCTGTACGCCCAGCGGTTTGACCCCACGGGCGCCTCGATCGGCGTTCCCGACCTGGTCGGCCAGACGGTGGTCGGCTCCGACACGTCGGACGTGGGAGCGGCTGGCGACGAGGCCGCCTATATCGGCGAAGGCGGTGCGCCGGACGACGGCTTGGGCCTCTGGGAGATCACGGCGGAGCCGTTGGCCGACGGGGATTACCGGTTCACGGTGGAGATCGAGGACGTCGCCGGCAATTCGAGCGATCAGGACGACGGGCCGAGGCTGGATATCGAGATCGACACCCTCCCGCCGCAGCGGCCCACGATCGACCTGGTGGGGCCCGACGTGGTAGACAACGACGTGCTCGGCACAGCCCCGATCTACTCGGACACGGGCGCGTCGACGATGGACAACGTCACCCAGGGCTTCCTCCCCGACCCGCCGCAAGATCAGACGGCCGTCCAGGTGCGTGTTTCGGCCGAGCCGGGGTCGACCGTCCTCGTCAAGGACGGCGAGGACGTGATCGACACGTTTGTCATGCCGATCCCCGCTCCGGGCGACCCGGTTGATTTCGTGTTCCGCGTGCTGGTGCTCGACGAAGACCCGCACCCGTTGAGCGTCGAGGCCTTCGACATCGCCGACAACCGCAGCGAACAGTCGGAGGAGCTGCTAACGACCATCGACCTCACCGACCCGGATCCGGCCAACGTGAGCTTGGACCTGATCGACGCCAGCGACTCCTTTGGCCCGGACGGGGGCGCGATCGGCACCAACAGCGACAACGTGACGAACATCAATCAGCCTGCTTTCGAAGGCATTGCCGAGGCCAACGCCCAGGTACGCGTGTTCGGCGAGCGGGTCGTGGGCGGCGTGCCCACGGGCGTCGTGGAGCTGATCGGCCAGGGCATCGTCAACTCGGACCAGTCGGACGGCACGACCACGATCGAGCCGCCCAATACCAACGTCTTGGGCACCTGGGAGATCACGGTCGAGCCGCTTATCGACGGCGAGTATCAGATCCACGTCGAGGTCGAGGACCTGGCCGGCAACATCACCCTGGTCGACGACCTGCTGGGCGAAAACGATCTGGTGATCGACACCCTCCCGCCCCAGCGGCCCACGATCGACCTGGTCGACCCCGACGACACGGGCAGCTCCGACCTGGACAACGTGACGATCGGCGACCCCGACGCGCTGCCGGCCGACAGCGTGGCCGACTTCCGCATCTCCGCCGAGCCGGGCTCCTGGGTGCAGGTGAAGGACGGCGAGGTGGTGATCGCCGCGTTCATCTTCAACCCCGCGTTCGATCTGACCGACGGCGTCGTGGACGGCTTCGGCATCCTGCGGATCGACTTCATCGCCAACCAGGGCGTTTTTGGGATTCCGTCGGAAGGCCCGCACCCGTTGAGCGTCGAGGCGTTCGACGTCGCCGGCAACCGCAGCGCCCAAGCGGAGGAGTTGCTGGTGACGATCGACACCACGGCGCCGGCGGCGCCCTCCGCGCCCGATCTGCTGGCCGACAGCGACAGCGGCTCCTTCAACAACGACAACGTCACCAACGTCTCGGCGCCGGCGTTTTTCGGGACCGGCGAGGCCAACGCGATCGTCCGCATCTGGGCTCACAACGTGACCACGGGCGGCCCGATCGAGCTGGTCGGCGAAGGCGTCGTCGGCTCCGACGAGAGCGACCTGCACCCCACGGACGGCCTGGGCATCTGGGAAATCACCATCGAGCCGCTTGACGACGGCGTCTACGACGTGACGGCCGAGCTCGAGGACCTGGCAGGCAACATCAGCCCGCTTGCCGAGTCGCTTCTCGTGGAGATCGACACGTACCAGCCGAATACTCCGTTCGTCGACCTCGTGGAGGCCAGCGATTCCGGGCGCCACGACGACGACAACGTCACCAACGACGACACGCCGACGGTGACGATGACAACCCACGACCCGAACCTCGCCTTCCACAACACCTTCGAAGTCGATCAGGAGTACCTCAAGTTCCGTGTCTTCGATCGCTTCGAGGAGAGTGACGAGATCCTGCTCTACGATTCGGCGGCCGATCCAGCGATCGGCGGAACCGACGGGTTTACGAATCGGACGCTGCTCACGGAGTTGATCACGCAGCAAGTCGGCGGCGTCTTGGCCGACGGAATTCACAACCTCAAGCTGGAGGTGGAGGACCGGGCCGGGAACATCAGCGAGGACTTCCTGCTCGACGTGCTCGTCGACACGGTCGCCCCGCCGGTGAGCATCCTGGGCGTCGACCCGACGGCCCACGTCATGGGGGTCGACACCCTGGTTGGCTCGGTAGAAGGTTTGGTGAGCACGACAAGCTCCGACGCCGATTTGACGGGCACGTGGAGACTGTCGGCCAACGAGACTGCGTATCCCTGGCTGAACTGGGGGCAAACGCAGATATTCGTCTATTCCCAAGTGCCCTCGTCCGGAAGCCAGTACACGCTCCAGGGGTCGTTCCACTGGTTCGGGATCGGGTACCAGGACGCCGCCCAAACGCAAATCCTGGGGACCATCTCCGGGTGGGAGGATTTCACCGGGATCTACGACGCCTCGACCAACGCCTTCTGGGCCGGGGGCTACCAGGTGCGCAACGTGCAGACCACGGGCGGTCTTGCGGGGTGGACTCTCTACACGAGCACGTACAACGCCGACGTCCACTCGAGCGGCGACCAGTTGGTCAACGGAAGCTGGGGCAGCGGACAGCCGTGGTCGGCGACGCGCAGCGCCGGCTTCGGTCGGGGACTGGGGCTTCCCGGCGTCGTCACGAGCGACACGGACTTGGGCTTCCTCGGCCGGGCCGAGGCCGACGCGATCGTGCGGCTGTACGTCGATCCGACGGCCGACAATCTGAACAACGATCAAGCGGAGTTCAGCCTCACCGTGGCCCTGCCGGAAGACGGCGACGACGCCTTCCCCGAAGGACAGTGGGAGACGACGTTCATCCGCGACCTCAACGACCCGGCGTCCTTCCCGTTCGACGGCGTACGGGAGATTGTGGTGACCGCGGAGGATCTGGCCGGCAACGTAAACGTGGCCGACGACGGCCTGGGCGACCCCGGGCAGGTCCTGGAACTGTTCGTCGATACGCAGGGGCCGCGCGTGACCGAGGTCTTCGTCACGAGCGATCCCGACTACGACCTGTTCGATCCCAAACCCACCGAGGACGGCCCCACGCCGCTGGTCGATCAGTTGTCGATTCGGGTGCTCGACCTGCCCGATCGCAGCGCCGTGGACCCGAGCTTCCTGTACGACGCCCTGCACGAGGCGATCGCCCTGGAACCGGGTCACTATCAGCTCGTGGGCGACGCGGGCGGGATCATCCCGATCGAGAGCGTCACGTTCGTGCCCGACCCGGTGCTGCCCGGCGATCCGGCGACCGGCGAGCTCCTTCTCGCGTTCTTCGAGCCGCTCCCCGACGACCGGTTCACGCTGACGCTTTCCGACCGCCTGGTCGACCCGGTGGGGAACGCCCTGGACGGCGAGACCGACACGATCGAGCCGCAGGAGACGCCCGATCTGCCCAGCGGCGACGGCGTACCCGGCGGCGACTTCGTCGCCCGGTTCACCGTCGACAGCCGGCCGGAGATCGGCGCGTGGAGCGGCGGGAGCGTCTACATCGACACGAACGGGAACTTCCGGTTCGACCCGAAGAACCCCGACTACACCAACCGCGACATCGCGTACACGCTCGGCTTCCCCAGCGACGATATCTTCGCCGGCAATTTCGCCGCCGTGGAGGATGATCCCGACACGCCGGACGTGGACGAAACCGAGGCCGACGGGTTCGACAAGCTGGCCGCCTATGGGCAGAACGCAGCGGGAGAGTACCGCTGGCTGGTCGACGTGGACAACGACGGCGTGCCCGACGTCAACTCGATCGAGCCGACCTGGTTCGACGGCCTGGGCGCGCCCGTGGCCGGCAACTTCGACGTCGTCGATCCGTCCGACCCCGACGACCCGGGCCTGCTCAACGGCGATGAAGTCGGCCTGTTCACCGGCACGAGCTGGCTGTTGGACACCGATCACGACTACCTCGTCAGCGACGAGACGCCGATCGTTTCCGGCTTGCGAGGCTACCCGATCGTGGGCGACTTCGACGGCGACGGGTTCGACGACCTGGCGACCTTCCTCGACGGCGTCTTCTACTTCGATCTGGCTGCGGACGGTCTGGGAGGCGCGATCGACGCCGAGATCCCCTTCAGCTTCCTCGCCTTCAGCGGCGTTCGGGAACGGCCCGTCGCTGCCGACATGAACCAGGACGACATCGACGACCTAGGCCTCTGGGTGCCCGACCGCAGCGGCGCCACGCCGGAAGAAGGGGCCGAGTGGTACTTCCTCATCTCCGACGCGACGCTTCAAGAGGACGGGTCGGTAGCGCCCTTGGATCATTCGTTCGAGCCGGTCCCGTTCGGCGACGACCTGTTCGCCCAGTATGGCGACGACTACGCGGCCCCGATCGTCGGCAACTTCGATCCCCCGGTGACCGCAACCACGGAACCCGCCCCGACGACCCAAACGATCGAGGGCACGGACGGGGACGATACGTTCGAGCTGGTCGTGGAAGGGCCGGGCGCGTGGACCGTGACGGTCAACGGCGTCCCCGTCACGGTCGCCGCGAGCGTAACCACCGTCGACTTGGACGGGCTGGGAGGCAACGATACCGTGAAGCTGACGGCCTCGGCCGGCAAGGACACCGTCGAGCTCTGGCCCGGCTACGGGGCGCTTTCCGGCGACGGGTACACGGTCAACGTCGCGGGCGCCGAGGTGATCACGGTCTACGGCGGGGGCGGCTCCGACGTCGCCGCGCTCTACGACGACCCCGACGGCGTGGATACCCTCCAGGCCGACCCGGCCGCGGCCGCGCTCTCCGGGGAGGGTTACTTGAACCGGGTCGTCGCATTCGCCAAGGTGAACGCCTACGCCACCCCGGGATACGACGACGTCGCCTCGCTCCGCGACGATCCCACCGGGAAGGACACCTACCAGGCCTGGCCCGATCAGGCCAAGTTCTACGGCGATGGGTACTTCATTCGGGCGGCCTCGTTCGCCTACGTCCACGCGTTCAGCACGGCCGGCAACGAGGACATGGCGGTGCTCCACGATAACCCCAACGGCACCGACACCTTCAAGTTCTGGCCGGAGCAGGCCAAGCTGTACGGTGAGGGATTCTTCACCCGGGCCAAGGGCTTCTGGCAGGTGCACGCGTTCTCCAGCGAGGGCAACGACGACGTCGCCGTGCTCTACGACAACCCCGCCGACGTCGACACCTTCAAGTTCTACCCCGGCGAGGCGAAGCTGTTCGGCGTCGGGTTCTACAATCGGGCCAAGGGTTTCTCGCAGGTGCACG
>CAZDHR010000076.1:0-20264 GCA_964505295.1 uncultured Planctomycetaceae bacterium
CGCGTAAAACTGGCAAAAATCTACCCGTCAATCGAAATTTGACATGGTACTAGTGTGTCACTACACCTTTCGCGTCGCCCGAGGCCTTCCTATCAAAAAACCCCGGAAAAACCGGGGTCTGCGCCACCCGCATCCAAGAAATCAGCCCCCTCTATACTGAACATGGGCTAGCGGCGCCACGATACGGGGGCGAGAATGAGTGGGTCCCGCATTGCGACTTTCCTTCACAGGAGCTTCCTTAACGATGGCATTGCCTCCCACGTCAGTGCGATCAGGTGGTCAGCAAGTTCATCCGCCTGCTGACCCCAAACCTCGCGCAGCGTCGCGCCGACGTCCTCTCTCGTTTGGGGCGCGTTGTCTGTCGCGCACATCAACGCGGCGGCGGCGCCTTTGGCCATGTGGACCGGCTCAATGCCCTGGGCCAAAGCAAGCCGCATCGTCCCGAACAGCCGATCATCGTACCCCAGCTTCCGCCGCGCGTCGCGCGTGACGCGAGAGATCAGGTCGTTCAGGTGTGGATTGAGCATGCGCTCAATGAGGTCGTCCGCATAGGCACAATAGCCGCCCGCGCTGAAGAGCGGATCATCTACGTGTTCGTATTTCTTCACGAGCGACGCGCCTGATTCGTCAATGAAGGCCGCGCGTGCGGCGGTGATGATGTCACCATGGTGAGCGGCCTCGGCCATCGTGGTCAGTCCTCTCAGACGAGCCAGATATCCGATCAGCGCATGAATTGCGTTGTGACCATAGAGCTTGGCCTCTTCAAACGGCAACAGGTCATCCTTTTCGACAAATACCTCGATGCCGCGCTGGAAACCTTCAAGCGTCACACGGGATACGAGGATGTGATTGAACCGCTCAACCAGTACGGCTCGCGGCGTATCGGGCGTGAGTGGTGCAAGGCCAAGCCGGTGGATCGTGTCGGCGTCGTCGATCACGCCGCTCATTTTGCCGACGACCGTGTTGAGCGTTTGCGTGTTGGCCAATGCACGGGCGCGGACTTTGGCGCTGACCCGTTCTGAAAGGATTTCGGCCGCGCGGTTGTGATTCTCCGCCGCGTAGATGATCACCGGCTTCGACGGGTCACGCCGCCCAAAGCCGTCGGCGAGCAGTTTCGCCACGCTCGTCACGTCGCCCGTGTCGTAGAACCGCACGCTGGGGAGCGCCGTGGCCATTTCATGCGCGTCGGCGATCGCTTCCACCAATTCATCGCGGTCTCGTTCATCGGCGGGATCATACAGTCGCACACCATCGACCACCATCTGTTCAATGCGATCAGGGTGCGCAATGTTGATCGAATACCGGCCGCCGCCTGCGCGCACGGCGCCGACAAGCCCCGCATCGACCTCAGCGATCACGTAACGATCGAAATTGCCGGAGCAATACGCCTCGTAGAGAAAAAGCGCGCTTTGAATCGGCCCGAAGCCGAAACCGACGAACGTCTTTCTCCGGCGCGACACTTACCCGTTCCCTCCCGCAACGCGCAGCAGTTCCCGTTCGGCTTCGCGGGTCCATTTGCCGTTGTCGAGTCTCTCAGCAACCGTGGGGAAATGCTTGTCGAGATCGGCCAGCGGTATCAGGCCAACGTCGTGCAACATGGGGTAGACAACGATCTTTCCGGCCAGCGTGCGGTTCTCCACCGCGGCGATGCCGTCCGTCGCTCCCGACATGCCGCTGATCGCGTCCACGGAGGCGTTGGTATCGAGTTGATCGCGCTGGACCTTTCTCAACACGATGCGCATGTCCTCGATCGTTGAACCGCTGGTGCCGAACATGAAGCAGCGCTTCTCGATGTACGCATCGAGGTCAAGATCGTGTCTCGTTGGCGCAGGTATGCCGGCGAAAACATTGATAATCGCGCCGTCCCGGGACTTCTGAATGGCGTCGGCCACCAGCGCCCCCACCGGGGCCATCAAGGCAAAATAGCTGAACGTTTCGTCGAGTGGCTCGTTCCGCGAATTGACCAGCCGCAATGCCACCCTGTTTGCCTTCGCCATCGGCTCCGCCTTGCATCGCAGCGACTCGATTCGCGGATCGTCGAGATCCGTACCGATGACACTCACGCCCGAGATGCCAAGACAAAGGTCGCGAATCACGTGCATCTGACCCATCGGGCCGGCTGCGCCGACGATAAGGATTTTGTCGTTTTCGCGAATCTCGCCACTGGCCGGGATCTGTTGGTAGGACTCGGCCGCATTGTCTCCCGTCGTACCGACCCAGCGTGTCATGCCGTAGTGAAGGCGTCCGACGCCGACCGACACAAGTTGGCCAACTCGCTCCCCACCGAGGACGATGTTGATGATGCCGGCGGCGGCGAGTTTGTCGTTGAGCGCATCGATGGTTGGCTTGTGGGAACCGAAGTAGACGATGTCGTCGAAGTGTTCGTCAGGAAGCCCAGCGACTTCACTCGGCGAGACCGTCTGCACTTCGGCCGGTTGACCGTCCGGCGAAAAGCACTCGGTCACGCCTTTCGCCGCGCGCCCTTCGGCCACGACGACCAGCGACCTGCCGCCGGCCTTGATCGTGTTCCGCTCGCGGGTGACGTAGGAATCCTCGACGCACGCCCACGGTTCAACGAGCGCCACCGCCGAGGCGCTTTTTTCCTCGCCCGCCGGAATCAGAAAACGCTCGCCGCCGGGCGCGACGACAACACGCTCGTCGAGCAACGTGTATTCCTGCAAGCCGCCCTCAAAGTTGTATCCAAACGCCCCATTGGAACCGCCCGCCGTGGGCAACTGGCGGTAGTCGGCCTGTACAAGGTAGCGCTCGCCGACCTTGTGATGTTTCACCTGATCGCCGACGGCAACGACCCGACAGACGACCTCGTGTCCCGGCACGGCGGGTAAGCTGCCGGGAACGTAGCTTTGGATACCTTTCAGAACGTCCGGCTCGATTCCGCCGACGATCTCCGTCTTGCGCGCATGCTTGTCGAACTGTTTGAGCAGCTTCAAATCGGAAAAGCACAACCCGACGGCCTCGACCTTCACCAGAATCTCATGCGGCCCGGGCGTCGGCACCGGTTTCGAGGTGTTCAATTTCAACTCGCCGGGGCCAACGAGCTGCACGGCGTGTTGAGACTCTGGTAATGTCGCCGTCTTGGCCGTCATGGATTTGCGAGCCTCTTCTGGAACGAGTGATCTGACTTGTTGGAGGAATGGAGTATTGGAAAGATGGAATGTTGGAATGCTGGAGTACGATGTAGTCGATCATATGAACATTCAAGCACTTGGGCTGTCCTCGGTGAATGATTCAATCCAATCGCCGCTGTTTCGCTTCCGTTGGAGACTCTCGATCAACTTGATCAGTCCGTTCTCCAGTCGAAACGACAGCGAGTCCAGGGCCTCGAAATCAGCGTCCGAAAGCTGCCCGGCGGAATGGTACGTCGTGTAGCCGGAGACGCTTTCGCCAAGCGATCCCAGCGCGAAGTTCAGGAACTGCAGGTATTCTCGGAGCGACCGTCGGCAGTAGCCTTCCGAGATGTTTCGGTGAACGGAATCCGCAGACGCGATGGCCTGCGAAGCGACCTTCTTTCGTTCAAACGGCCAATTCCGTCCAGCTTGGCACGTCAAACGATAAAGTTCCACGGCATCCTGCCACACCCGTAACTGTTGATAGCCTCGATTCTTGTTCCGACGTGTACCCATTCGCTCCACCCCTCCACCCCTCCACCCCTCCACCCCTCCACCCCTCCATCATTCCATCATTCCATCATTCCATCATTCCATCATTCCACGGCGCCTAGCTGAGCATCACTTGCCCACCCGTCACGGGCAGGGCCTGACCTGTTTCGTATTGCTGCTCGATCAGATAGAAGATCGCTTTCATCACGTCCGCCGTGGTGCAGCCGCGGCCCATCGGCACTTTTGCTTCGTAGGCGCGACGCACGTCCTCGATGGTCTTCGCGCCCGGCACCTTGCCGGTTCGCAGATACTGTACGAACAAGCCGTTTTCCGGGTCGGACCATAACGGGCCGTCGAAAAAATTGCCGGGGCAGATGGAATTGACCTTGATGCCGTCGGCGAGGAGTTCCAGCGCGAACGACTGGGTCAGGCCAATCCCGCCGAACTTGCTTCCCGCGTACGCCGCGTTGCGGTTGGAACCGACGAGACCCGACTTGGAGTTGATCTGGATGACGTCGCTCATGTAAGCCGCGTTTGCCTTGTGCTGGGTGGCGAGAATCGGCGCGGCTTTCTGAACGCACAGGAAATAACCCTTGTAGTTCACTTCCGTAACGAACTGGAAATCCTTTTCCGGCTGCGTTTTGACCGATTCGGCTTTCAATACGCCCGCGTTGGAAATGAGCACGTCGAACCCGCCGTAGGTACGCACGACTTGATCGATGCACTCCGCGACCGCCCCACCGTCGGTGACGTTGATCGGCAGACCGATCGCGCGCCCGAAGCCGTGCCTGTCACACAGATCATCGGCAGCGCTGGCCGCGCCCTCTTCGTTGATATCGGTCAGCACGACGTGAGCCCCTTCGATGGCGAGGCTTTGAGCCATATCGAGACCGACACCCTGGGCGGCCCCGGTCACGATGGCGATCTTACCCTTAAGGCGACCGGCCGCGGCGGTACCCGTCGCGGCGACTTTTTTCCGGTACACCTCGAATTCCCAGTCTTCGATGAAGAGGCGCTGGCGATCCGTCAGGTAACTCACGCCCCCGGGACCTCCGCCCAGGCGCATCGCGCCGGCCATGACCTTGATTGCGTCGACGTACACTTCGCGCGCGGTGTTGGCCGTCTTGAAATCGTCGCCCACGGCAAACAGACCCACGTCCTCGACCAGCACGACCTTCGGCGGAAAACGCGTTTCCTTGGTGTGCTGCTCGATCGCGTCGCGCAAACGCGCGATCAGTGCGTCCTCGTCTTCACCCTTTTCTGGCTTGAACCACAGGGGGAAGCTGTTGCAGTAGACGATCTGATCGGGCGTCATCGGTCCGGCACACGCGATCGCCTTACCGGCTTCGGCCCCGATCAAGCCGAGTGCGACGTCCGAATCGTCGAAGGTAACCACCTTCAATGGCCCGGCGGGATCTTCGGCCAAGAGACCGCGCAACGCGGGCCCCACTGCCCGCACGATCAAGTTCGCATCGCTCGCGCGCGTGACTTTGCCAATCGATTCCGTCTGCCAATCATCGCCAAGCCGCGCGGCAATCTTGGTGAGAATCTCATCGGTGTTGGCGCGGATCGCTTCCGGATCGTCACCCGCGACGATCATGCCGTGGTTGGCCATCAGGATCGCCTTCGGCAGTTCGCGAGCCGTGCGTGCACGGTGGTCTTCGAGCGCCTGTTTCAACGTCTGTGCGAGGATGAACCCGGGATCGACATACGGCACCCACACGACGTCGTCCCCGAAGATGTCCTCGGCCAGCGCTTGGCCGCCGGTGTGACATGTCAGCGTGTTCACGATCGTCGCGTGGCTGTGCACGACGTACCGGCCCGGCACGAGGTGGTGCAGCAACACTTCAACCGACGGGTGCTGGCCCTTTTCCGGCTCGCAACGGGCGCTGGTGATCCATTCCCCGTATTGAGCCTCGCGCGTGTCGGGATCGTCGTCAAGCGTCGCGCCGGCCAACTCGCTCAGCTTCTTCCGATCCATCTTGACAAAGCCGTCGCGCGTGATCGTTGCCAGCGCGGTCCCGCTGCCTTTCACACACAGGACGTCATCCATCTTGCACGACGTGTTGCCGCCGCCGGCGAGCACAATCGACGGGTCGGAGCCGAAAAAACGCGACAGCTTGACAATCACGTCGAGCGGATCGTCGCTTGAGGTGAAAGTCGGCCAGTCAACGGTGGTTGATGTGGTCAACATCGCTTCTCCACGGCACGCACCTGGTAAAGGGGCGATGGAATGCTGGAGTGACGGGACGTTGGAGTGATGGAATGTTGCAGTGATGGAGTGCTGGATCACCGCCGGCTCCAGCATTCCAACATTCCATTACTCCAACATTCCATCATTCCACAACTCCACCGTTGGGAATGAGCCGGGACGCTATTCTTCGGTTATCCGCCAGCTCACCGAACACCCGTGGTAATACCGCTGCATGACCGCCGCGCCGATCTTCGCGAACGACCGGATGCGTTCATCCGCCGACGTGTAATTCGGATTCGGATTCCCTTCGCCGTCCACATACCCACACTCGCCGTGCAAGGAAAGAAACTGATGCCCCGCCACCATGCAGGCGCCTTCCCAGAAGATAGCTCGGACGTCGTCGGGCACGTCGCTGTCCTTGCAGAACGGGTCAAGCTGGATCAGATCGAGCGTATTGTGTTCCGTACCGGCCGTGATCGCCAAACCGGCCTCACGCATCCTCGTGACATAGTCGCGCAGCACGCCAATCGTGTTGCGAGGCGGGATCCATTCCACGGCGTGAATATTCCGCTCTTTGACTGCGGCGATCAACTTATCCGGCGACTGTTCAAACTGAGAAATCGGCGACGCACCATCGGCAACCGCTGCGTAACACGGAACGCCGCCGAGTTCGAGTGTCAATCGATACGCGTCCTCGAAGCTGACAAACGTCTCGTGGACGAACGCCGGCCGGCCCGACTTCATCAGATGCGAACGGATATCGTTTTGGATCGCGACGAAGTCATCAGGGGCTTTCGCTGTCGTTTCGGCGCCGAGAATCCTGCTGAGCCGCTCGATCCGCTCTTCCGGCTCGACCGTTTCGAACAACGCTTCCTGAAAGGCCTGGGAGATGTGCCGCTCCTGCAAATAGACCGTGCTGCGATCGCTGCCGTGGCGGCCGACGATCATTTCCACGACCGCCTTTTCATTGATATCCGTCTCTAAGCCGCGCTCGCTGAGAATCTGTCTCATCCGCTCGACCATCTCCGCCATGCGCGTCGAATCGTTGCGGCGAATGAGGTCGATCAGGCGAGCCGCTTCGGGCGTCATTTCTTCAAAACGCGTGATGCCCTTGCCGCAGAGGTAAAACTTGCCGGGATTGACCGGGTCGTTGATCTTGATCCCTGCGTCGCGCAAAGCGCCATCCATGCAGATAATCTCGATCCCGAACAGAGGAAAGATACCCTTTTCGCGGGCACAATGAACGAAATCGCCATAGACCTGATAGTCGTAGTAGTTGCTGACGCCGAGCGCACCGATGCCCTGTTCCGCCGCAAGATTCACCGCCTCCTCGACGCTTTGAAAAGCAGAAAAGTTGGGCGGCAGATGAATATGGGCGTTGACGCGCGGCGGCGGTCGCGGACCGTAGTCCTGTTGCGCCAGGGCACGCATCTCCTCGGGCGTTCCGAGGTTACGCAACGCATCCAGCGCTTCGGCGACTTGTCGGCCCATTCCCGGTCCCCTCGGACGAGGTTTCGGTGTTCAGGGAAAAGGTGACAGGCACCTTTTGTGCGAAGCACCCTTCGGGCCGTTCCGGCAAAAGGTGCCTGTCACCTTTTCCCTCCCGAATGCGGCGCCCGCATGCAGGTCTTGAACACCCAAAACGTCAAACCCCAACCCGCGCACGAATGATCTTCCGCGGCGGCAGGTGCAGGCCCATGCCAAGCGCATCCTCGGCCGATTCCTTGATCGCTTCGCTGATCGTCGGGTGGGCCCACACCGTCTCGGCCACGTCGTGCATCGACACTTTCTGATGCAAGAGCGCCGTCGTCGCCGCGATGCATTCCGTGGCGTTTTGACCGATCATGTGAGCACCGAGCAACTGCCCGGTCTCACGGTGGCGGATCATTTTGACAAAACCGTCCGGATGCCGCGCGGCCATGGCCTTGCCAAGATGCCCGATCGGAAATCGGCCGATGGTGATCGGCAGTCCCTGATTCCTCGCTTCCCACTCGCTGAGGCCCACCGCGGCGACTTCCGGAAAGGTGTACACGGCCGACGGAATCGGCGCCTCAAACGGCTTGGCACGCCCCAGCGCGTTTTCCACGGCCGCCACGCCGTGGGCCGAGGCGGCGTGAGCCAGCATGCACCGGCCGTTCGCATCGCCGATGCAGTAGTGGCCCGGCACGTTCGTTTCCAGGTGATCGTTGACCGGAACAAACCCGTGGTTGTCCGTCTGAATTCCGGCGCGGGCGAGCCCCAACTTATCCGTATTCGGGCGCCGGCCGGTCGCCACGAGGACCCGATCGAACTCGAGCGACTCGCCGCTGGACAGCCGCGTCTTGATCAGCTCGCCCCCGGAAGCGAAGTCAACGTCGTCAACCTTCGTGTCCAGGTAGCACGTGATCCCGCGCTTCTTGAAGATCGCCAAGAGCGCCTTGCCAAGATCGTGATCGAGCGTCGGCAACAGGCCCGGCATCATCTCGACCACGGTCACCTCGACGCCGAACGCCTGCATCATGCACGCAAACTCGCAACCGATCACGCCGCCCCCGACGATCAGCAGCTTGCTCGGCAGGGTCGTCCAGTGAACGGCTTCGTCCGACGTGCACACGGCCGCCGGATCGTCCGGCCAGCCCGGAATGCGAATGGGTACGGAGCCCGTTGCGATGATCACCACCTCGGCGGTTACCGTTTGCGGCGGGCCATCGCCTGGCGTCACCACCACGCGCCCCGGTGCGTCGAAACTGCCACGGCCCGCCAGGTGCGCGACGTCCCGCCCCTTGAACAGGCCGGCGATGCCGCCGCGAAGCTGGCGAACGGTCTTGTTCTTGTGTTTGGTGATCTCCTGCCAGTCGAAACCGATCTCGCCGTTGATGGTGACACCCCACCTGTCGGCGTTCTGTACGGAATGGAGCATTTCCGCAGACGACAACAGCGCCTTGGACGGAATACAGCCGTAGTTCAGACACGTACCGCCCAGGTGGTGTTGTTCGACCACGGCCGTGCTGGCGCCCATTTGTGCCGCTTTCAGCGCTGCGACGTATCCGCCAGGGCCGGTACCGATGACGAAGATCTCGAAGTGGTCGTTAGTCATTGGTCGTCGATCACAGGTCTTCTGTTCAAGTCAACTCTTCACTGGGGTTTTCCAGAATCTCCTTCAGCCGCCCGAGGAACTTCGCGGCAAGCAGGCCGTCGACGACCCGATGGTCGGCGCTAAGCGTCATGGTCATCACACGGGCGGGACGCATCGTGCCGTCCTCGACAATCACCGTTTCCCGCACGGCGCTGACGGCGAGGATGCCCGATTCGGGCGGGTTGATGATCGCACTGAACTCCTCGACGCCGAACATCCCGAGGTTGGTAATGGTGAAGTTGCCCTCCCCGATGTTCTCCAGCTTGCCGTTGCGGGCATTCTCGACGACCCGTTTTGCTTCGGCCGCAAGCTGAGCGAGCGTCAACGTCTCCACGTTCCGTACCACGGGTACGACGAGCCCGTCGTCCACGCCGACCGCGATACCGATGTTTGCGTGCGGGTATTCGATCATCTCGTCGCCGTCGATTTGGCTGCGAACGCCGGGGCATTCCGCCATCGCCCGGCTGACGGCCAGCACAACACAGTCGTTCAGGGTGCAGTTGGTCCGCGGTTTCTGTTCCCGATAGTAGGCAAACAGCGGCCCCGCATCGATCGTCAGGCGCACGTAAAAGTGCGGCACGGTCTGTTTCGATCGCTGAAGGTTCAACCCAATCGCGCGGCGCATCTTGGGCATGGGTCGGCGAATCGGTTGGCCGTCGCCCGAGACGATTGCCGCAACCTCTGCCTGCTCGACGTCGGTTGAAAGGATGCGCCCACCGGGACCACTACCCGGGCCGAGCAATGCAAGGTCAATTCCGCGCTTTCGCGCGATTTCTCGGGCCGCGGGCGAGGCCTTGATGCGACCTTCGGCAGTCACGGGTGAGGGGCCGGTGGTCACCCGTGCTTCAGCACGGGCGGCCACTCCCTTAGCCGGCGAGTCGGTTGTGGCGCCCCCCGATGTGGCAGCCACAGCCGCAGCCGCTGTCCCTATGGCTGCCAGGTACGCGTCCACGTCGGCATCGTTCTCGGCCAGCAAAGCGATCGGTTGCTTGACGGGAACGGTTTCGTCTTCATGAGCCACGATACGGGCAAGGCGACCAGCTTCCGGTGATTCGTATTCGATGGTGGCCTTGTCGGTTTCGATCTCGCAGATGACCTGACCGACCTCGATCTGGTCGCCTTCGGTCACCTTCCACGACACGACGATGCCTTCTTCCATCGTATTGCCGGCTTGCGGCATCAGAATAGGCACGACGTTTGTGGGGGCCCCGGGGGTTTGGGAAGGTTGTTGCGTCACGGTCGTCTCCGGCTTGGATTGCGGCGCCGGCGCACTGGTCGCCTCCACCTGAGCCAGTTCAGCGCCCACCCTCACTGTCTCACGCGGCTGAGCAACGGCCCGCCTAAGCGTGCCCGATTGCGATGCCTCGAGGTGCACCAACGCGTCCTCGATCTCCAATTCCACCAGCGCATCGCCCGCGGAAAACCCGTCACCGGGCTGTTTCAGCCAGCGAACCACGGTGGCGGCGATCACGCCGTCGGCCAGTTCGGGGAGAGTGATCGATTGCATGCTTATGTCCTCCGTGTCACCCCGTTCCCGCCACTCTGGTCAAGGAGCGATCCGCCAGCATTGTGAAAAGAGTGAGGATTTGCTCCAAACATCGAGCCAATCTGATCATTGTTTTGATCAGGCTGTTGATTTCTCTGTCGATTTTGTGTTAACTTATGTTCAGCCACGGGGGCAGTTGAGGCTAACACGAGTCCCGCCATGAGTCAAGCCAGGGAAGAACGCCGCAAGCAGATTATGCTGCAACTCCTTGACAGAAAGCATGTTACGGTCAGGGAGCTGGCTGCTTCAATGGACATATCGGGGGCGACCGTGCGTCGCGACCTGAAGGCATTGGCCGACGAGGATGAATTGCTGCTCGTTCACGGGGGGGCGACGCTACCTCGGGAGAGGGACTTCTCGTTCCGGGCCAAGCAGCTTCGTTCCGTCGAGGAGAAGCGAATCATCGGCCAGTTGGCAGCGGGGCTGGTTTTGGACGGCGATCACGTGTTCCTCGATTCGGGGACCACTTGTTCCGAGATGGTTGCTTGCCTGAAGAAGAGGCACGGCGTGACGGTGCTGACCAACAGTGCGCGACTCGCGCTGGAGTTGAAGGCGCCGGGGCTCAGCGTGTTCCTGATCGGCGGCGAATATCGCCCCGACCGGATGGACACCGTGGGCCCCATGGCGATGAGCACGTTACACCAGGTGCGCGGTTATGTGGCCTTCATTGGCGCGGACGGTTTGAGCATGGATTTCGGCCCGTCGGCCAGCGATGCGGCCAGTGCTCAACTGCATCGCCTCGTCATCGAGAACGCACGCGAGGCGGTGCTGCTGATCGATAGCAGCAAGTTCGGCGGCGCGTCGCTGTTTCAGATCATCGATTGGCTGTCGATCAGCAAGGTCGTAACCGATCGCGAACCGGATGAACCGTGGATGCGGTTTTTTGAAGAGCAGAAGATCGAAGTGATCTATCCCCAGGAATCGGACAACTAGCGAAACAGAATGGACGTGTGCCATGCCCAAAGAACTGATGATCAACCCGACCGAGGCGCGTGCGAAAAGCTCTGTCGATTTCGCGCCGATCCCGGTCAATCAGTATGACAAGACCGCGACCGACGAACTGGCGGCGGGGAACGTCACGAAGGACGACCTGGTCCGCATCCAGCGCGACATGATGATCATTCGCGCGTTCGAGAGCATGCTCGATTCGGTGAAGAAGCAAGGACACTACAAGGACATCCAATACAACCATCGCGGGCCGGCGCACCTTTCGATCGGTCAGGAGGCCGCGGCGGTCGGCCAGGCGTTTCTGCTCGGAACCGAAGACCACATCTACGGATCGCACCGTTCACACGGTGAGATTCTTGCCAAAGGTTTGTCCGCGATTCAGAAGCTCGACGACGACGCGCTGATGAGAATCATGCGCGAGTACTTCGACGGCGATTGTCTCCGCGTGGTCGAAAAGGACGCGACCGGCGACGTGAAGGATCTGGCCGTCGACTACCTCGTCTACGGAGCGCTCGCGGAGATCTTTGCACGGGAGGGCGGCTTCAACAAAGGCCTGGGCGGTTCGATGCACGCCTTTTTTCCGCCCTTTGGGATCTATCCGAACAACGCGATTGTCGGCGGTTCGGCAGACATTTCCGTCGGCGCGGCGCTATTCAAGCACGTGAACAAGAAGCCCGGCATCGTGATCGGGAACATCGGTGACGCGTCCGCCGGCTGCGGACCCACCTGGGAAGCGTTGTGCTTTGCGACGATGGATCAGTTCAAGGAACTGTGGGACGAAGACCATCGTGGCGGATTACCGCTGATCATGAACTTCGTGAACAACTTCTACGGGATGGGCGGCCAGCCTTGCGGTGAAACGATGGGTTTCAAGGTGCTCGCTCGCATGGGCGCCGGCCTGACACCCGATCAGATGCACGCTGAACGAATTGACGGATACAACCCGCTGGCGGTCGTCGACGCGATTCGCCGCAAGAAGGAAATCCTCGCCCACGGCGACGGCCCGGTGCTGTTGGACACGGTGACCTATCGTTTCAGTGGTCATTCGCCGTCCGACGCGAGTTCATATCGCGGCAGGGATGAGGTCGAAGCGTGGCAGGAGTTCGATCCGGTCAAGACCTTCGCCTCAGACGTCATCGAGGCTGGCGCGTGTACGCAGGAGGACATCGACAAGACGCAGGCGTGGGTCGACGAGATCATCTTGAAGGCCTACAAGAAGGCGATCGATCTCGACATCTCACCGCATGCGGATCTGAAGAAGACCGCTTGCCTGCTCGAACGGGTGATGTTCTCCGACACGCGCGTCGAAAAGCTGGAGGAAGGTACCCCGGAGGTGCGCATCCCCATGGAAGAGAACCCGCGCGTGAAGCAACTCGCCGGGCGCAGCCGCAGCGGCCTGGATGAAAACGGCAAACCGCTGCCGAAGCAACGATGCATCGGCATCCGCGATGCGTTGTTCGAAGCGATCATTGATCGTTTCTACGCCGATCCAGTCATGATTGCCTACGGCGAGGAAAACCGTGACTGGGGCGGCGCGTTCGCGGTGTATCGTGGGTTAACGGAATCGTTGCCCTATCATCGGTTGTTCAATTCACCGATCAGCGAAGGCGCGATCGTCGGCAGCGCCGTCGGATATGCGCTGGAAGGTGGCCGGCCGCTGGCGGAATTGATGTACTGTGACTTCGTGGGCCGCGCCGGTGACGAGCTTTTTAACCAACTTGCCAAGTGGCAATCGATGTCCGGCGGTCTGTTGAAGATGCCCGTCGTGTTGCGAGTTTCGGTCGGCTCCAAATATGGTGCGCAACACAGTCAGGACTGGAGCAGCATCTGCACTCACATTCCGGGGCTGAAGGTCGCATTCCCCGCAACGCCGTATGACGCGAAGGGTCTGATGTATTCGGCGCTGCTGGGCACCGATCCGGTCGTGTTCTTTGAAAGTCAGCGCATCTACGACATGCCCGAACTTTTCCACGAAGGCGGCGTGCCGGAAGACGCGTACGAAATCCCCTTCGGGGAACCGGACGTCAAGAGAACCGGCAGCGACCTCACGATCCTTACGATCGGGGCGACGCTGTATCGCGCACTCGAGGCCTCGAATGAACTCGCCGAGAAGTACGGCGTCTCGTGCGAGGTCATCGACGCTCGCACCGTCGTGCCCTTCAATTACCAGAAGGTGATCGAGTCGGTGAAGAAGACGCGCAAGATCGTGTTGACGTCCGACGCGTGCGAACGCGGAAGCGCGCTGCAAACGTTCGCTTCCAAGATCACACAATTCGCCTTCGACGACCTCGACGGTCCGCCCGTCGTGGTCGGCAGTCGCAACTGGATCACTCCGGCCGACGAAGTCGAGGACTCGTTCTTCCCGCAGCCGTCGGACATCATCGACGCGGTGCATGAACACATTGTGCCGCTAAAGGGCTACACGCCCGTGCGCGATTGTTCAACGTCCGATTTGATGCGTCGCAGTGCTGAAGGAGTTTGATTCCGGCGACACGGGTAGCTTGCCCTCCGCATATTTCGCAAACCGAAGCAATCGAGAGCCAATGTCTGTTCCCGAAAACGCAACTGAGTCACAAGCCGTCAACACGATCCGAACCCTCTCCATGGATGGTGTTGAGGCGGCCAAGAGTGGGCATCCCGGCACGCCGATGGCCTTGGCCCCCGTGGCGTATGTGTTGTTCAACGAAGAACTCCGGTACGACCCGGCCGATCCGGGCTGGCCCGGGCGAGATCGGTTCGTGCTCAGTTGCGGGCACGTGTCGATGCTCCTCTACTCGATGCTCCATCTGGCCGGCGTGAAGCAGTTGGACTCGGACGGTCGGGCGACGGACGAGCCGGCCGTCTCGCTTGAACATATTCGCCAGTTTCGCCAGCTTCACAGCCGATGCCCGGGCCATCCCGAGTTCGGGCACACCAGCGGCGTGGAGACGACGACCGGACCACTCGGTCAGGGGGTTGGTAACAGCGTGGGGATGGCCATTGCCTCTCGCTGGCTGGCCGCCCGGTATGATCGGCCCGGCTTCGAGCTATCGGATTTCAACGTGTTCGCTCTATCGAGCGACGGCGATCTGATGGAAGGGATCTCCGGTGAGGCGGCTTCTTTGGCCGGACATTTGAAGCTATCGAACCTCTGCTGGATCTACGACGACAACCGGATCACCATCGAAGGCGAGACTTCGCTCGCTTTCTCCGAAGACGTGACCACGCGGTTCGCCGGCTACGGCTGGCACGTGGTCCGGGTCGACGACGCCAACGACCTCGACGCGTTGCGTGGGGCCTTGAAGGCGTTCCATGCGTGTACGGATCGGCCCACGCTGGTCGTTTGCCGCAGCCGTATCGCCTGGGGCGCCCCGAACGCCCAGGATACGGCCGGCGCGCACGGGGCCCCGTTGGGTGAGGAGGAAGTGCGGCTGGCCAAGAGGGCTTACGGCTGGCCGGAGAACGAGCGTTTCCTGGTGCCCGAGGAAGTCACGGCCCATTTTCGTGACGGCATCGGCACACGGGGACGGCAATTGCGAGAGGCGTGGGAGGCGAAGTTCTCCGAGTATCGCCAAAAGCACCCCGAGCTGGCCGCGGAACTCGACCTGATCCGCACCGGCAAGCTGCCCGAGGGTTGGAACGCCGATATCGAACCGTTCGAAGCCGACGAGAAGGGGATGGCCAGTCGGGCCTCGTCGGGCAAGGTGCTCAACCAGGTGGCCAAAAACCTCCCCTGGCTATTGGGCGGCTCGGCCGATTTGGCCCCGTCGAACAAGACCATGCTCACCTTCGACGAGGTGGGCAGCTTCAGCGCCGAGAACCCCGGCGGCCGCAACTTCCATTTCGGCATCCGCGAGCACGCCATGGGTGCCATCGCCAACGGCATGGCGCTGTGCGGCCTGAGGCCCTACGCCGGGACCTTCTTCGTCTTCAGCGACTATCTGCGTCCCTCGATGCGACTGGCCGCGATGATGCATCTGCCGGTATTGTACATCTTCACCCACGACTCGATCGGCGTCGGGGAAGACGGCCCCACGCACCAGGCGGTCGAGCAGTTGGCCGCGTTGAGGGCGATCCCGGACTTGCTGGTGATCCGGCCGGGCGACGCCAACGAAGTGGCCGAGGCGTACCGAACCATCATCTCGCTCACCGACCGGCCGGCCGCGTTGGTGCTCACGCGCCAGAACCTGCCCACGCTCGACCGGACCGTCTACTCCCCGGCTTCCGGCCTCGGGCGCGGCGGCTACGTGCTGGCCGACGCCCCCAACGGCAAGCCCGACGTGATCCTCATCGGGACTGGAAGCGAGCTTTCGCTTTGCGTCGAGGCCCAGGGGCAGCTTGCGGCCGAGGGGGTGAAGGCCCGGGTGGTGAGCATGCCCTGCTGGGAGCTGTTCGACGCCCAGCCGGTCGAATATCGCCATTCGGTGCTTCCGCCGGAGGTGACCGGCCGGGTGGCCGTGGAAGCGGGCGTGGAGCAGGGTTGGGGCAAATACATTGGCACGTCCGGCCGTTTCGTGGGCATGCGTTCGTACGGCGCCTCGGCCCCCTTCAAGCTTCTCTACGAGCATTTCGGCATCACGCGAGACGCCGTCGTCGCAGAAGCCAAGGCGGCGATGGGCGGTTAGACGGAATTCCACGATTCCAGCGAACTGTCCTTTCCAAAGATTTCGCCCGCGCAATCCTCGAAATGTCTCACTTGACGTAAGCCCCTGCAAGCCAACGAGGAAGGAGTTTTCGGGAAGGACGCCCCTCATCCCTGATATCGTTCGTAGTGGAATGCCGACAGGAAATCCGTACACCTGCCACGCACCGCCTTGAACCAGGCATCGCGCCGCGTTGGATTGCACAGTCCGTTCAGCTTGGGCTGTATCGGGGCCCGCGTCTGAGCATAGTCCTCGGCCAGCACGGCCGAACCCAAAACGCCGCGGTCGACGAGATCCCTGAGATCATCTTCTCCGAATAGGTTGCCCACGTCGCCCAACAGGGATCGGGCCAAGGCCTGCCCGCCGTGTACGGCCAGCGTCGTGTAGACGTTGATCTTGACGAAACCGTCGTCCGGCAGGCGGCCCAGGTCCTCATCCTTCAGGGAAGACGTGCCGTGCAGGCACATGATCTTGCCGACCACGGCGCTGATCGCCCGCGCCTGCTCCGACAGGTACCTGACCTGCTTGGCCGTGGCGCGATGCTCGGTACCCACGTTGGGAACAACAATATCCACTCCGGTCTGCTCAAGGTAGCGCTGCGCCTGTTCGGCGGTGGTCGGATCGTTCTTTTCCCCCTCCCCACCATCCTCGAAGATCTCGTCGACGGCACCCTCGACCACTACCCGCCCCCTGACGTCCTCGACGTACTGTGCGGTTGTTTTCATGTTTTCGTCAAACGGCTTCTCGCTGGCATCGCACATGATGGAGGCGAATTGATCGGCAAAGCCCAGCATCAAGTCCATATCGAGCCAGGGGATTGCGTGGTCGAAATGCGGCATGATCCGCAGGTTCCGATACGGGCTGTTCTCACCGGCAAAGCATGCCAGATCCGAGAACATCAACCGGCAACCAAGGACCGGATCTCCGCAGGCACTGACGAAGCCGGCCTGTCCGCGCGACGGGTAGCGCGCGGTCCATGCAGGGATGATAGGAAGACTGTCGACGCCAATGCGATTCCCGAACTCGTAAGCGGAGGCAAGAATGCCCTCCAGGGTTTCCCGATCCTCCGCACAGAATACGGGCAGGCCGATTCCCCTCTCGGCGGCTTCGGTGTAGATTCCCCGCACTTCGTCATAGTCTGTTATCAACGGCATAAATGGATTCCTCTTGGTGTCCTGCTTGAAGCTACACGTCTGCCTCGGCATGGCGCCGCGTCGCGAAGGAACGGTGCGCCTCGAACGTGCTGCATACTCAACGCTCGAATCAATAGGGCGCGGAGCCCGCATCAACGGCCGCCCGGCGCCTTCCCGCTCACCAAATCTCCAAACGGCCCCAGCAGTTCGTACTTGTTCTGCCAGGTGGTGTACATGATGCCCACGGCGCCGGGCGTCTGGTCGAGGGCCTCCAGCCAGCCGCGGGGGTTGTCGAGCGTGTCGCCGTCGTAGTAGGCCCCGGCGAGCGTCTTAAATCCCAGACGGGAGAAGTGCCCCAGGCTCGGCTCCCGCTTGTCGTAATACCAGCAGACGATCACCAGGTCTTTGGGCACGTGCTCCCATGAGCCCGCGAAGTCGCCTTCGACCAGGTAGTAGTCGCCGTGGGCGTTGTGGTTGGGGTCGAGCATGTCGGACCAGATCAACACCTCGGCCTCCGGGTTGACGCGGCGGAACATCTCGACCTGCCGAGTGATGCAGTCGCCCAGGATCTCGGCCATCGACAAGTTGCGGCTCTTGCAGGCCCGGCACGACCCGCCCTCGCGGATCTCATCCATGCTCAACAGATACCGCTTGGGGGCCAGGTGGCGGTGGATCAGCTCGGCCTGCTTCCGCCAGATCTCGTAGAGCGCAGGCTCCGACATGCACACGCTCACCTGCCCGCGGTTGATGGCGATGCCCTGATAGCCGTCCAGCCGGAGCGTCTGCCCGTCGCGGATGCGGCTCTCGGGGAGAAGCCGGATGGGCGGCGCCGGGTGGTCGAAGCGGAACGTGAGCCGCGGGTCGGCGATGGTGTCGAAATCGCGTCCCTCTTTATATACCTGCCCGGTCGCGTCGTCGCGCACGACCACCGGCGTACCGGGCCGCCGCAGGAGATTGACCGGGCCGGCCTCCTCGATGCGGAGATCGTCGACCCAGAATCGCCCTGCCCGGCCGCCCCACACGCCCGCGTAGATGCGGACCTTCTCGTGATCGAAGCTGTTGAAGGCGAGCGTGACTTGAGTCCAGTCGGTGGTCGACGGCACGCGCGGATCGCACGGCGCCAGCGCCCGGTCGTCGGTCAGCACCTGGATGCGGAAGCAGCCGTCCGGCTCGAGCCGTTCCGTCTTGACCCAGCACGTGACGCGGTACGCCCTATGAGGGCGAACGGAAACCTCGAACGCCACGCGCCCGTGCCCATGCGGCGACTGATCGAAACCCTCCAGGCGCAGCGACGCCTTGCCCTGGTGAACCACCTCGTTATCGACGAAGCTGATCTCGCCGGGCTTGTCGTGGAAGCGGGCACCCAAGACCCGGTTGCCTTCGTGTCGCTCGAAGTCGCCGCCGGGGATCTCGACCGAGCCGTCCGGCTGAAACGTGGCCCGGTCGCCCTCGACGACGTACCGGGCCCCGCGGACCGGAATGCCCGCCGCCAGGTTGCGGTCGTGGGCCAGCACGCTGCCGCCGTAGCCCGCTGAGAAGATGATCGGGATGATCTCCACGCCGTGCTCTCGGCAGATCTCCTTCACGGCCTCGAGACGCTCGAAGTAGTGGGCCGGCTGAAGGTCGAGCCGGTCGAGGCCCCCGGCCAAGACCATCCCGTTCAGACCGTGCTCCGACGCCGTGCGCACGATCCGGCGAATGTCGTCCACGTCCTGATCCTTGTGCAGCCCCCGGGCGACGTAGACCCATCGGTGTGGGTACTCCTTCGCCCGGACGATCGAAGCGGCCGACACCACGACCGCAAGCCCGAATGCGAACAGATTCCTATTCATGGTTGCGTTCTCCCTTTGGTCAATACTCCGCCACGACGCCCATTCTCTTGCCTCGCTCCTGCCCGTGCAAGCGAGCGGGACCGAACCGGCGCTGCGATCCTCGCCGCCGATCTTCTCGAACGCGCGGCGGGGCGCGAAACGCCGACGCCGGGCGGTAGAGCCTCCGATTCCTCAGCAGCTTCACGGTTTCCTTGGCTGTCGGGTTGTCGGAGCCTCTCTTTGCCCAGCCGCAAGCGTACTTGGTATCGCGGAAGAAACAACTGTCGCGATATGGGCGTGGGGCACGTTTCCAACGTGCCAGGCACGATGGAATCGTGCCCCACCTATTGTTTTTGCGATCCTTGGTGATGAACACCAAGCGGGCGTTGGTCTCGTCCTTCGCTGGTGGCCTGTTGGCGCTCGCTTCTCGCAGAGCTTCCATCCGTTCGAGGACCGCTGGAGAGGACCCGCCAGGGGCCGAAGTCGTGGAACTTGCCGCGGGTCTTCGGATCTTCTCTGCCCGTCGGCCGGTCGCATGCGGGAGCAAGGGCAAGTCAGCATGGGGCTTCTTCGGCTTGGCGCGCCTGGTAGACTGAGACATGATGCCGTTGGCCGTTGGGAAGCCCGGGGCCTCAGAGACGCCGCGAGGTCCGCCGCAGCCCAGTGGACGAGGATGACAATGAGCCTACCAGGCGTCAGAAGTGTCAGAATAGGTGTCCCTCAGCGGATCGCAGAGGAGTCCGGATGACATAAGTCGTTTCAGATTCAGATATTGCGCCCGTAGCTCAAAGGATAGAGCAGCGGACTTCTGGTTCGCTGGGCGCAGACCTATGATGCGGGCAACGGAGGGCACGGAGAGCAAAGGAGAATCGACGTAAGCCCCGATAGCTCAAGCGGATAGAGCACCGGTCTTCTAAACCGGATGTTGCAGGTTCGAGTCCTGCTCGGGGTGCTTCAGAGTCCAGATTTTGGCTCATTCTAGGGTCCGTCGGAAAACGTGTTGCGGTCCTGGTTTGTCGGCGATTTATCGCGGAGCCGATGATAGAAGCCTCTTGGACGAAGTGCTGCGTCGCGGGAGGGGGGAGCGTGGCGGTTGAGTGGAGATACTCACGTTCCGCACCCCCCGAGCCAAGTTTGCTCGGCGACCCAGGTTTCGCACGGCAAAACAGGGTGAAAATGAGCGCGTCGGGCGGGGGCTCCCCACTGCCGGGTGGACGGCCCTGTTTTGCGCCAGGACGACGTTGAGCTTTGGCTATGTGCTAGAGTTTAGGGCAA
>CAZDHR010000077.1:0-20224 GCA_964505295.1 uncultured Planctomycetaceae bacterium
AGGCGACCCCGGCACGCACCGGCAATACCGGTCGCTGGAAGACGAGCTGCTGTTCACCGGCCTGGGACCCGAGAAGTCACGCAAGTACGAAGAATTGGGCAAGCAAGAGAACGGCTCGTTCGATTCCTACCAGCGCATCTTCCGCCGTGCCCAAAAGAAGGTCGAGCGCCGCCACTTCCGCGACCGCAAGGCCCTGATGTACTTCGAGAAGCAACGCAAGAAGATGCAGCGCCAGATGGGCCAGGACCCGTATCTCGACACGCCGAGTTGACGAGGCGCTGCCGACCGGGCACGTCGACGCCGCATCGATTGCGGCTTCGGCCACAGCCAGTGCTGGATGGCCGTGTATTCGACGCCCAAGAATCCGGAAGCCCACGCACGAGACATCCGAAGGACTGTTGACCGATGCCCCGGTGAGCAACGGGAGAACCGCAATGCCTGACTACCGATTTTCCCTGATCGTACCTTCGCCCACGATGACGCATGAGCAGATCCTGGATGCCACGGACGCGATTGGCGATGCCGGATGCACGGATGCATCGATTCGAGGGCATGCCAACGGGATGGAACTCCTTTTCCAACGAGCTGCCGACTCACTTCAGGCCGCCATCTCTTCTGCGATCTCCGACGTCGAGCGAGCCGGATTCCGCGTGTCCAAGGTCGAGATGGAGCGCGAATCCATAACGGCGTGACCGCAAGAGGAACGCGCTACTACCGCCGCGACGGGGGCCGGGGCTTGAGAATCGCCAGCGCAATCACGATCGGAAGCGCGATCAGGAACCATTTCGGCCTGATGGCAAGCACGAGCACGAGCGCCGGCACCGTGGCCAGAAGCCACGGCGGCAGACGCTTGACCTCGTTGTAGGCCAGCCACAGCACGGCCATGAACGGCCCCAAGCGCGAGCAGGCCGCCTTGAGCGGCTCGTACCAGCTCAACTCGAGCGGCCAGATCCAAAGCGCAGCGGCGGCCCAGAGGAGGACAATCGCGATGATCCCGATCATGTTGCGACGCACGAGCGAAGGCTTCCTCCAATCGATCAAATCCGGTCGAGCGTGTCGATCCAGCGGACCAGCTCCGACAACTCCTCGGCGCTGAAGTAGCGGGCCTCGTCACCCAGCGGTTTGACGGTGACCGGGTACTTCATCCGGCGCAGACGGCGCACCGACGCCTCGATCCGGTCCGCATCGGGCGACTGCTTGGCCCAGGCCGTGAAGAACGCCATCGGATGCAGCGGGTCGTGCTCCGGGGGCCTGCCGGCGATCGGCGCGTCGACCGCCGCCACCGCCCGGACCGCCTCGGGGCCGGAAAACGCCGTCAGATAGGCTAGCCTCCCGCCGGTCCCGTGTCCATGGAGGACGATCCGCGCCGGGTCGACCGTGTACGCCGACGTCACGGCGTCCAGCAGCTTGCGGACCAGCGTGACTTCACCGGGCTGCCAACCGTCGGCTCCCGCCGGCTTGGGAGCCAGAAGGATCAGCTCGCCCCGGTCGCAGTGCGATTTCCACCGGGCCAGCAACTTGTCCCAATCGAATCGGCCGGGGCCCTGGAGCCAGACGATCAGTCCGTGCCACACGGCCGGGTCGTAGCGCTCCGGCACATAGGCCCAGGCGTCGTTCTCCAACTCGGGGATCTTCAGTTGGACGGATCCGGCTTGCGCGCGGTCCGCTGCAACCTTTCCGGCAGGCGGCTCGACCGGCCGACCGCCAAGATCGCGCGGGGGCGGGAGCGCCTCGGGAGGCAATTCCTCGGGGAGCCGACCAAGGCGGATTTCGATCTGCATCGCCTTCTGCCCCCGGCGAATCTCCAGCTCGACCTCGTCCCCCGGCTGACGGTCACTGATCCGACGGCGGAGCTCGTCGGCATCGTCGATGGGCTCGCCCTCCAGGGCCAGAAGCGCGTCGCCCCGCTCCAGTCGGGCCTCGGCGGCCGGGCCCTGGGGATATACGTAGCGGACGGTCACGCCGACGGGGCGATCGTCGGACCCGGCCCGCCGTCGCATCGGCAGGATGCCCAGCATCGGGCGCTCGTAGGGCTCCAGCTTGGCGACCAGCTCCAGCTCGCGCTCGATGCGTTCCTCTCCCCGGGAGATCACGAGCCGGACCGTGTCGCCGGCGTAGCGCCGGCCGATCGCTTCCTTCACCTGCGAAGCCCGGACGATCTTCCGACCGTCGACCTGGAGGATGCGATCCCCCGGTTCGAGCCCGGCCTCGCGTGCGGGCGAGTTGGGGTGTCGGGCGGCGATCACCGGCTCGCTGGTCGAAGGGTTGCCCCGGGAAAGACTGATTCCGATCACGCCCGGACGGAGGTCCTCCCCCCGCTTGAGCCTGGGCAGGATCTCTCGGACGTGCCACGCCGGGACCGCGAAGCCGATGCCCGAGTCGTACCACTCGACGCCCGCGACCTCCGTGGCCGCCTGGGGCGAAAGTGGCACGAGCACGCCGAGCACGCGACCGCGCACGTCGACCAACGGGCCGCCGTAGTTGTTGGGCGAGACGGCGGCGTCGGTCTGGATCGCCTTCCCCCAAACGCGATTCAGGGCGCTCAAGATGCCCACCGACATATTCGGCCGGTCCGCCTCGAACGTGCGACCCACGGCAATCGCCCATTGGCCTACCCGCATCTCGCCCTCGGGCACGATTTCCGGCACGGCCGGCGGCTGGTCGGTCGCAATCTTCAGCAGCACGAGCATGCGGTTGTGGTCAGTGGCCACCACCTCGGCCGGCTTGTGGCTCCCGTCGGGTAGCCGGACGAGGATCGAGTCGGGCTCGTTGAGAAAGTTGAACGCGCTGGAGACGACGTAGCCTTCCGGGTCGATCACCAGTCCGGTCGTGGGCCCCGTGCCGAACAGGACCCTGCCCACACGCTCCCGTCCGCCAACCGTCTCGATCCTCACCACCGACGGCGCGACCCGATCGACCGCGGCCTGAAACGCCCGCTGCTCGAGCGCTTCCAGATCGTCCTCCGCGCGGGCTTGCTGAATCGCTGCGGCGACACAGACGAGCAACACAATGGGGACAATCCGTGGAACTGTGCGACGACGGGATTGCATGGGCGCGTTACTTACCTGCCGGTGCGAAGCCGCGAGCGGCGGGTTGCTGTGAAACGCTTCCCCTTCGTAAGCACTCACGGCGGCGCTTCTCCTTCAAGGCGGGCTTGCAGCACGAATTCCAACAGCTCCTGCCCGCGCAGGACGGTGAGCTTGACCTGATCTTCAAAGTCGACGTACTCCAGCTCCGCGCGCAGCGCCTTCTGCGACTGGATCAACCGGTCGTTCGCCATGAGCACGAGGTCGTCGGGCCGGATGCCGGCCGACGCAGCGGGCGAGCCGTCACGGACCTGGTCGACGTACGGCGGGGTCCGCTCCAAGACGTTGGGAACCAGCACGATCCCCAGCATCGACAGGGCCAGCGGCCGCTGGGGCTTCTTCTCCGCTTCGTCCTCGTCTCGCACGACGAACTTGCCGGCCCGGATTTCTTCGACCGATTCTCGCAACTGGCCGATGGGGATCGCGTAGTTGAGCCAGGTGTTGTTGCCGGCGTTGCGAAGCTCCTTGCCGAGCATCGCCAGAAGCTGGCCGCGCCGGGTCACGACGACCCCGCCGGCCGCCCCGGGGTTGTTGGTCACCGCGTCGAGCACGTAAACGGGCCCGTCGTACGGGGTCTCGAACGCCCCGCGGCGGCCTTCGAGCCTCGTCCTGGCCGACACCACCCCGTGCTGCACGCTGGCCGGCTCGTTGCCGGTGGCCACGCCGAACAGGTTGCTGAACGCGAGCACCCGGACGCCGGCTTCCGCCTCCACGGCCCGGCTCAGATCAAAATAGGGCAGGTCCGCCGCGTCGATCTTCAGCACGGCGACTTCCAGCCGGGGATCGGCGCCCACAAGCTGGGCCTCGAACTTGCGCCCGTCGTCGAGCGTCACCGAGAGGTAGTCGGTGTCGAGCACGTAGCTCCAAACCGTCAGCACGTGGCCTTCCGGTGATATGAGAAGACCGCTCTGGTAGGCTTCCAGACCGCGCAATCCGCCCGCCCCGTGGATCTTGACCACTCGGGGCTGCACGTGGTCGATCGACTCGACCAGCGACGCCCCTCGCAACTCCGCGCCGGCGGCGACCCCCGTCGCCACGAGCGCGACCGCCACGGCGACCAACACCGGGATGCCGCGGCGCAGGCGGAAGCGGCGAGGATCGCTCAGATTTCGGGGTTTAGGATTCACCATTTTCGGCCTTCACCTCAAAGCCCACGGACTGCGTTCCGTGGGACCGCCTTTCGCGATCTCGTTCCCAGGCTCTGCCTGGGAACGGACAGGTCCGGCAGGCTCTGCCTGCGGTCCGCACGCTCCACAAGGACTGACTTCGCATGTGCTGGCTGGGGCGAGGCAGAACCTCGCGGTAGTGCGTTCCCAGGCGGAGGCTGGGAACGAGGGAAGAATTCAGCATTTAGACTCTCGACTCACCTCTCCGTCAATCTCCCGGACCACTCGAGCATCTGCGTCTCCAGATCCATCGGATAGGAGAGCTTCACGTCCACGATCTTCCCGGCCTCGTCTCGGGCGGCCGTGAGCTTGGGCATGACGAAGCCGGTGTAGGAGGGCCGGTCCAACTTCTCGTAGCGGGCGATCACTTCGTCGCGGAGATTGGGATCGAACTTGACGCCGTACCGCTCGACGAGCCTCTGGGCGACCTTGCGATCGCCCTCCGACTTCGCCCGCTGCACTTCCGCCAGGAGCCGCCCCACGCCCTGCTTCCACGCTCGCACGTCCGTGACCACGTAGTACGTCTTCCCCTCGTCGCGTTCCACCTCGATCGCGTCGGTGTTCTCCATCAGCCAGTGCACGATCAACTGGCGGTTTCGCATATGGTCTTCTTCCAACTGGTTGCCGTGGCGAACGCGGCGAAGCTGCGCGAGCGCGTTCCGCGTGTACGCCTCGTACGTGGCGCGCTCCAGCTCCGGCAGGTCCGCGTCGGCCACCAGCCCCAACTCGGCGAGCTTCGGATCGCCGATGAACCAGAGGGCCACCAGGTCGGCCCGCGCCTCCTCCAGCGCCGAATAGTATTCCCGGATGATGTCCGCCGGGTCGACTTCGAGCCGGGGCGAGACCAGCCCGGACCCGTGCCCGATGACCTCGTGCATGTTCAGCTCCAGGTCCAAGGCGAGCGTCTTCCACCTGGTGGCCCGCTCGAATTCCGCGTCGTCGAAGCAGAACTCGCGCCGCGCCGCAGCGGGCTGCGACTTGTCGTAAGCCTCGATCACGTTGCTCAGCGACACCGACTTGCTGCCGTACTTCTCGCGCACGTCGCGTGCGTTGGGCAGGTTGATCCCGATCGGCGTCACCGGCCCGGAATCGCCGGTCTCGATCACCGCCTGGATCGCCTTGGCCGTGACGCCCTTGACTTCCGGCTTGCGGTACTCGGGCGCGAAGGGCATGTGATCTTCAAACCACTGAGCGTTTTCCGCGATCTTGCGGATCATCTCCATCTTCTTCGGATCGTTGAAGTAGACGAGCCCTTCCCAGGCCCCCTTCTGCCCGCGCGCGTCCACGTAAACCTCGATGAACCCGTTCATCGTGTCGACCGGCGAGTCGTCGTCGGCGACCCAGGCGACGTTGTACGCGCGGAAATCGACGGGGTCCCCGGTGCGGTAGTAGTGGACAAGAAGCCCCAGCGCCCGGGCCATCTTCGGCGTGGCGTACGGGAGGGCCGCCTCGAGGTGACCGATGACCGCGTTGATCCGGTCGGCGTACATCCCCGGCGGGACGACCTGGTCGAAGCCGGCTCGCCAGACGATCTCCTCCAGCGTCCCGTCGGGCCGCTTGAGGAGCTTCGAGTTCAAGGGGTTCCTTTCCTCGAACCCCTCCAGGTCCGCCATCGACACGCCCTCGTAGAAGTTGTTGGCGCTCGCCAGAAGCACGTCCCGCCCTTCGCCGGGCGTCTTGTTGGTCACCTGGGCATCGACCTCGGGGTCGGTCAAGATCGGCTTCATCCGGCCGAGCAGGTCGCGTGTTTTCTCTCCCTCGCGCTTGGGAAGCACGGCGCCGTTGGCTTCGGCCTTTCGCACCGCCTCGGCGAAGTCGCCGAACCGGCACTGGAGCACGTTCTTGCGGCCGGTGATCGGATTGTGGGGACCGTTGTTGATCCAGAAGAGCTTGGCATAGCGGCGGACCTCGGCGAGGGTCTCGGCGTCGATGCCCTCGTCGTGCGTCAACACCTCCTCGATCAGGTCGCGGATCTCGATCGCGTGTTTGTACTTCTGGTCGATGAAGATATCGCGGCCGGCGATCGCGGCTTGCGAGAGATGATAGATCAAGATCTTCTCGCCCAGCGGCAGCTCCTCGAAGCCGTCGACGTAGAGCTGTACGACGGCGACGTCGTCGACCCGCTCCAGCAAGTATTGGCGCTCCCCGCCGCTCTCCGCGGCCTCGGCCGCACGAATCGCCGCGCAAGGCGCGACGATCGACAACAGCACAACTCCCGCGAGCCACGAAGCCGCAATCCTCCTCCGAGTCATCATTCGTCGTACTCCTTTTTCTCGGGTTGCCCGGGAAACAACCTCTGCGAGTCCATCGTAGGGTGCGTGCTTGCACGCACGCGGAATCCTAACATGCGATTGACGCGTGGGTGCAAGCACCCACCCTACCAGCTCCTCATTCGCATGAGGATGAAGTCACGAACCGGGCTCCTCCTTCAACTCGAAACGCTCGATCGTAAAAGTCGCATACGCCTCGTCGCCGTGGCGAACCTCCATCCGCCCGGGCACCCGGCGGCCGTCGATTTGTCGGTAGTCGTGGAAGTAGAGTTCGCACGGGTCGACGTGCTCTTCGGCGAACATTTCCATCGCCAGCAAATGGCCCTCCGCCGGATCGAAGAGGAAGCGACACTCCGCGCCGCCGTGAATCCCCACCAGTACGTCGACCAGCCCTTCGTGCCCCGCCAGCGGGACCGTTCCCAGATAGTAGACCTGGCCGAAGTTGCCGGGTCCCTCCACGGCCAGCCGACGCCAGAGATGGAGCGCGGGGAGCAACCCGCCGCTTCCGGGTGGGGCCAACCCGATCTCCTCGGTCGCCGTCCAACGGTGCTCCGCGCGCGGCAGCTCGAGCGACGCCTCGGCATCGGTCAGCCCGAAACGAAACTCGCCGCCGTCGGGCAGTGGACCGGCGATCGTCCAGCTCCCCTTCCGGTCGCCGAAATCACCGACCGCTTTCCACGCGCTGAACACACGGTCGCGGTTCACCTCGTTGAAGTAGTAGTTGGCGTATCCCCGCCGTGCCTCGTAGTGCTTTTCGACGATCTCCGGCACCGGCTCCTTCTGGGTCGGCGTGGACGCCGGGTGCGGACGGCCCGGTCGAGGAATCGGCTGCCGACCGGGGCGACGTATCGGGATCGGCAACTCCATCCGTTTCGGCTCGCCGGGGTCCGGCATGTCGTCGGGCTCTCGCCGTTTCGACCGGGGCTCTTCCGATTCGGGATCATCGCCGGGCCGGGGAATCGGCATCGGGTGCATCACCCGGCGACCGCTCGTCTTCTCCAGCAGCTCGGCCTCCGAGTGGACGCCGGCCAGTCGAACCAGAACGTCGCGTCGCTCGGCCCCGCGCCGGAAGCTCAGCGGCACGCGCCATCCCTTGGGGAAGATGCCCAGCACGTTCTTGAACCCGTTCGGGGTGGAGATGGGGCGCCCGCCGAAGCGGACGATCTCGTCGTCGTAGCGGAGCCCACGGCGGTAGGCGTCGGAGTCGTCCAGGATGTTGCTCACGACGACGCGGCCGTCCTCGTCCGCCGCGACGGTGGCCCCGAGCGTGGCGTGGTCGACAACGCGTCCGCTCTTCAGGTGGCCGAGGAAGTTCTTGATCTGGTTGATCGAGATGGCGTAGGCCACGCCGACGTTGACGCGGCCCCGCTTGTCGAACGAGGCGCGGCCGTTGATGCCGATCAGCCGGCCCCGGGCGTCGAACAGCGGCCCGCCGGAGTTGCCCGGGTTGATCGAGGCGTCGGTCTGGAGGCAGTCGGTGTATTCCAGAAGCGTCCCGGAAGGGTACTGATACCGATGCACGCCGGAGACGATTCCCTGCGTGACCGTCGGCTGGAAATCGGTGGCCAGGAGGAACGGGTTCCCCACGGCGAAGACCCAGTCGCCCGGCCGCATCGCGTCGCTGTCGCCCATCTCGGCATGGGGGAAGTCGTCGCGCCCGAGGAGCTTGATGAGGGCGACGTCGCCGGTCGGGTCGACGCCGACGATCACGGCGTCGTAGAGCTTTCCGTCGGGCATGCCGCACTTCATCGCGTGGCCGCAGGGCTTGACCACGTGGAAGTTGGTCAGGGCGTATCCGCCGGGCGAGATGACCACGCCCGACCCGCCCCCGGCCCCGCTCGCGGAGAAGATGGCCACCGCCGGGTCCTTGGCCCTCTGGATCACGGCGATCCGCTCCGCCTCGGCGTCGAGCACGGCCTGCAAAGGCGTGTCAGGCCCGCTTTCTGCACCCTCACCCGCGGACACCCCGCCAACATGCGACGAAACGGGTTCGCGGCACCACGTTTCGTCGGCGGCGCAACAGAGGATCGCGGCGGTGAGCGCGAGCGATCGGGTCATTTGACGAGCCTCGCGTCGCAGAGGTCGAGGTGATCGGCCACGTCGAGGTCGGCCCCGTAATCGACGAGGATGGTGAGCCGCCGGACGCCCGACAGATCGAGATCCACCGGCAAGGGCGGGTCGGTGCCCGCCACGGTCGTCTCCAACAGGACGCGATCGTCGCCGCGGAGGACCAGGCGCACGTTCCCCTGCGGACGCACGCGATCGTCGATGCCCACCACGGCCTTGAATCGGCGAAACCGGCCGGGCAGGCGGTACACCAGGCTGGTCCGGCTGCGCAGCGCCAGGCCCTTCTCATACTGCTTTGCGTCCAGCGCGAGCGGCCCCGGGTCGAGCCCGCGATCCTCGCGCGGCCCGAAGAACCGGGCCAGCGCCGGCAGCTTTCTCGTCGAGCCGAAATAGGGCGTCCACACGAGCGACTCCGGCTCCAGGTCGGTGAGATACACGATCTTTCCCAGGGAAAAATCGATGCGCACGATGTCCGCGGCTGAGCGCGAGACCTCCAAGCCCAGCGGCGTGGTCCAACGGAAGTCCTCGCCCTCGAGCCGAACGGACCGGACTGCCCAACGGGAGCCGTCGGCTTCGGTCAGCCAGCAGGCGGGATCGGGCAGACGGCGGCCTGCCGACCGGTAGTAGACCAGCCCGAAGACTCTCGACCGCTTGACCGCCAACAGGTCGCCGTCGAGATCGAATTCGACCACCTTGTCGGAGACGTCGCCCAACGTGCCCCGGTGATAGTCGATCGAGTCGCCCTTGCGCACGACGAGCAGGTCCGCATCGAGATCCGACTCGAGGATCCGCGACCACTCGGCGGCGATTGCCTCGGTGGGCCGCTGGAGCCGGACCGCGGCGACGTCGCGGGCCGAGACTTCGGTCACCTCGCCGTCGGGCCGCGTGATCCCGGCCCGCCCTTCGCGCACCGCGTACTCGGCGCCGGCAAGCCGCGAGCCGTCGACGAGCTCGGCCCAAACGCTCGGCGGCACGTTCGACGGGCCGGCGCCGCGGCGGGAGATGCCGGTGATTTCCCGGGTGTCCAACGATACCGGGCCGTGCGCCGTCCGCACCGTCATCCGATCCGCGCCCCATTCCGTGATCGGGCCGACCCGGGGATCGCCCCCGAGAACATGGACCTCGAACTCCGGCGGGGCGACGCCCAGCACGCCTATCAGCAAGAGACTCCACATGCGCTTCTACCAGTTCCTTTGTCTACGGGCTGCCCTCGTTGGCAAGCTTGCGAAAATACTGTTCGATCACGTCGCGATAGTGCGAGGGGAACTCACGCCCGATCTGCTGCAAGGCCTCCTCGCGCCGTTTCGGCGGCAGGTCGCCCCAGCCGCTTTCCGTGCCGATCTTCCGCTTGGTCACTTCCCCGCGCCCCTTGCCTCCCATGGTGCGGCTCTCCTCGGCGGGGCTTGCGGGCTGAAAATTGCCGCTGCTGGCGGCGCTGGCCTGCTGTCGCTGCGCTTCGAGCTTCTCGATCAGCTTGTCGAGCGACTCGATCACGCCGTCCTCGATCTTGCGGACCTTCGGCCCGGAGCGTCCCAGGTCGAGCCGGCGCCGCACGTCGTCCATGCGCCGGGCGATGTGGTCCAACGAGTCCGGCTTGAGGCCCTTCAGATCGGCCTGCATCAGCCGGGCCACGGCGACGTAACGTCGCGGGCTCTGGTCGACGCCGGCCAGCAGTCGCTCCAACGCCTTCATGCCGGCCTCCTGATCCAACAGACGATGGTAGACCACGGCCTGATAGAACAACAACGTGGCCGGGTCGACCACGTCTTCCGGCTCGAGGCCCGCAAGCTGCTCTCGCGACTCGTCGAACATGGCCCCCTGGGCAAGCCACCGGCCGTACCACAGACGAAGGTTGTTGGCTACCAGCGGCGGCGTCTTCGGGTCGGCCAGCCACGCTTGGCTCGGAGGCGCGCCGTCGGCCGCCGGCTTCGCGCAGAGGTCGACCAGCCCTCGGGCGTCCTCGTCGACCAGGGCAAAGGTCCGCACCAGCCGAGCCAGAAGCTCCGTGCCCTCCGACGGGGCCGAATCGGCGGGCCAGTGCTCGGCGGCCTTGGCTCGGGTCGCCTCGTCGACGCCCCGCTCGTCCAGCCAAGCCAAGACCCGCGCGCGGGCTTCCGCCGGGTCGCACGGCCGCCAGGGAGCGGTCTCCGACTTCTCGCCGAGCGTTTGCGCACAAGCAGCGGCCAATCCCATGCCCAGAAGGATGGCCACGATAGGTGAGAGGTGAAGGAGAAGCGATGAGGGATAAGGGATGAGAGATAAGGGATAACGGCGCGATTCGCGCCCGGCCCTTATCTCTGATCTCTCATCCCTCATCCGTCTCCGCGGCCGCTCGCTCATCGGTTTTTCCCCATCTCCAAATCTCGCGTGATCTGGTGAATCCGCGCTTGTCGCTCGGCCAGGCGGTCCAGGGCTTCGAGCAGGTCCGGGCTCTCGGCCTGCTCGCCTTCGACCAGCTTCGCGTATCGCTCGGTCCGCCGGTTCACGCGCATCTGCATCGCTCGAATCATCTTAATCTCGGCCAACGAATCCACCAATGGCTGATCCTGCGGCGCCCCCGGCGGCATGGGTCGCGATTTTCGCTCATCGGCTTCCTGCTTCGCCCGCCCGACGGCCTCGATCATCTCCTCCAAAGCGGCGATGATCTCCTCCTCGATCGACTGCGTGAGCGGGCCGACCTCCGCCCAGTCCAGGCGCCGGACGACTTGCCCCATGTCCTCCCGGACCTGTTCGAGCGCCTCGGGAAGCGCCACGGCCGTACCGTCGTCGCGCAGCAGGGTCAACGCCTTGTCGGCTTCCACGACGATCTCCGCCTCCTTGCGCCCGAGCCGGCTCGCCTCGATCTCGTGGTTGTGCGTACGCTCGGGCTCGGGGACCTTGTCCAACCGCTGTGTCCCCTCATAGACCGCCCGCTGCATCTGAAGCATCTTCTGGAAGCGGGCTTCCAGCAGCGTCAGCATCCGCTCCATCTCCTCCTCGCGGAGCTGGCGGAGGATCCGCTCCAAGTCGGCCTTGGCCTGCTCCAGCTCCCGGATGGCCTCCTCCTGCTTCTCGACCGCCCCCTCCCGCTCGGCCTCTTTGAGCTTCTCTTCGGCCTCGCGCATCCGGCTCTCGGCAGCCTGGATGCGCCGTCGGGCCGGATTCTGCTCTTGCTCGTGGCTTGGCCGTTGGCCCTGTCCTTGACCTCCTTGCGAGTCCTGCGGCTGCCCCCCCTGGGCTCGCTCGCTCGGCGAATCCTCGGCTTTGCCGCTATCCTCGGCTCCCTGCTGACTCTGCCCTTCGGCCTGGCTCTGGCCTTCGGCCCGTTCCTTATCCTGTCCCTCGGGCTGTCCGGGTTTCTTGCCGTCGTTCGCGTCTTCCTGGCCCTTCCCGCTCTCCTTCTCGTCGGGCTTGGGGTGTTCGTCCTCTGCCGAGCCGCGAGCCGCGTCCTGGGGTGGCCCGGCGGCAGGTTCTTCGTTCTGTTGGATGTCTTGGGCCAGGTCGCCCGTCTTGTCGGCCAGCTTCTGTTGCTGGTCGGCCAGCGGTCCCGGGCGCCCGGTTCCGGCCGTTCGCCCTTGGACGTCCTTCTGCTGCTTGATGATCTGATTGAGGCGTTTCAGGTATTTCCGGATGCGTGCCTTCTCGGATTCGACCCGCATGGAACGATTCTCGCTCAGGAGCAGCTCCAACAGGGCCTCGAGGTCTTCCCGGAGGTTGTCCTGGTTCTCGATCGCCCGGGAGAGCCGGTCCTTTTCGAGCAGCTCGACGAGCGACTCGAACTGCACGCCGATCAACCGCTCTTCGCTCTCCCGGACAGCCTTCTTCAGAAGGGCCGCCCGGCGCGGATCGGCCAGCTCGCTGAGCTCGGCCATGCGGAGCAGCAAATCTTGGAGGTGCCGAAAACTGTCGGCGATCCCTTGCTGCTCGATGCCGAGCTTGTCGGCCGGGCGCGGCTTCTCCGCTTCGGCCCCGACGCCGCCGCGCGCGAGGAGCACGAGCAGCATCGCGAGGCAACAGGCGGGTGCGCGTGTGCGAAGCATGGTCAGTCCTCCAACAGCTCGCGGAGCCGTTCCTTGTGCCGCGTGCGGGTCCTGTCGCCCAGGCGCTCCTGCGCGTGGATGATCTCTCGGAGCAACTCGACGGCCTTGTTGAAATCCTCCAGCTCGAGCATGCGATCGAGCACCGCCTGCATGGCGTCCAGGACGGCGTCGACCTGGGCGACGGCCAAGTCTCGGTCTCGCGCGCCGGCCCGGTCGTCGGCCAGCGTCGCTTCGAGCCGGTCGAGGCGGCGCTCCAGCTCGGGGAACATCGCGTCGCCGATCCGCTCCAGCGGCTCGGCAATCCCCCGCTGAAGCCGGGCGCAGAGCTCCGCCGTGTCGATGCGGTTGTTGATCAGCTCGTCCCGAATGCCCAAGAACGCCTCCGCGACGCCCAGCGTTTCGTGGGCGTTCTTCCGGCCGTTCTGCGTCGCCCGCTGGACCCGCAGCGTGCGCCGGGCGAGGACCCGCTGCGGAGACAGAGCTTCCTGCTCCTCGCTTGCTTCGTCGTCGGTGTCGTCGGGAGCAGAAGCGCCGAACTGCATGCGGCGGAGCGAGTCGCCCGTCTCGGTCACTTCCTGGATGATCCGCTCGAATCGCTGCCGGAGCATCAGCTCCCGGGCCTGGAGCATCGTGTGCAACTGCTCGGGCGTGACCACGTCCAGCAGCCACCGCTGGCTCGTGCCCACGTTCGGCGCTGCGGCCAGGTCGCACCGATCCGCCGCCTTGACGCACGCCAGGAGCCTCTGGCCGGCTCTAAGCTGCATGTGGCCGACCTCGAGGGCATGGTCGAGCGGCAAGTCGGTAACGTTCCCCGACGGCGACTCGATCGCTTGCGCCACCGGCTTTCCTTGGTCGATCGTGTAGTCGAACCACACGCGAGAAACCCCGTAATCGTCGTTGATCCGACCGATCGCCGGGAGCCGGGCCTGGCGAGTGATGGCCGAGCCGATCCCGCGAAGCTCGACCGAAAGCTGCGGCGGGGTGTCGGGAAGCGCGGCCAGCGCAAGCCGCACGGGCTGGCGGCTCTTGATGCCGTCGTGATCGAAGAGCGTCAGCAGCAGTGCTTCGTCCTCGGTGAACCGGGGAAGACGCAACGCGAAGGTGCGGAAGGGGGCGCCGGCCCGCGGCTCCGCTTCCTCCGCCAACGTCACGGCCGCGTCGAACGCTTCGACCTCCGCCGGGTCGTCGTCGCCCCTCGCGATCGTCGCGATCCGTTCCCCGTCGTCGATCTCGACCTTGACCAGGTCCTTGTTGGCCGTCGCCCGGACGGTGATCCGCGTCCCCACCGGGACCTGCATCACGCCCGCGACGGGCAGCGTTCGCGGGGGGCGATCCATGTAGTCGGGGTATTGGCACTCCAGGCCCATCTCCACGATCGAAGGGCTGGGGACCACTTCGATCCGCAGGTCGCGGACCACGTCGTCGCCTCCGACCACGTCGAACCGGATCGGCGTCAGAACGCCGCGGAACGTGTAGGCGTACTCCTGGTACCGGTCCTTAGCCGGATCGACCGTGCCTTCGCGGCTCATCGTGCCTCGGAGCCGGGCGCCGCCCTCGGTCCGATAGCGAACCTCGACCACTTTGGGCACCCAGGGCTTGCTCAAGTCGGCCTTGGCGATCACCTCCAGATCATCGCCCCGGGCGACCTTGGCCACGCCGCCCTCGAAACCCTCGACGAATAGCCGCGTCTTGCGGGGCCAGAGCCGGTCTTCGAGCAGCAGGCTCCGCTCGGTCCAGATGCCGAACGCCTCCGGCGCCAGCCAGCCAAAGGCCCACACGCTCGCCCCGAGCAGCAACGCGGCCAGCGCGCTTCGCCGCAACGGGACCGGGTTGAACACCTGGCCGAGACGCACGTCGCCGATCGACGCGGCCGATTCACGGCAAGTTTGAGCCAGCATTCGGCGACTGTCCGGGCGGAGGTCCTCCGAGCGGTCGGTCAGCTCGACGGCCGTGAGCAGGCTCTCGTCGAACTGCGGGAACTGGCGCTCCAGGAGCATCGCCATGTGGCGATCCGTCAGCCGGGCAAAGGCCCGGCGGAGGATCAGCCGGAAGAAGACCCAGGCCAGCCCCAACCCGGCGACGCCGAGGACCGCGATGCGCACGGGCACCGGCGGCTCCAAGAGCCGGTCGATCGCCAGGCTTCCCCAGAACGCAACCCCCAGCCAGGCGATCGCGGTCGCGAGCCCTTCGAGCCAGACGTACCGCCGGATCCGCCGGCGCAGCGCGGCGAGCGCGGATCGGACGGCCAGGGCCAGCGTTGGCGCCGGGGTCGGGCGTTCGGTGTTCAGGGATTCAATGCTCACGTTTCCCACCGTCGGTGGCGCGCTCTTTGCCTCGTCAAGCCAACTTCGACAACCTTCGAATCAACCACTCGCAGCAGAGCAGACTACAGAGAATAATCATCAGCCACCAGATCAGCGTTTGGTCCAGGAGCGTGCCGAGCCACGATTCGTCGGCCAGCCGGGAGAGCCACGCGTGCTGCCGGAGCCGGTCGGGGAGCCAGCGTTTCTTGGTGCAGAGGACCCAACGAAGCGACGGCGGCTCGAGCACCCCGGTCTGGATGATCGTCTTGGTTCGGTCCTTGAGGTTGGCGATCAGCGGATTGCGGGCGTTCGCACTAATAGCCGCCTTCAACTCCGGGTAGTACTTCCCGCCGGTTCCCTGGGCGATCCGGCTGAGCAGCTTGTCGTTTCGCTGAGGGCTCTGGCGCTCCAGGTCCGGCAGGGTCACCTTGATGCGTCGGGTGAGACGCTCGTCGTCGCTCTCCGGCACCGGTAGCTCCAATCGATACGTCCCCTCACCGAGCACGGTGAGCTGTCCGGCGAACATCCCCGCCCGGCTCGGATCGGGCCGCAACGCGATCGACCGGACGTTCCCGTCGGGCCGGATTACGTTGAGCGGCACCCGCGCCGCCTCCAGGGGCTCGAGCTGCGGGTCGGTGAGCCGGGCGCGGATCTGGACGGTGCTCCCCAGGACGTAGCGATCCTGGTCGACCATCAGGGTGCCGCGGCTCGACTGCCGCAACACGCGGCCCCCCGAGACGTGGCGGATCGTGCTGGTGTAAAAACGCTCGAAGTGGCCCGGGTCGAGACGCCGCAGCCGCCACATTTCCCCGCTGCCCGCGTAGAAGACGCGCCCCGACCCGTAGAACTGCTCCGCGAAATAGACCCGCTCCGCATCGCTCTGCCCGAGTCGGGGATCGGAGAATCGCGCCAGCACGGCCGCCCCGGGCTTGGGGCCGCGGACCGCGAAGCAGCTATACACGCCGCGAAACTCCGCCCAGACCTCCCGGCTCGCCGTGGCCGTGTCGCCCAGCCAAAGGAACTCGGCTTCGAGCCCTTCGCGCGTGAAGTCGAGCGGCCAGGGGTCGCGCGACGCGTACGCCGCCCCCTCGAAGGCCGTGAGCTGTCTTCGAAACTCGACCGGATACAAGGCCCGGACCTTCCCCAGGCTCGGGTCCTGGACCCAACCGCTGATCGACTCGCCCGCGTGGATCGGGCCTGGGACCACGATCAGTCCGCCCCCCTGCTCGGCTATCCAACTCTCCAGTAGGTCGACTTGCCCTTCGGTGAGCACTCGCCAATCGGGGTCCAAGGCGACGACGCAGTCGTAGACGTACATCTCCTCACGGTCGGCGGGGAATTCGTCGAGGATCCGATCGGCCTCCTGGGAGATGCCGGGCTGGCCCGTCTGGAGCAAAACGTCGAGCGTGATCGACACGTCGCGGTGAAGCTGGGTCCGCAGGAAGCGGTATTCCCGCGTGGGCCCCCCGGCGAACAGGAGCACGCGGATCTTCCGGTCGACGATCTCGACCTCCTCTTCCTGATAGTCGTCGCTGGGGTCCGAGTCGGCTTCCGGGGCTTCGACGCGAAGGCAGATCGTCCGCCGGCCGGTCTCCGTGGGAGTCAGCTCGAACTTGACCACCAAGGCTTCGCCGTCGGCGCCCAAGATGACCTGTTCGCGGCGCACGGGCACGCCCGAGCCGGGCTCCGCGGCCTGGCCCTCCTCGTCCGCCTCGCGCATGAGCAGCTCGACCGTGGCCGATTCGCCGGCCAACCCCTGCGCTTGGATAAGGCCGGTGGCCACGTACGGGTCGCCCGGGTGGGCCAGCGGCGGCACCTCCAGCTTGGCGACGCGGACGTTGACCGCGCGCCGCTGCGATCCGAGTCCCACGGTGAAGATGGGGACCTTGGCCGTCCTGGCCGCCTCGATGGCAACCTCCGGGGATATGCCCGCGTTCTGCCCCCCGTCGCTGAGCACGACAATCCCTGCCACGGGCGAGCCCCGCGCGTCGTGGACCAGCTCCCGCAAGGCTTGGCCCAAGCGGGTTTGTGACCCGGTCGGCGCAAGGGCTTCCCACCAGTCGATCTTCCCGTCGGCGCTCGGCGCAGGTCTCCCGACCTCGCCGAGAGCCGGTGCGGGGTCGGGAGACCCGCGCACAGCGCGAGTGTCGGACGGCGCGTCGCCCGCATCCGATGCACGGGAGAGTACGGGCGCGTCCGGGACGCGCGCGGCGTCATCGGGGGCCGGCGCCCCGGGGACATGCTTGCTGAGCGAGACGATCCGCTTTAAGTTCTCGTCAAACCGGAGCACCACGACGTCCTGCGTCCGCCGGAGCCGGTCGAGGAAATCCGTCTCGCCGAGCGTTTGGACAACGTGCTCCAGCCGGCTGGCGCCGCTTGGGGACGACGGCGACTCGACGTCGGTCAGGCCCATGCTCGAGCTCGTGTCGACCAGCAGCAACACCCGGCTATTTCGCACCAGCTCGCGCTCCGAGCGCCACTCGGGCTGGAGGTAGATCACCAGCAGGCAGAGGATCGCGCCGACCCGCAGCGCCGTCAGCAGCCATCCGACCAGGGGCCACGACTCCCGGCTGTCGAGACGGATCATCCACCGGGCCAAAACGCACAGGGCCGCGACGACCAGAAGCGGCACCACCAGGTCGGCGTTGGACTCGATCCGCCCCCAGCTCCAAACGGTTCGGGTGGCGCCGTCGGCCAGTAGTGGAAAGGAGCCGGTCATGCGCGGGCGCCTCCTTTCGCCGCGGCCCGCCGCAACGGTGGGTGATAGCCGGCCGACCATGCCAGGACCTGCTCGCCGACGAGCAGCAGGACGAGCAAATACAACAAGGGCTCAGCCAGGCTGTAGCCGGCCAGCTCCTCGGCCGAGTACTCGAACCCGGCGGCCTGCTGGTACCGGTACTCCACGCCCGCGAGCCGCTCGGCCAACTCCGCCCCGCCGAGCCTCTTCAGGTCGCCTTCCTCCGCCTCGACGTTGAACGCGTAGCGGCGGACCTCCCGCGACCCGTCTTTGCGCGAAAGGGCCGCTTCGCACACGCCGCTTCGGTCGGCACCGGGCAGCGAGACGCGGAGCGACCCGTCGGGCGCAGGGGCCGCCTTGACGGCGGCCGGCGCAAGCGCGTCGTCCGGCGGCGAGAAACGCACTTCCGCATCGTACTGGGAGGGAGCCAATTCGAGCTCGATCGGCGTGCCCACCCGTCTCGACGCGTCGTCACTCGGCCGACGCGCGAGGAACGCCTGCAACTCCAGCATCGCCACGACGAAGCTGGGATTGTTGCGGGCCCAGTTGTTCCACGTCGGGGCGGCCGTGGTCAGAAACGCCACCACGCGACCGTCGCCGAAATTCCGCTCCACGGCCAACGGCGCCCCGTTGCGAAGCCGGGCGATGACCCGGGTCCTCGAGTCGGGCTCGGGCTCCCAGTCGTCGGGCACCGAGAAATATCGCTCGACCCTCACCGTGGCGACGAAGCTGTTCCGCTTCCCGCCGAAGACGCGGAAGATCGGATGATCGCCCACCTCCAGGTCCGGAGCGTTTTGGAGGCGATCGACGCGCAGCTCGGCCTCGCCGCGGACGGGCACGGGGAAGAAGCCTTCGCCGTCGCGGTAGAGCGCGTCGTTGACGAACTTGCTCCGGCACCGATCGCCCAGGAACACGCCCACGCCGCCGCCCGAGCGAACAAACGCCTCGACGGCCTCGATGGCCAGGTCGTCGAGCTGGTCGACGTTCAACAGGTAAACGGCCTGGAACGGCTCGAGCGGATGCAGACTCAGGTACCGGGGCCCTTCCATCCTGGGACGGATGCCGGAGGGGGCCGGCCCGCCCGGCGCCAAGGCCGCACTCAGGTAGTGGGCGTCCGGGGCTTGCGGATCGCCGTCCACCAGAAGCACGGGGACGTCCTCGGGGAAATCGACCACGCTGTAGCGGACGTTGTCGGCTGCGACCACGTCGGTCTCCAGCCGCGCGGTGATCACGTGCTGGCCCGCGCCGGGGAATTGGACGGGAAAACGCTCCGTGACCACCTTGCCCGGCGGGATGCGAGCGATCTTGATCGCGGGGTGCATGTCGCCGTCGACCTGGAGGAGGACGGGCACGTCCTTCACGGCGCGGGGAGCGAAGTTCTTCACCGCGACCTCCATCATCAACGGCACGCCCGCCGCCCGGGTGCCCGCGCCGGGCGACAAATCGGCGATGGCCAGGTTCGCCCGCGCCGCCTCCACGCAGTTGATCAGGTGGAGCCTGGCTCCCATCGACGCCAGCTCCGCCAAACGGCTCCGCAAGTCGGCCACGTCGTCCCACTGCCGGGCGCGGAAGTCGGAGATCAGGTAGACGACGCTGCGGGCGCCGTCCGAGTCGCCCAGAAGCTGGATGATCGCCTCCAGGGCGGGAATGGGCCCGGCCGCTGTGTGGGATACGTCGACCGAATCGAGCGTTGCGCGAAGCCGGTCGGCGAAGTCGCCCTCCACGACCTCTTCGAGCAAGTCGGGCTGCGTGCCGGCCAGGAGACTCCTCGCTTGCGAAAACCGAAGCAGCGTGAGCGTCTGCCGCCCGGGGCGGCGCCCGGCTTCGGTGCCGATCCGCTCGGCGACCCCTTTGGCCTGCTGGAACGCGTCGGTGTCGGCCCAGCGATCCGACATGGAGAAGCTGTCGTCCAAAAGCACGATGTGATGCGTCTTCCCGCCCCCCACGAGCCCGCCCAGCCGGCTCTCCAGAAGCGGCTCGGCCAGCACCAGCACGACCCCGGCAACGGCCAGCATGCGCACGGCCAGAAGAAGAAGCTGTTTCAAGAGCACGCGCGTGCGGTTTCGCTTCTGGCTGGCCAGCAAGAACTCCATCGCCGCCCACGGCACGCGGCGGTGCCGCAGCATGTTGATCAAATGGATCAACAGCGGCACGCCGACGATCGGCAGTCCCCAGACGAGCAGCGAAGGATGAACGAAGGTAGGCATCGGCCGACGCTTGTCTCTGTCACATCAGTGGTAGGGTGGGTGCTTGCACCCACGCGCTAACGGTACGCCGCCAGCCGGTGGCTCAGGTACGACGCCAACGCGGCGTCCAACGGCTGGTTGGTCCTCAGCAGGGCGTAGTCGCTGTTGTTTCCGGCGCAGCCCCGTCGCACCTCTTCCAGGTACGCCTGAAGCGCGGCCAAGTACCCCTCGCGAAGCGCCCGGGGATTGCAGCTCAGATGGAGCGAGGACTCCAACCCCTCGAATCGAGTCGGCCCCTTGAAATCGAAGTCGAGCTCGTCGTCGTCCAGGACGTGAAAGACCAAGACGTCGTGCCCGCGGCTGCGGAGCAGTCGCAACCCGCGAAAAAGC
>CAZDHR010000078.1:0-20204 GCA_964505295.1 uncultured Planctomycetaceae bacterium
ATGCGAGGAACATCGAGGGTCTCCTTGCCATTCGGATCGAGCTACCGATTCGCTTTCATCGTTCCCACGTCGAAGCGCGGGAATGATGCGCTCAAGTGTGGGAACGATGAGCTTGTTCTTGGCTGCCCCTTGCCGCGAGAGCCCGGCCGACGCGCGGGTCAGAGCTTCTTGATATAGATATTCCGGAACTGGATCAAGCTCGACGCCGGGCTGAACTGGCCGGTCTTCTTGTTCAGACCGCCGTGGTGCTGGAGCCCGATGGGGCCGCTTTCGGGGATGCCGGGGAGCCGGGCTCGGTCGATCACGGTCTTGCCGTTCAGCTCGATCGTGACCTGGTCGCCCTTCATCGTGATCACAAACGTGTTCCACTCGCCCACGGGCTTGTCGGCGCAGACCTTGGGCACGGCGCCGGCCCGGACTTCCGGGGGCATCGACTTGTCGTTGCGATACCCCCACATCTCGCCGGAGCCTATGGGCCAGCACCAGAGGTTGATTTGCGCCTTGGGAAAGCCTCGCAGGAAGATGCCCGAGTCGGCGTTGGGCCGCTCGACCTTGATCACGTTGCCGTCGGCGTCGGTCTCGTAGGAGCCGTCGGGCAGGATGTTGGGCATGGGGTACAGCCCGGTCGTCCGCTTGAATCGCCAGTCGATGTGCAGGACGAAGTCGCCGAACGACTCCTCGGTCCACAGGTTCCTGTCGCGCTTGGCTTCCGACTGGGCGTCGTAATCGATCACCCCATCGACCACCTTCCAGTGGCCGTTGTCCCCTTCCGGGATCTTCCAGGCGGCCAGGTCCTTGCCGTCAAAGAGCGGCTCCCAGCCTTCGCCGGGCGGCGGGGCGGCCAGGGCGATCGTCGATGCTCCCCACGCGATCATCGAGAAGCTCAATAGCGCGGTCGTGACAAAAGTTCTCATGGTGCGGTACTCCCAATCGGCCAGGCGCCCGCCAGGGCGCGGATTGTGAATCGGTTGACACGGCGTCGGCGCGGTCCAAGGCTCGGTGCCACCGGCGCCGACAAGTGTCGGCGCTCGTCCCGCGGACGGATACCAGCATACCCGGAATCAGCACGCAATGCGATCCCCGAGATCGACCGGCGCGGAGGCCGAAAGTCGGCGCTCGCCGCCGTTACCGGTCGAGCTTCAAATGTGGGAGCACCAGGGCGGACCAGAGCTTGTAGCCTTGGGCGTTGAGGTGAAGCCCATCCGACTTGAACAGTTCCGGGCGGGGCTTTCCGTCGTCGCCGATCATCGGCCCGTCGACGTCGACGTACACGAGCCGCTTGTCCTTCTCCGCGGCTGCCCGGATCAGCCGGTTCGCCTCGCGCATCTTGTCGACCAGATTCCATCGGCGAATGCTCGGCTTGATGGCGACGAACACGATGCGCGTCTCGGGCAGCCCGGCGTGAACCTCCGCGACGAACTGCCGGTAGTCGCGAAGCGCTCGCTCGGGGCTCTTGCCCGCGGCCACGTCGTTGTCGCCGGCGTACAGGACGACGATCTTCGGCCGGTACGGCAGGACGATCCGATCGGCGAAGTGTACGCTGTCGGCGATCTGCGACCCGCCGAAGCCGCGGTTGATCACCGGCAATCCGGGGAAGCACTCGTCGACCTTCCAGCCCACGATGCTCGAGCTTCCCACGAAGAGGATCCCGCCGGCCGGCGGCATTTCCTTCTTGTCCTGCTCCTCGAACTGACGGATTTTCGGCTCCCAACGATTCTCTTCCTGGGCTCTTGCCTCCGCCCCCAGAGCCACACCACCGCTTGCGACGGCGACAAGGACTGCTGCTACAGCGAATCGCAACCGCACGACACCCGGGTGTTTTTCAAACGGCATCCGCCTACTCCTTCGTCAAGCGATTCGTGAGTGGAAAGCGTGTCTTCTGATGTTGCACTTTCAGTGCCAGCGACGTTGTTCACACCAGCCCGAAGCGCAAGCGAGGAAATGAGTTGCGACGTGAGTTCTTCCTCGCTTGCGCTTCGGGTTGGTGTGCACGAGCCTGTCATTTTCCCGAAGGATATCGTGCTAGCGCAACATCAGAAAGCGCGTCTTGCCCTGGAAATCAATGATAGCAGGCACGCTTGGCCAATTCCAACGGGCGCGGCAGGGCGGGACAGGCAGCCCCGTTGTCAGGCGTGTGCCTTTTACGCCGCGAATGCGGGAGTCAGGGAAGGACGGACGGGCCGCTACGCATGCGTCAGATGGGAGTGAGCCGCAAGCTCCTCGTCCAACTCCTCGATCAGGCCGGCCACGTCCTCTTGGGCCAGCGAGAGGCCGGCGAAGGCGGGTCGCGAGAACTTCACCAGCTTGACTCCCACGGAGGGGACGCCTCGGAGCGTACAGATGAAATTGGCCGCCTCGACGCACCGCACCGCGTCGATATGGTCGCCGCGATAGCGCACCGACATGTGGTGGTATCGAATCGCGGCGACCACCGCGTCGGGGAATTCCCAGCGCAAGCCGACTCGCTCGCCCAGGGCCATGTGGTCGAAGCCCAGCACGTCTCGCTCGCGTTCGGCAAGCGAGTGGCCCTCCTGGAGCGAGCCGAGGACTTCCGCGAAGGCGTCGTGCCGGTACTGATCCTCGAGGATGATCCCGACGTCGTGCAACAGTCCCGCGAGGAAAACGTCCTCGGGGTTGGGCAGGCGCCGGCGCCGGGCGATCATCCGCGCGCAGACTCCGACGGCGACCGAATGCTCCCATAGTTGCGAGCGCCGGTACGGCCAGACGGTCTCGTCGCCGCGGAACACGTCGCTGACCGGGGCCGTCATCGCCACGTCGCAAATTTGCCGGGTGCCCAGATAGGAGACCACCTGCTGGAGGTTGGTGATCTGGTCTCGCACCGGGCATTCCGGCGATTTCGCGTGCCGCAGCACGCGTGCGCTCAGGGCCGGGTCGCTCTCCAGGAGTCGCTTCAAGTCGGCCGCCTCGACGCTCGGGTCGGCGGCGACCTGGCAGACGCGGTCTGCGGCGCGGGGTAGCGCCGAGATCTCGTCGATCTCGCGCATCAGCCGGCGAAGCGCCGGACTCGTCGGCGTGGCTTGCGTTGGGCGCGGGGGCATGCTGGTTTCCTTGACGGTCCCTCGACTGCCCCGGCGTCTCGTTCCAAGGAAGAAGCCGGGTACCGAGAATGTGGCAATGCGCGAAAACCGCGCCGACGACGGACCTACTCATAGGAACTCTAGGTCACGCCCAACACGATAGCGGACGCACGCCACTTCGGGTCGAGTGACGGACCCGGCCTCCACCCGGTCCGATCGCCACGGCAATCCTGAATGGGCCGATGGTGCCGGTTGTGCGCGGGACGACTCCGCCGAAATCTGCCGCGCCAAGACTTGCGGCTCCGCAGCCGACCCACTATAAGCGACGGTTGCACTTCTGCCATGCCCGGCAAACGGCTTCTCCGCGAAGAGCACAAAGGGAACGCGTGGTCGAATCAGGCAAGTCGCGGATTCTCCCGGTGGCAACGCTGGCCGTCGCAGTGGCGGTCTGCGTGGTCGCCTATCTGGCGGGCCGCCGGCTGCCGCCCGAGGCACCGCCGTGGTACGGCGTTGTTCCCCCGCTCCTGGCCGTCAGCCTCGCGCTGGTCACCAACCGGCTGTTCCTGAGCCTGATTGCGGCCGTGCTGGCGGGCGGGCTGCTCAGCGCCGCGGGCGAGTGCCCCGGGCCGTTCTGCGGGCTGGCTGGCGGTCTCGTGCAGGGGGGGAAGTTCGTCGTCCAGACCCTCTACGACGTCGATAGCCGGGGGCCGCTCGTGGAACGGTTCGACGTCAGCAACTTGCTCATCCTCGCGTTCGTCGTGCTGATCATGCCGATGATCTCCGTGATGCTCGTCGGCGGAGGCTTGCAGGGCGTCGCCAACTGGCTCGTCCGTTTCGCCCGATCGGCCCGCTCGACCAAGCTGGTCACGATGGCCTCCGGCCTGGTGATCTTCATCGACGATTACGCCAACACGATGATCGTCGGGCCCACGCTCCGGCCGGTCACCGATCGGCAGCGGGTGAGCCGGGAGAAGCTGGCCTTCCTGGTCGACGCCACCGCCGCCCCCGTGGCCGGCATCGCCCTGGTGAGCACCTGGATCGGCTACGAAGTCGGCCTGCTCGAAAAGATCGCCCAATCCCTGGCTATCGACAAGGGCGGCTACGAGCTCTTCTTCGACGCCCTGGGCTTCCGCTTCTACTGCTTGGGGATGATCGCCTTCGTGTTTTTCAATTCGTACTCGGGCGAGGACTTCGGGCCCATGGCCGCTGCGGAACGGAGGGCCCGACGACACGGCAAGCTCCTGGACGACGGCGCCACCGTGATGACCTCCGAATCGATGGCCTCGGCCCAGCCGCACCCGGCGGCGCGCGTCCACGCCGCCGTGGCGATCGTGCCCATGCTCACGCTGCTGGGAGTCTTCCTCGCCCTGTTCTGGCTCGATGAGGAAGGACGGGCGCTGTTGGCCTCCGACCCGTCGGCCATCCTGCGTCTTTCCGGCTGGCGGGAAGTGTTCGGGGCCGTCAGCAGCATCCCCCTGCTTGCCTACGCCGGGGCGATTTCACTCCTGGTGGCGTTGGTCTTGGCGAAGGCCGTCGCGCGCGTGCCGATCGCCGCCCTGGCCCAATCGCTCGTGGTGGGCCTCCGGGGTGCCCTGCTGCCGGTCACGGTGCTCATTCTGGCCTGGTCGCTCAAGGGCACCTGCGACCGGCTGGCGACCGGCGAGTTCCTGGCCAACGTGCTCGCCGGCGCGATTCCGCCGCTTCTGTTCCCGGGCCTCGTCTTCACGGTCGCCGCACTCACGTCGTTCGCCACGGGCACCAGCTACGGCACCATGGCGATCCTGATTCCCACGGCCATCCCCGTGGCGTTCGAGCTCGACGGAGGCGCGTACGGGCTGGTGACGATGATCAGCATCGGCGCGGTGCTCGACGGGGCCATCTTCGGCGACCACTGCTCCCCGATCTCCGACACCACGATCATGAGCTCCATCGGATCGAGCTGCGACCACCTGGCCCACGTGCGCACACAGATCCCCTACAGCCTCGTCGTTGCGGCGTTCGCCCTATGCGTCGGCTACCTTCCCGCCGCCGCCGGTCTGCCCAGGTGGCTCGGCCATCTCGCCAGCGCGGCCCTGTTCGGGCTCTTGTTCCTGGGGCTGAGGCTGGTGAGACTTCGAGACGAACGGAGCTGACAACCTCAAACCGGCCCCGTTCGTGACGTCCAAGTTCGCCCCATTGTCAGTTTGGAGGTTGACGTCGGGTCGGCGCTCGCCCTACCATCAGAAAGTACCGGTGCGACAAGCCGAGTCGCTACGTCCGTCGCGAGAAAGGGCGCGACCAGCCGAATCGGCGAGGCAGGAGGGTTGTCGGTGTGTGTGACCAGTACTGAGTACTCAGTACCCGGTACTCAGTACCCAGCGCTCGGTGCCCGGAACTTGATATCAGGTACTTGATACGCGATACTTGATACTCAGTACTCAGTACCCGGTACTCAGTACCCGGTACTCAGTACCCGGTACTCGGTACGAAATCAGCCTCAGTAGTTCCAAGTTTGCCTTTTTCCGCTGAAAACGCAGCCAACCAGGGCAAGCAATGCTGTCAATGCCATCGCTCCGTTTTGCCGCTTTCATCGGGTTTTCCGTGGGAACGGAATAGGTGGACCGGCCACAGCACAAATCCCCGATGAAAGCGAGTCCCGAAACTTGGAACTACTGAGCCTGGAAGCGCATGGACCTTTCATCTTTCTGCGAACAAAAGGGGAGCGCGTCATGCCGGGGGCACGAACGTTCACGGAGCTGAGGTTCTGGCAGCGGGCCCGGGCGTGGTCGAAACGGATCTTCAAGCTGACCCGACAGGAGCCGTTTCGAAGCGACCGACGGCTCGTCGTGCAAATCAACGATTCGTCCGAATCGGTTATGGCCAATGTCGCCGAAGGCTTCGGACGCGGAACCCAAGGGGAGTTCGTCACGTTCCTGGGCTATTCGATCGGGAGTCTCAACGAAACGCAAACACACCTCTGCGCCGCGTACGATCGCGAGTATCTCTCCAAGGACGAATTCGGCGAGCTGTTTCAGGAGGGAACGGCAATCCGCAAGATGATCGTCCGCTTCATCCAGTCGATGATCCAGCCCGGCTCCGGGGTGAAGCACATGCGGAAGCAGACGAGCTGGACGGAGGAAGTCTGGGAGAGGTACGAACGGATCACCGGAAAGGAGCGTCCGGAGCTGTTTCTCGCCCCAGCCGGGAGCACCTAGCCGCCCTGGTTTGCTCGCAACCCTCGTTTCCCCCGCGCCTCGACGGCGACTCGGACTACCGGCCGACGGGACGTCCGGTCTCACTCGTCCAGGTAGCCGCGCTTGACCGCGTCGCGGATCAACTCGTGGGCATACTCCCAGAGGCGCGGCGCACCTTCGGCCATGTGCCGGTTGTGGGCGATCACCTGATCCGACGTGATGCCGTGCTCGCGCCAGACGCGGCCCTGCGTCTGGCAGTTGTGCAGGATCGGCTGGAGCCGGTCGATCGCCGCGGCGAAGCGGGCTTCGGGCGTCGCGCGGGCCTCGAACTCGTCCCACAGGCGGCGAAGCTCGCCGGCCTGGTCGGGCGGAAGCATTCCGAAGATCCGCTCGGCCGCCTCGCGCTCGCGGGCAGCCCAGTCCGAGCTCTTACCCCGGTCGTAGACGAACGTGTCGCCGGCGTCGATCTCGACCAGGTCGTGCACGAGCACCATCTTGACCACGCGCACGAGATCGAGGTCCCGCTCCGCGTATTCCGCCAGCAGCACGGCCATCACCCCAAGATGCCACGAATGCTCGGCATCGTTCTCGCGACGCGACGCATCCATCAAATACGTCTGCCGGAAGACGCCCTTGAGCTTGTCGATCTCGATCAGAAACTCGATCTGCCGCCGGAGTCGATCGTTGTCAGGCATGGAACGCGTGCCTCGTGGCATGGTGCGAGAGGATCCGGCGCAGGCGCGAGGCGCCGTTAGGGCGAGTATAGCCCGTTTGGCGTCGAACGAAAGGTGGCGGCTCGGGTTGCGCCGACGCGACTGACGTTGACTCCACGCGGCTCGCGGCGATAATCGGCACCACACGGAGGATGGTTGGCTCCCGACCCGATGGGAGGCGCAGGCTTCCGATGCAGCCCGGTTCGGCCGATCTGTTGCAGGTGGTGCCCGACTTCGCGCTGGGCGACCTGGTGCGTTTCGTGGGCTGGTTCCTGGTGGCCGTGGTGCTGCCGGGCCACGCGATTCGGCAGGGGGTCGGTCTCCGCCCCGCCGACTTCTTCGAGCGTTGGGCCCTCGCGTGCGTCTTCGGCGTGTTGGCGACGAGCTTCCTCTATTTCTTCCTGGCGATGGCGGGGCTTCAGGGGCTCCACGGGCCGCTGGTGCTTCTGATGGCCGGCCTGGCCGGGCTCTGCGTGGTTTACGAAGTGCGCGGGCGGCGGCGCCGGTTGAACGGGCAACGAGCTGCCCGACGCCTCTTCAGAAGACTCGGCCCGGCGGGTGTGGCCGGTCTCGTGGTCGTCGCCGTGCTGGCCGTCGGGCACGTCGTGCGCGTGGCGTCGCTGGTCGAGTGGGACGCGTCGGGCGTGCGGCTCTATGGCGCATTCTTCTCCGACAAGATGACCAACATGTCGCCCTGCGCGGCCCTGATGGAGGGCGTGCCGCCGGCGGCGCTTCGGATCTCCGGCTACGTGTTTCCGAGCCACTACTTCCCCCACCTCTTCGTCGCGGCCGCAGATCGGGCCGTGGGCGTCGACTACGTCGACGGGTTCTGGTTCCACGCCGCCGCGCTGGGGGTGGTGATTCGATCGTTGGCCGTATTGGCCTTCTGCCGGAGGTTTCTGCCGTCGGCGTGGCCGGCGTGCGCGGCGAGCGGGGATCGCCCACGGCGTGGGCCGCGATCGCGGCGATCTGTGCGTTCGGCTTCGCCGTGCCTTGCGTGGTGACGTGGGGGCACACGGCCGAGGATCGTTGGTACGAGACGCCCAACATCTATCGTCTGGCCGGCTGCGGCTACCTGCTCCTGTTGCTGGTCGGCCTGCCGATTCTGCTGGAAGCGATCCGCCGGTGGCATCGGCCTCGCTGGTGGATTCCGCTCGCGCTGGCCGGGTGGCAGCTTTGGCTGCTGGCCGGCGCCCAGGTCCTCCCGGCCACGCAGTACCATCACGTCGACCTCGATCGCCTTGGCGCGTTGCGGTTTTTGCGGACCGAAGTGCCCCGGGGAGAGGTCGTTCTCCACCCCTGGGTCCACGATCTCGTTCGCGACGCGCGCCGGCCCGACGAGGTGGCGTGGGTGTACAAGCGGCACTTCACGCTCGGCTCGAACCTCGCGGGGTGTCAGATGTTCTACGAAGGGCGCGAGGACCACCTGTTCATCAACGGGTTCGTCACGGGCGAAGAGGTGTTTGCGCGGCGGCGGCTCCGAGACGCCTTCTACGCGGAGCCGACGCCCGAGGTGATCCGCCGGGTGGTCGACGAGGGGCGTGTGCGCTGGGTCGTCTGCGACGACGAAAACCCCGCCCCGGCCGAAATCCGCAGCACGTGGCAGCTTGTGCACACAAGCGGCGCCGTGCGCGTCTATCACCGCCCGGCAGCGTTGCCGAGAAGATCGGGAGGCGAGCCTTCGGCGAACCGGGCAATCAGGGCCTGGGCCTTTTCCTTGGTGCTGAAATCGGGATAGCGGACCGGTGTGGTCACGTCGTGCCTGGCCAGGATTCGCGCGCACTCGACGCGGCACTGGCCGGCCAGGTCGACCGCCGCGCCCAACAGGCGCATGCACTCCTGCGGGGAGTGAAAGCCCATACCGTTGTGGGCGGCCACGTAGTCCCATCGCAATTGGGCCCCGCGAACCAGGCCGCGGATGCCTTGAAGCTCGTCGTCGGTCGCCCCGGCCTGCATGGCGCCGGCGACGTCGAAGTGGGCCCGGGCCAGGGCCGCTTCCGCCCGATCGCGCCCCTCGCGGACCTTGTCCTGAATCGCCTCGACGCGGCTTCGGATCTCGTCTTCGCCCCAGCGATGGCAGACCGCGCAGGAGCCCGCCACGTTCAGAAGGGGGCTCTCGACGTGGTGATCGGTGAACTTCACGCCGCCTTCGGTCCGGTAGGGCATGTGGCAATCGGCACACGAGACGTCGCGATAGGCGTGGATGCCCGTCGTGTAGACCTCGTAGTCCGGGTGCTGCATCTTGACCATCGAGGCCTTGCTGATCGCGTGGGTCCAGTCGGCGAAATCGGACGCCTCGTAGTAGGACTCCATCAGCTCCGCGCCCAGGCCCTCGTCCCAGGGAAACGTGAGGTACTTGCCCGGGCCTTGGAAGTAGTATTCCACGTGGCACTGGGCGCAGACCAGGGTCCGCATTTCCTGGTGTGAGACCTCGTCGATATCCCTGCCCATCCGCTCGAACGCCTCGCGGAGCGCGGGGCGCGTAATGCGGAGCTTCATCGAGTTCGGCTCGTGGCAGTCGAAACAGCCGATCGGGTGGGTGACCTCGTCCTTCAGGTCGAGGAAATTGCTCGCGTAGAACTCGGCGATCCCCATCTCGCCCATCAATCGCGGCACGTCGGGGCTCTTGCAGGTCCAGCAGGTGGCCGGCGTTTTGGGGCCGACGCGCTGGGTGCGGGTGACGTCCTCGACCGCGTAGACGTGACCCTGGGCCTGGCGATACTCCTTGGCGAAGCCGTAGCCGGCGAACAGGATCACGTTGGCCGGGGTCTCGGCCAGGAGATCGCGCGGGTCGGCCCCGCCGTACTTGGTTCGCGTCGAGTCGTCGAGCATGCGGCGGTATGCGTCGTGCTGGCGCGGGAAGTTTTCGCCCCAGCGGCCGCTGTCCATCTCCAGCTCGCCGATCGGGCGCAGCGGCGGCGGCGGTTTGGCCTCCTGCCGGCGTTCGAGGACGGATGCGGCCAGGAGTCCCAGCAAGAACGTGGCGCCGAGGGTCAGCCCGAACAGCGCCCAGCCTCGCCAGGCCGGGGGAGGCTTCGGCGCGGTCGGTTGCCGGGCGGGTTCTGCGTCGTTACTCACGGCGGGTCTCCTTGCTTTGAAGGGACGGATCGTCCCTGAATGCGCGGCTCGGAATCGGCCGAGCCGATCGGGCCGAGCTGCGGTCGGAACACGTCGGGCGCGGCCGAGAGGCTCCGCACCCGGCCGTGGGGGACCTCGCGATGGCAGTCCCAGCAACGCAAATCGCCGGCCTCATGCTCGGCGATCGACACCCCGTCGATCACCTCGGCGTGGCATCGGCGGCAGTTCTCCTCGACTACGGGGACGGCACGATCCGAAAGCCGAATCGCCTGCGGCTCCCAGCGCATGGTGAACACCGTGGCGTGCCACAGCCCGTCCTGCGCCTTGAACGCGTACTTGGACACGAAGTTGTGGTGCGGCACGTGGCAGTCGTTGCAGGTGGCGGCCTCGGCGTGGCTGCTGTGCTGCCAGGTGACAAACTGGGTGGTCATCACGTGGCAGTTGATGCAGGTTTCCGACTCGTCGCTCAGGTACGACGGAGCCCGGGAAAGGGGCACAAGAAACAGCCCCATCCCCGCCAGCACGCCGAAGAGCGCGAAGCACGGCATCTGCCAACGCCGGCCCACGAACCGCAAGGCGAGCGCGTCGCCGATGAGCCTGCGATAGGTCATTCCCGCTGCCCGTTCTGAATTCAGCCGGGCGGCTGCCCCGGGCCGCCCGGCGTCAGTGTAGCCCATTCAACCGGCGACGGCCAGCGCCAAGTCGTCCGTGGCGCTCTCGCCGGTCAGTCGCAGGTCGAATTTGTCCTGGAGGATTTGGAACACGTTGGCGCTGATGAAGGCGGGCGGCTTGGGGCCGATCGTGATGCCCTGGACGCCCAAAGACAAGAGCGTCAAGAGGACGACAACCGCCTTCTGCTCGAACCAGGAGATCACCATCGTGAGCGGCAGGTCGTTGACCGAGCAGTTGAACGCCTCGGCCAGCCCCACGGCGACCTTGATCGCCCCGTAGGCGTCGTTGCACTGGCCCATGTCCAACAGTCGCGGCAGGCCCAACAGCTCGCCGTAGTCGTAGTCGCGGATGCGGTACTTGCCGCAGCCGAGCGTAAGGATGAACGAGTCGGGCGGGGTGGCCTGGGCGTAGTCGCTGAAGTAGTTGCGGCCCGTCTCGGCCCCGTCGCACCCGCCGATCAGGAAGAACCGGCTGATCTTGCCTTCTTTCACCGCCTGGACGATCGTCTCGGCCATGCCGAGGATCACGCTGTGATGGAACCCGACGGTCGACTTCTTGCCCAGGGCCTCGGGAAGCGGCGAACACTGTTTCGCCTTGGCTACCACCGCCGAGAAATCGTCGTCGGTGATCCGCACTCCGCCCGGCACGGCCGTCGAGCGGGTCGTGAACACCCGATCAGCGTAGCTCGGCTTGGGGATCAGGATGCAGTTCGTGGTGGCCAGGACGGGGCCGGTGAACTGGTCGAACTCCTGCTTCTGCTTCTGCCATGCCCCCCCGTAGTGGCCCGCCAGGTTGGGATGCTCGCGAAGCTTGGGGTACATGTGGGCGGGGAGCATCTCGCCGTGGGTGTAGACCTTGACGTCCGTCCCTTCGCACTGCTTGAGCAGATGCTCCAGGTCCAGCATGTCGTGGCCCGTGATGAGGATGCCGGGCCCGGCAGACGTTCCCTCCTGGACCGCGGTCGGCGAAGGATTGCCGTACCGCTGGACGTGCCCTTCGTCCAACAGCTCCATCACGCGGAGGTTCTGGCGGCCGCACTCCAGGACCATCTCCAAGAGCACGTCGAGGTCAAAATTCACGTTCGTCACCATGGCAAACAGGGCCTCCTCGACGAAGGCATTGACACCGTCGTCGGTCTTCCCCAGCCGCCGCGCGTGATGGGCGTAGGACGCCATACCTCTCAGACCGTAAAGCAGCGTCTCATGAAGCGACTGGACATCCTCGTCTTTCCCGCAGACTCCCCGGCTGCCTGTGCAGCCGGTGCCCCGGGCCGTTTGCTCGCACTGGTTACAGAACATGACACTTTCTCCTTCGTGGTTCGTGGTTGGTGGCCGACGCCCGTGCGCAGGTGGTCCCCAGGGGCATTTTGCTTCCGCTCCGAAGCCCGTGGTCCCCACGCCATCCTGCTCCTATAATGCCCCTCGGTGCGCCGCGGGGCTTTGATCTGGATCAACTGCCTGCGAAAGAATCCGCGATTGCTCCCACAAGGAAAGGCCGATCGTGTCGCTCAACGTGGCCGAAATCCTCGGCGGCTGCCGGCTCTTTTCCGCCGTGGAGCCGGCCGGCTTCCAGCGGCTGGGCGTCATCGCCCGGCTCGTCAGGTATCGCAAGGATCAGCTAATTTTCCGCGAAGGGCAAGAGTGTCCCGGCGTCTACGTGGTCGGCAACGGGCTGGTGCGGGTGTTCAAGACGGGCCCGCAGGGGAAGGAGCACGTGCTCCACATGGTCGGCCCGGGCCAGACGTTCGCCGAGGTGGCGGCGATCGGGGGGTTTGAGGTCCCGGCCAGCGCCGAGGCCGTCGCCCCCACCGTTTGTGCCCTGCTGCCAATGGACCGCTTCCGCAAGGCTTTGGAGGACGACCACGCCCTTTGCCTGGGGATGATGGCCGGGCTGACGTTCTGGGTCCGCCACCTGGTGAGCCTCATGGAAGACGTGGTGCTGCGCGACGCGGCCGGTCGGCTTGCCCGATACTTGCTCGACGCCCAAGCCGGCCCGGACGGCCTCGTCGAGCTTCCCACGCTCAAGCGACACTTGGCCAGCCACCTCAACCTGACCAGCGAGACCTTCTCCCGAACGCTTCGACGCCTCGTCGAGGGCGGCCTGATCGCCGAGCCGGACGGCAATCAGGTTCAAGTGCTCGACCGCGAGGGGCTCGATAAGGTGGCGCAAGGGCTGGCGCCGAAGGTGTAGAGCGATGGTCTTCGGTGTTCGGGCGAATCCGCAAGCGGCTGGCCACTCACCACTCACCCCAACATCTCGCAAAACTGGCCGAACAGGTAGTTGCTGTCGTGCGGGCCGGCCGAGGCTTCCGGGTGATACTGAACGCTGAACGCGGGCACTTTCCGGTGCCGCACGCCCTCGACGGTGTGGTCGTTGAGGTTGACGTGCGTCACCTCCAGGTCGTCCGGCAGCGTGTCGGCCTCGACCGCGAACCCGTGGTTCTGGCAGGTGATCTCCACCCGGCCCGTCGCCCGGTTCATCACCGGCTGGTTGGCCCCGCGGTGTCCGAATTTCAGCTTGAAAGTTCTTGCCCCGCACGCCAGCGAGAGTAGTTGGTGTCCCAGACAAATCCCGAAGACGGGCTTCTTGCCCAAGATCCCGCGGATCGCCTCCTGGGCATACACGATCGGCTCGGGATCGCCGGGGCCGTTGGAGAGGAACACCCCGTCGGGCTTTAGCGCCAGCACCTCGGCGGCCGTGGCCGTGCCGGGAAGTATGGTCACGCGGCAACCCATGTCGAACAGGTGCCGGGCGATGTTCCACTTGAGGCCATAGTCGAGGGCCACGACATGGGGGGCATCCGCCGGCAGCTCGCCGCCCTTGTCGATGGGCTTCAGCCTTGCCCAGGGACTGAGCGGCTCGTCCCACTCGATCGGCCGGTCGGGCACCACCTCACGCACGAGATCCCGGCCTACCAGTCCCGGGCTGGCCTTCGCCTTGGCCACGAGGCTGGCGTCATCCGGGGCGACGCTCGACAGCACGCCCTTCATGGCCCCGTGGATGCGCAAGCGGCGCACGAGGGCCCGGGTGTCGATCCCCTCCATCCCCACGATGCCGTGTTGGCGGAGATACTCGTCCAGCTCCCCGTCGGCCCGGAAGTTGCTCGCCCGACGGCTCCGCTCGCGAACGACGAACCCGGCCAGAAACGGCCTTCGGCTCTCCACGTCCTCGGCGTTGACCCCGTAGTTGCCGATCTCGGGGTACGTCATGGTGACGATCTGGCCGCGATAGCTGGGGTCGGTGAGGATCTCCTGGTACCCGGTCATCGAGGTGTTGAAGCAGACCTCCCCGTCAACCTCGCCGGGGGCCCCGAAGGCCACGCCGGTGAACACGGTTCCGTCTTCCAGAGCAAGCTTCGCAGGTTGGGTCATGTTGGCCGATCCGGTCGAGAATGGTGTGCGTGTCGAGAGTTTCGGTTGATTCCGGGCCAGTGGGTCGACTTTGCGCGTTAGGTAAGCACGCGTGGAAGCACTTTCACACTCATCTAAAGTCGGTCGTGCCGTCGTCCCGATAGGATGCTAATGGCTGTGGGTCTTCGGACGAAGTGAACTTACCAGTTCAGTTGGTTCGGACAGCCAATCGAGGGCTTCTGTGCCGGCGAGCAGGGGCCCTCACTTTTTTTCTTGCGCGCCGGAGGAGAATTATAGACACTTCGCGCTCGGTCGTGTATGGCCCGTTCCGGAAAGACCGCAACCAACGCCGGTAGTCCACACGAACCCGAAGCGCAAGCGAGGACCGGCGTTTTCGCGTGCTTGTCCCTCGCTGGCGCTCGGGTTAGTGTCGCCGGCTCTCCGGAACGGGCGGAGGCTCCGTTGGTCGGGCGCTGTCGGCCGACCCGTTGCGCTTGTCGATCCGACCCGGCTCTCGACGCAACAGCGCCACCAGGCTTGCGCCCTTCCGATACCCTTGCGCGCGGCGTCCTTCGAGCACGCCTTCCAACACGCGGGCCTCGCCGGCAAAGGTGGCTTCGAGCAGTCGATTGAGGGGCCCGGGCGGCATCCAGAAGTCGGTGCCCGCCCGGCCGCACGCCCGGCCTCGAAACCGGTTCCACGCCCGAACCGTGCGTACCAGCGGATACATTCGCGTGTTGAAGTAGGAGACCACCAACGGGCTCACCGGCAGATCGGCCCAAAGCCGCACGAGCCGCTCCCGCTCGTAGCGGCGATAGTGCCCGAAACTCTCGTCGTGCTCGCTCCAAAGCGACGCGTCGGCCGGGACCGTGATCAGCACATGACTCTCCGGCCGGAAAGCGCCCAGAAGCTCCGAGAGCATGGCGAAATCGTCCTCCACGTGCTCCAGCACGTCCATCAGCAGGAACAGCCGGGCCTCGGACACGATCGGACCCAGATCACCGGGGGCATGCCCAACCAGGAATTGCACGGCCGGGAACCGGTCTCGGGCGAACCGGATCGCCTCGTCCGAAGTATCGATGCCCACACACCGGTACTCGTCCGCGAAGGCGGCGACGTTGGCCCCGGTGCCGCAGCCGACGTCGACGATCGTCGTCTCCCGCGAAGGCGGCAACACCGGGCCGACCAACCTCCGCACGATCCTCCGCCGGGCGACAAACCACCAGTGCCGCTCTTCAATTTCGGCGTGGAGTTGGAACTGCTCGGTGTGCATGGCGGGCATCGATCGAGCTATCAGGGCCGGACGCCGCTTGCGGCTTCGCCAGCCAGGAACACGCATTCCCCCAGCCGGCAACGCGCCCATCCAAGCATAGCGTATGCAGGCGCCCCCGCGACTGAGGACTTCGGAACGCCCGTGAGACCGGCAGAACCGGCGAAGGGCGTCACCCGTAGAACGTGGCCACCGCCAATCCCGTGCGCCGTCGAACCAGCTCCGCCATGGCGTCCAGCTCGTCGTTCGCGAGCGGGGCGACCCAGCTCTCGTGAGGCGGCCGGGCGATCGTGTAGAGTTGCACGAGCTTGAGCCGGCCCCCGGGCTCGACGATTTCGCGCAATCGCTCGCAGTACGCCTCCTGCTCGGCTGGCGGAGGCGGCTCGCCGCGAATCCGGCCGAAGAGCGACTGGATCACGATGGGCCGAGCCAGGGCGGCGTCGCGGAGGTTGTCGAGAATCCGGCCGAAGGGGATCGCCGATCGGGCGACGAGGCGGAAGTACTCCTCAGTGCCCGCGTCGAGCTTCGCCCAGATCTCGCCCCCGTTGGCATCGAGGATCTCCAGCCCTCGCCGCACTCGGTCGCGGTCGAGCAGGCCGGCGTTGGTGATCAGCACCAGCTTCACGTCGTCGAGGCCGTGGCGTCGCCGGACCTCGGCACAGGCGGCGGCCACGTCGTCGAAGTTGGTGGAGAGCGTCGGCTCGCCGTCGCCGCTCAGCGCAACGTCGTTGAGTCGCCGGAGCTCGGGCGGCGCGTGGCGGAACTTGCCGGTCTCGTAGATCCGCCCCGAAGTGACCAGGCGGACCATCGCGTCGAGCTCGGCCGCCAGCCGGTCCACGTCCACCAGCCCGCTCTCTCCCCGCTCGGTCCGGTCGACCTGGCAGTAGATGCAATCGAAGTTGCACCGCTTGTCGAGGCTCAGGTTCACCCCGATGGAGATCCCGCCCGAGCGACGGCTCAATACGGGGTAAACGTACCGGTTGCTCCCGAAGCTGCGGGGATGGGCCTCGAACAGGGCACGCGAACAACCAGGATCAGCCGGTTCGGTCATCGGCGAAAGCGCGAGAAGAGACGATCAGTAGCAGCCCAACACGCGTTTGCCGGCGCAACGCTCAACGCGGCCGGCGGCGGCTTCGCACGGGCGAGCGGAGTCGCCGCGGCGCCGTAAGGCGACGACGCGTCGCCTGCTACGCGCGACGAAGCACCGTGGACTCGTCCACGGTCACGACCGTCAACTCGCCGTCGCGCAGCTCCAGGAGGATCACGCGTTGGAACGCCTCGTCGTCTCGCCTGCCAACGCAGGGCGGGCCGTGCAGGCGACGCTCGGTGCGGACGACGGTCCCGCAGATCGTCTCGGGCCGCGCCTTTCCCTCTTCGGCGGCTGCGCGTTCCACCTGGATCCGGTCGCCGGGTTTGAGCTCGTCGAATTGGGGCCGGATTTCCCCCTCACCGGTTGACATCGTACCGCCCCGCAAAAGCCCGCCGCCGCGCCGGGTCCGATCCCCGGCCGACGGCCTGGGTAAGACCACTTCTCCCCCTATTCTCCCACGCGACCGATTCCAGGCAAGTGCAGTCTGCCGCTTCGAGAGGGCTCGACGGGTCTCCTTGGGCGCCGCGCCGCCCCGCCAATCGGAGGGGAAACTGCCGAAGCGGACGCGCCGGTGCTACCGCGGGCCGGGGACAACGTCGCAATCGGGCCGTGCAGGGCCGCATTCTCCTCTGTCCACCGCCTGCGCCTTGCGCCCCGAAGGTCCTACACCTCCTTGGCGTCGATCCACGACATCAGGCGTCGCAGCTTCAGGCCCACCTCCTCGAGCGGGTGCTCCCGCTCGCGGCGACGGACCGCCTTGAACGAGGGGGCGTTCGCCTTGTTCTCCAGGATCCACTCCCGGGCGAACTGGCCGCTCTGAACCTCTTCGAGAATCCGCCGCATCTCGGCTTTGGTCTGGTCGGTGATGATCCTCGGGCCGCGCGTGTAGTCGCCATACTCGGCCGTGTTCGACACGCTATAACGCATGTAGTTCAGCCCGCCCTGGTAGAACAGGTCGACGATCAGCTTCAGCTCGTGCATACACTCGAAGTAGGCCATCTCGGGCTGGTAGCCGGCCTCGACGAGGACCTCGAAGGCGGCCTTGACCAGGGCACTGACTCCCCCGCACAACACGACTTGCTCGCCGAACAGGTCGGTCTCGGTCTCCTCGGCGAAGGTGGTTTCGATCACGCCCGCCCGGGTGCCGCCGATCCCTTTGGCATAGGCGAGGCCCAGCTTTCGGATTTCGTCGCCGGCCCCGTCGCCCAGGGCGATCAGACAGGGGACGCCCGCCCCACGAACGTATTCCGCCCGCAACAGGTGGCCCGGTCCCTTGGGCGCGACCAGCACCGTCGACACCCCCTTGGGCACCTCGAACTGGCCGAAGTGGACGTTGAACCCGTGCGAGCAGACCAGGACGTTTCCCGGCGAGAGATGGTCGCGGATCTGGGTGCGGAACACGTCGGCCTGAAGCTCATCGGGAAGGAGGATGGTGATTATATCCCCCTTCTTGGTGGCCTCCTCGGTCGACAGGGGTTGGAAACCGTCCTTGACGGCCTGCTCGTAGTTGGGCGTGCCGGGCAGCTCGGCCACCACCACGTTCAGGCCGCTATCACGGAGATTCTGGGCATGGGCGTGGCCCTGGGACCCGTAGCCCAGGATGGCCAGCGTCTTGCCTTTGAGCAGCGAGAGGTCGGCGTCTTGGTCGTAGTAGATCGTAGCGGGCATGATGCATGCTCCAGGGGGGTCAGGGCTCAGGATTGGCGGCTGCCTCGGCGGCGCCGTCGCCTTCTTGTGTGCTCGCGCCACGCACCATGGCGATCCGGCCGGTCCGCGCGAGCTCCAGGATCCCGAACGGCCGCATCAGCTCGATGAACGATTCGATCTTCCGCTCCTGGCCGGAGATCTCGATCATCAACCTGTCGGGCGAGACATCGACGATTCGGCCGCGGAAGATCTCCACCAATTCACGGATTTCGCTCCTCCGACCGGGGAGGGACTTAACCCGGATCAGCATCAGGTCCCGCTCCACGTGGTCGCTGGCGCTGACGTCCTCGACCCGCACCACCGTGACGATCTTCTCGAGCTGCTTGCGGACCTGCTCCAGCACGGTGTCGTCGCCGACGACCACGAACGTCATCCGCGACAGGCGAGGGTCTTCCGTCTCCCCGACGACGAGGCTGTCGATGTTGTAGCCCCGCGAGGCCAACATCCCCGAGATGTGCGAGAGCACCCCCGGCACGTTCTGGACCAAAGCCGTAAGCACGTGGCGCATGACCAACTCCAAAACAGGGAACGAGCCGCCTATCCTACCCCCCGCAATAGGATCCGACAAGGGCCCGGCGCAAAGGTTCAGAGCGGCTCCACTGGGGGGCGGCAAGGAGCGACGGCAGCCGGCCCTCACACTTGCCGAATCGCCCTGGCCGGTCAACAATTCACCACGCCACGCAGGTTGCCCATGGACTCGATCTACCTGGACCACAACGCCACGACCCCGACCCGGCCCGAGGTGGCCGAGGCCATGGCCCGATGCTACGCCGAGGGCTATGCCAACCCGGCCAGTCAACATCGGCCCGGGCAGCGGGCGCGGCAGGTCGTGGAGGACGCCCGGGAAGCCATCGCCGAAATCCTCGGGGCCGACCTCTGCGCCTCGCCGCCCGATCGGCTCGTCTTCACCAGCGGCGGGACGGAAGCGAACACGTTGGCGGTCCTCGGCATGGCTCGTGCCGGAGCGGGTGGTGAGCCCGGTCAGGTGATCGTCTCCGCCGTCGAGCACGCCACCGTGATCGAGCCGGCCGAGCACTTGATGGAGCATGGATGGCGGCTCGACTTGCTCGGCGTCGACTCCGACGGCGTCGTTCGCGTGGAGCGGCTGGCGGAGCTAATCACCCCCCAGGCCCGGCTCGCGAGCGTGATGCTGGGAAACCACGAGACGGGCGTGCTCCAGCCGGTCTCCGAACTGGTTCCGATTTGCCGCGAGGCCGGCGTGCCGCTTCACACCGACGCCGTCCAGGTGGCCGGCAAGCTGCCGGTCGACTTCCGCGCGCTGGGCGTCTCGGCGATGACCATCTCCGCCCACAAGTTCCAAGGCCCGATCGGCATTGGCGCGCTGGTCCTCCGCCACGACGCACGGATCGAGCCGATCCTGTTCGGCGGGCATCAGCAGGACGGCCTCCGCCCCGGCACGGAATCGGTCGCGCTGGCCGTCGGCATGCGAACCGCCCTGGAGCTGTGGCAGACGGACCACGAAGCCCACGCCCGGCGGCTTGCCGGCTTGCGCGATCGCTTCGAGAACGGGCTCAAGGCCGGCCTTCCCGAGGTGGTCGTCAACGGCTCGTGCGCCCCGCGCCTGCCGCACACGTCGAGCGTCGCCTTCCCCGGCCTCGACGCCCAAGTGCTGCTGGTGGCCCTCGACGTGTCCGGCGTGGCCTGCTCGGTCGGCTCGGCCTGCTCGAGCGGCTCGACGGACCTCTCGCCCACGCTCCGCGCCATGCAACTGCCGCACGACATCCTGGCCGGCTCGCTCCGGTTCAGCCTGGGCGCGACCACCACCGAAGCGGAGATCGACGAGGCGGTGCGGCGGATCCTGCACGTCGTCGGCGAGTTGCAGGGGGGGATGGTTGAGAGTTGATGGTTGAGAGTTGATGGTTGAGAGATGAGGGTTGAGGGATGAGGGTTGAGGGATGAGAGTTCGGGGATGAAAGATGATGGTTCGGGAATGCGGCCTCTCACTGGTTCCCAAGCTCCAGCTTGGGAACCGAGTTCCGCGAAGCTCTGCGCCGCCGCGCCGGAAGCTGGAGCTTCCGGGAAGTGCGTTCCCAAGCGGGAGCTTGGGAACGAGCGTGAGCCGCAGGAGTTGTTGGCTTAGTCACAAACGGTG
>CAZDHR010000079.1:0-20139 GCA_964505295.1 uncultured Planctomycetaceae bacterium
CTTCGAGCAGGCCCCAGTCGCCCATCAGCGTGCCGTCCTGCCTGGCCTGATCGTAGACGTAGGTGCCGTGCAGCGGGAAGAGGACGCCCATGTTGATCCCCGTGGGGCGGGCCTTCGCCAGGAAGTCGGAGGTCTCTCGGATCGTCTCGCGGGTCTCGCCGGGATAGCCGAGGAAGAGGTCGACGTAGCAGAGCAAGCCGGCTTCCCGGGTGATGCGGATCGCCCGGTAGTTCTGCTCGATGGTCGTCTTCTTCCCCATCGCGTCGAGCACTTTCTGCGAGCCCGACTCGAGGCCGTAGGTGACCGCGCGGACGCCGGTCCTTTTCATCAGGGCGAGTAGCTCGGGGTCGACGCTGTGGACGCGGCCGCGGCACTTGATCGTGAACTTCCAGCCCCGGCGGAGCATGCCCTCCAGAATGGCGACGCACCGCTTGCGGCTGGAGAGGAAGTTATCGTCGATGATGCTCAGCCCTCGCGTGCCCCGGGCGTAGATGTAGGCCATCTCGTCGAGCACGTTTTCGGGCGATCTCGCTCGGTACCCGGGAGCCAGGCGATAGCAGAACCGGCAGGAGAAGGGACAGCCGCGGCTGGTGAGGATCACGTCGCTGGGGCGCTTCAGACCGATGCGGTAGTAGTGGTGTTTCCAGTCGTGCGGGCTGATCAGATCGCGGTCGGGGAAGGGGACGTCGTCGATGTCCTGGACGGGGTCGGGCCGCCGGTTGTGGCGGATCTCGCCGTCCATCCAGTAGGTGAGCCCGTCGACCGACTCGAGGGCCTCCGTGTCGCCGGCCGCCAAGACGTCGGCAAGCCGGGCGAGCGTGTAGTCCGCTTCGCCCGAGAGCAGGTAGTCGGCCTTTCCCTCGAACGTTTGCGCGACGCCGTCGAGGTTGGCGGAGACTTCCGGGCCTCCCAGCACGATCTTCGTCGACGGCGCGAAGCGTCGCACCTTGTTGATCAGCTCGTACGTCAGGGCGTAGCAGTCGGCGTAAAGCGGGACGCCGATCAAGTCGGCGCCGACCTGTTTGAGGGCGCTCAGGAAGTCCGTCTCTCGAGCGAAGTTGCGGCGGTCGAGGACGACGGCCCTATGCCCCGCGCGTTTCAACTCCGTGCCCAGGTAGAGCAACGAAATGGGGACGTGCTTGCCGATGTTGCTCCCCCCGCCCGGGATGTTCAGCACCAGGGCGACCGTGAGATGCTTCGTGCGTCGTCCGCCGGGCATGGCCGGCTCGGTGGACGTGGTCGTTTCACACGGCGCGATTGGATTCATGGTCCGGCCTCGATGGCGTACCAGCTCGCGGGGTCGGGGCAACGCCCCCGTTTCATGGAATCTCTGCAAGTATATGCCAGAAGAACGCCAGGGGGCTGGCGGCAGAGACGCGGTCGGACAATGAGGAATGCAGCGATGATGACGGCGCGGTGAGCCGACCGTCGCCGTCGGACAGGACCGTCGCCCGGCTGGTTCGCCTCCGACCCGGGCGTGCGAGGGCATCTCGGTGTCGACATTGGTGAACGTCCGCTTCGGGAAACACAACGCACGGCGATTCGCCCAGGCCGCCCGGGGGTATCTCGACGAGCGCAAGTGGCGGTGCCCATTGAGGTTGCAGCCGCCCGGGCAGGACGAAGGGTGGGGTGGCGTCGGCCGGCGCGCGGTTTGCGTTACGGGGATTCCGGTGTGCCTGGTGTTCAGCGTCCAGGTGGAAATCAAAGGCCCGACGCGAGATACGATGATGATCGCCGACCAGAAGCCTTTCGTTCGCAGTGTCGCTGCCGGTTCTTCCGAGCCCTCCGATCCCGAGCCTGCGACGGTCTCGTCGACCGGCTTGACCGACGATCCGGCGGCCTTGCGCGTCGCCGACAACCCACGCTGCGAGTTGCCTGGGTGCCCGTTGGATCGGCGGGCCGGGACGGTATCCGAGCCGTCCGGGGCAGGGCCGCTGAAAGCGACGGCCGTCGCCTGTCCTCTCCAATCACCGCCGCCAAGCCCGCGCCGCCTCCGCAAGGCGCCGGACCGGGTCGTCTCCCGAATCGACCTCCGGCTGGCTGCCGGACGAGAGATCGTCCGCCCGGAAGGCAACCGGTCCCCGTCGTATCTGGCGGCCAAACGGGCGTTGGACGTGCTGGGGGCGGCGGCGCTCTTGTTGCTCTTCTCCCCGATCGTGTTGACCACGTACCTGGTCCTCTGGCTCACCACGCGGGGCCGTCCGATCTTCTGCCAGGAGCGTTTGGGGCTGGGGGGGCGCCCGTTCACGATGTACAAGTTCCGCACGATGCACCCGGACGCGATCCGACGACAGAACGCGGTGAAGAACGAGCAGGAAGGGCCGATCTTCAAGAACCGTCGCGATCCCCGCGTCACCCGGCTCGGCCGCCTCCTGCGTTCCACGAGCATCGACGAGATGCCCCAACTGGTGAACGTCCTTCTGGGCCATATGTCGCTGGTCGGCCCGCGGCCTCCGCTGAGAACGGAGGTGGCCCAATACAAGCCCTGGCAGCGTCGCCGCCTGACCGTCAAGCCGGGTCTGACGTGTCTCTGGCAAGTGAGCGGGCGTTCGGAGATCGGCTTCGAGCAATGGGTGCGGATGGACCTCTGGTACGTGAGCAACCAGGGCTTCTGGACGGACCTGGGACTGCTGGCCAGGACCCCGTGGAGCGTGCTCAGCCGTCGCGGGGCGTATTAGCAGCCCCCTCACGAAAGCCCTGGGGTGCGGTCGTCTCGGCCGTACGGTGCGGGCGGGACGCCTGCGCCACAACCGGTTCTGTCAGGCGTATTTCGAGCCGCTATCAAAACCGGTTCCTCGCTTCAGACGTCTCGCTGGCGGTGCGAAAGCGCACGGGTCGCGTGAGGGGGTCTTCACGGGGAACGGACCGTGTTGTCCCGCTTTGCGCGAGCCAGGGCACGTCGCCGAGGAGGAGCACAGGATAGGGAAGGGACGCGGGGCGGACGCGACCGGGAAGCCGGTAGCGGTTACGCCGACTGAAACGCCGTTGCTCGCGGTGCCAGCCGAGCCGTGCCGGTCGATTTCGCCGCACGCGGTCCTCGTCGGCCGGGCCCGGCAATGTCGGTCGTTGGCCACGCAAGCGTCCCTACGGGGCTATGCTCCGGCTGAATTGAAGACTAGGATAAAGGGTCGGCCCCCGCCGCTTGGAGAGCACGGAAATGGGGCCAGGCACCTCGCCGCCGGCGATTCACAGACGCTGGTAGTGACCCGATTCATCGGGTCCAAGCAGTCCGTATTTGCCTTGGATGGACCGCATGAACGCGGTGACGACGAACGGCGTATGAATAGTCCGGGTGGGCGGGGCGATCGGATCGGGCGAGGGTCTGGCCCAGTGGCCGGCGGCGGAGTCCTTCCTATCGGTCGGGCGTGACTGAGCATGGTAGCCAGGATCACCGGAGCCATACTGGCCGCGATTGCCAGGGTCCTAAGCGGCGCGAGCATCCGCTGGATCGACAGCCAGCCCGACCCGTGCCAGAGGATCTATTTCGCCAACCACACCAGCCATTTGGACGCCCTGGTGGTCTGGTCGTCGCTTCCCTCGTCGATTCGGACGATCACGCGCCCGGTGGCTGCCAAGGACTACTGGAACGCCGGGGGGGTCCGCCGGTACTTGGCCACCCGGGTATTTCGGGCGCTTCTGATCGATCGTACAGACATCAAGGTGCACAAGAACCCGGTCGACGTGATGATCCGGGAGATTGGCAACCGCGACTCGCTGATCGTGTTCCCCGAGGGCGGTCGTAGTCCCGGCCCGGAGATCGGCGAGTTCAAGAGCGGATTATACTACTTGTGCAAGAGGCGGCCCGACTTGGAGCTGATCCCCGTGCACATCGATAACATGAACCGGATCCTCCCTCGCGGAGAATTCCTGCCCGTCCCCCTGCTGACCTGCATCAGCTTCGGACCGCCGATGTGGCTGGAGGCGGGCGAGGCGAAGACGGACTTCCTTTGTCGGGCGCGCGAGGCGGTCCGACGGCTCAAAGAGATGTAACAAGAGTGGCGAGCGGTGGGGGGATCGTCCCCGTGCTTACCCTTGCCGCCTGCCACTGAGTACTGAGTACTGAGTACTGAGTACTGGGTACTCAGTACTCGGCCGTGACCACTCACCACTCACCACTCACCATGGACACACTCACGCTGGGTCTGATCGGCTTCGCGCTGTTGCTGCTGATCGCGGCCACGGTGGTGGTGTGGATCCTCAAGCGCCGTGCCTCCGAGGCCCGAGTCGATTTGGCGCTGGTGGAGACGTTTCGGGTGCGGGTTCGGGCGTGGTGGATCCTGTTCGCCGGGTTGGCCGCCGCTTTCCTCTCCGATCAGTACTTTGCGGGTCACGGGGTGACGATCCTCCTGTTCGGCTTCATCTCCTTCTGGGCCCTGCGAGAGTTCATCACCCTGACCCCCACGCGGCCCGGCGATCACCGTGCCCTGTTCTGGGTCTTCTTCCTGCTGACGCCGGCGCAGTTCGTCCTGGTCTGGCTCGAGCGGTACGACCTCTACAGCACGCTGATCCCGGTGTACGCGTTCCTGCTCATCCCGGCCCGGATTGCGATGTCGGGCGACGCCAAGCGGTTCCTGGAACGGACGGCCAAGATCCAGTCGGCGCTGTTGATCTGCGTCTACTGCCTCAGCTTCGCGCCCGCCCTCTTGACGCTCGAAATACCCCTCTACGATCCCGGCGGTGTCAGCAGCTCGCCGGGGGCCAACCAGGAGCCCTACGAGGAGGCGATCGAATCGGCGGCCGGCGAAGCGATTGCGACCGGCCTGGGCGAAACGCTGGCCGCGAACACTGCGGTGGCGTCTCAGGAGCCGCGCGAGGAGGACCCTTCCGACGTGCCCCGAGAAGCGGCCGACGACGAGTCCGGCTCGGGCATCGGCGCACGCATCGCGGCGGGCAAGCCGGCCGGAGGCACCGTCCGGCTGCTCTTCTTCTTCGTCCTCATGACCCAGCTCAGCGACGCCCTGCAATTCGCCTGGTCGAGGCTCCCCAGCCGGCACCTGATCGTGCCCACCATCAGCCAGACCAGGACCTGGGAAGGTCTCCTCGGCGGCGTGGCCAGCGTGACCCTCTTGGGCGCTGCCCTGCGTTTTGCCACCCCGTTCCCCCACTGGTGGCAGGCCGCGTGCGCGTCGGCGGTGATCGCGTTGATGGGCTTCGCCGGCGGGCTGACCATGTCGGCCATCAAGCGGGATCGTGGCGTGAAGGACTTCGGGACCCTGGTCGAGGGCCACGGCGGCGTGCTCGATCGCATCGACTCGATCTGCTTCGCCGCCCCCGTCTTCTTCCACCTCGCCTACTTCCTCCTCACCGGCGATGTCGCCCCCACCTGTGGATGAGCCGTGGATGACCTACGGCCGGCTCCACTCCAGGATGATCTGGCCCGGCATTCCGACCGGCTGCGGGTGGGCGACCTGCGTGGTGACCGACTGCGTCGCCTTCTCCTCCCCCGCAACCGTCCCCGGCCCCATCGCCACGGCGGCCGAGGCACGTCCCGGGTTCTCTCCCACGGCATGCCACCCGGAAGCCGGCACCACCTTCGCCGGCCGGGCGGCCCCGCCGGCCGTTTCCACCCGTGACGAGGCCAGCGCGCCGGAATCGGGCGCGCCGCCGACAAGCGACCTGCGATCCGAGGGACGACGATCGCTGCTCGGGGCGGAAGCCAGTCTGCCCGAGCCCGACCCCGCCGGCTTGCCGATCCGGTAGATCAAGTTCGGCTCCGGGCGCGGCAGCTTCCGGCCGGCGACGAGCAGCTCCCGCCCCGGCGTCTCGACGGGTGTGATGGTCGGCGCCTGAATCCGGGGGAATCCCTGTCGGACCCAGGCGAGCCACGTGTCTTGCAGGCCGCCCACGCTTTCTACGCCGTAATGGCGCTGGATCGCCGCCGACCACTGATCGGTCCGGAGCGCTTCGTCCAGGAACTCGATGAACTTGCGCCGCCCTCCCTTCTGGATCAGATAGTCGCAGAGCGTGTATCCCTGGGCGTAAAGCGGCATGATGTCGCGTGGGTATTCCTCCATGGCGAACATCCGGTTGAAGGCGATGCCGCGATTTGACTGGAGAAATTTGACCAGCATCCGGTAGTGCTTCGCCCGTTCGCTCGGGTGCTCGACGCTGGTGGCCGCGCCCTCGTCGGCCCAGCGGGGCACCGGCTGGCGGAACCGACAGGCGAGGATCATGTGGGTGATCTCGTGCGGCAGGACCGAGTCGAGGATCCGCTCGTGCGAGCCCTGGATCGTCATCCGCCACCCAAAGACCTCGCCCCGGTCGAACACGAACGTCGTGGCCCCGCCCGCCCCCAGATTCCGGCCGACCTGGGCCGTCATCACGCACGGCTGGGACCAGTCGGACATCGGCTCGCCCAGCCAGGCGATCGCCAGGTCGCGGCGGTACTGCTCGGCCGCCTTGGCGAACTGCTCGGCGAGCTGGGGGCTTTGCGTCTGGACGATGAAGTTCGGGGTGCGGTAGCTGGCCCCCATCGAGACCAGCAGCACGGCCGCCGCGAGTGCGGCCTTCAAGATGCGAGCTTCCATGCTCCTCGATGTCTCCGTTGGATGGATTACACTTGTTGGCCACTTCCGTGCGGCCCGACGTGACGCGAGGCGGCCTCCGCAAAATCCAGGCCAACCAGCCGGAAACCGCGGCCGCCTTGCGCCCCCGACGTCGCAACCTCTTGCCGCGCGTCGTGTTGCAGGTTCAACACGACAAGCCCACGGTCAGTCAAGCGCCGCCGGGGCGGTTGTAAAGTCTGCAAAATCTATCCGGTCCGCCCCGAAACACAAACCCCGATTTCGCGCCGGGGCCCTCGACCACGCAAGCAGTGCTGGCATCCTTTCCGCAAACGACTCCTGGAGGGGTCCCACGGAACGCAGTCCGTGGGCTTCAACTCGAAAACCGAAATCCTGAACCCTGAACCCTGGACCCTGCTCGGTGCAGCCCTGCCGCGTCCCGTTTCCCGACGCCATCGCGATCAGAGCACCTTCTGCACGATCACCCGTTCGTGGTAGACGGCGAGGCCGGCCTTCCGGTACGTCGGGAGCGCCGCCTCGTGGTCGAGCTCACAGGTGTGCAGCCACACTCGCTTGGGAACGTACGACCACGCGTGAAGAAGCATCCGGTTGAGGAAGTACTTGCCGAGCCCCTGGCCGATGAAGTCCGGTGCGAGGCCGAAATAGACGAGCTCCACCTCGCCGTCCACCCGGCGGTCCATCTCGCAGAACCCCGCGGGCGTCCCCTGAACGTAGAGGACGTGGAACTCGACCCGGTCGTCGTGGATGATCGCCCGCAGCTCGTCGTCCGACATCAGCTTCCGGTTGATCCAGTTCCAATCCCGTCCCACGACGTCATACAGAGCCCGGTAGAACGCGATCTCCGGTCGCTCGACCCGCGCGACCTCGATCCCCTCCCTCGGCGGCGGGACCGTCGCCTCGGGCGGGGCGTGCATCTGGAGATAGAACGTCTTGACGGGGATCGTCTTCATCGCACGCAAGCTCCCTTCATGGGGTGCCATTCGGAGAATCGAAACGCCGGTTGCGTCTTCTTCTCGTTGCCAGGCTCTGCCTGGGAACGAGAGTGAAATGGGGTGCCGCTCGAGACAGCCTCACGTCAGATGGAGTAGCCGCGAACAAGTCCTGTCGCATGGTCATTATAGCCGGACAGGACTCGGCGCCTTTGGCCCTGCCTGTCCTGGTCAGCCGGCGAACGGGCCGGCTACAATGGCCCGCATGACGGCTTTTTCCTTGCAAGTACACCACGTCGACGCCCGCTGTGCCGCGCGGCGGAGCACGTTCCAGACGCCTCATGGGCCGGTCGAGCTTCCGGCGTTCATGCCCGTCGGGACCCAAGCGACCGTCAAAGGGCTCGAGGTCGAAGCGCTTCGCGCGACGGGCACCCAAATGGTGCTGGCCAATACGTATCACCTCACGTTGCGGCCGGGCGAAGAGGTCGTCGAGGCATTGGGCGGGCTGCACGCCTTCATGGGTTGGGACGGGCCGATCCTGACCGATAGCGGCGGCTTTCAACTCTTCAGCCTGGCCAAGATGACCAAGGTGAGCGACGAGAGCGCGGTCTTCCGCTCGCACATCGACGGCCGGCTCGTCGAGATCTCGCCGGAGCGAGCCGTCGAGATCCAAGAGCGGCTCGCCAGCGACGTGGCCATGACGCTCGACCACGTGGTCGCGCTTCCCAACGATTGGGAAGTGGTCGCCGACGCCACCGAGCGGACCCTCCACTGGGCCAAGCGGTGCCAGGACGCGGCCCGGCGCGCGGATCAGGCCCTCTTTGCCATCGTGCAGGGGGGGCTTGACCCCGACCTGCGGACTAAATGTGCCGAGCGATTGGTCGAGATGGATTTCGCCGGATACGCCATCGGCGGGTTGAGCGTGGGCGAGACCCCCGACGAGATGTACCGCGCCTTGGACGCCGCCGTGCCCGCCCTGCCCGGGGATCGGCCACGATACCTGATGGGCGTCGGCCGGCCCGAGGACTTGCTCGAGGCGATCCGCCGGGGCGTAGACCTGTTCGACTGCGTGATGCCGACCCGGAACGGACGCAATGCCATGGCGTTCACCGATCGAGGGGGGCTCCGACTCCGGAACCTCCAATACGAGCGGGACGAATCCCCCCTGGAGGAGTGCTGCCCGTGTCCTGCCTGCCGCCGCAGCCGGGGCTACCTTCGCCATCTGTTCATGGCCGGGGAGATGCTCGGGCCGATTCTGCTGTCGATCCACAACATCACCTACTACCAACGGCTGTTGGCCGATGCCCGGGCAGCCATCGTCGCGGACCGCTTCGAGGAGTTCTGGGCGGAGAAGATGGGAGACTGGGCGGGAAAAGGTGACAGCCACCAAATCTAGGCACTCTAGGCACCCTGTTAGGCGTCACCTTCTCTATCTTCTGCAGATTTGGTGGCTGTCACCTTTTCCCGCCTCTTCCGGTCCCCTTGTCCCTTAGGGGACAAAGGTTTAAGATACCGGGCTACGATGGCGCGGCGGGGCCCGGCGCAGAGTGGCGGTCGGGCCGTTTCTGTTGCCCCCGCGTCGCTCACCAAGACCCTCGCGCCCCCGGCGGCCGATTTCCTCGCATCCAACCAGGGGACTACCGTGGCAAACTCGATCTGGTCAAGCCTGGCGCTGTTCGCCGCCCAAGAGCAGGGACCGGGCGGTCTGTTCGGAATGCTCTGGCCTCTGTTGGCGATCGGACTCCTGTTCTGGTTCCTCCTGATTCGTCCCCAACAGCAGGAGAAGAAGCAACGGGAAGGGATGCTGTCGGTGCTGAAGAAAAGCGACCGGGTCATTACCGCGGGAGGGATCTACGGCGTGGTGACCAATGTGCACCGTGAGGCCGACGAGGTCACGATCAAGGTCGACGAGGCGGCCAACGTCAAGCTCCGCGTGACCGTCGGTTCCATCGCCCGCGTTCTGATCGACGAATCGTCCGACGATTCCTCGTCCAAGTGAATCGCAGGAAACTCGAATCATGTCTTCGTACGTCTATCCGCTCATGCCGCCGGCCATGCTCGTGGTCCCGTTGCTCCTTGCCCGTTGGCTGCGCAGAGGGCGAAGAACGATCGACCGACGCTGGACGGCGGCGGCCCTCGTCTGCCTGGCCGTTGGCTTGGCGATTGCGCCTGTGGGCCGGCCGGCCCACCTGATCGCCGCGGAGGATGCCGCGGCGGCGGCGAGCCAGGAGGCAGATGCCCCCCAGCAAGACGCCGGCGCGGCGAAGCCTGCCGATGCCGCCGAGTCGGCCCCGGCAGAGCCAGCCGCGGTAGAGTCAGCCGCCGCGAAGGCAGCCCCCGCAAAGCCAGTGGCCGAGGTGCCCGGCTCGGAAGAGGGCGAAAAGCCGGTTTCGGGGGAAGGGGAAGGCAAGCCGGCATCGGGGGGCGAAGCCGGCCAAACGGAGGAAGCCGCGCCCGAGTCGGAGGCGGAACAAGCGGATGCCGAAGAGGTGGTCAGGATCGAGTCCTGGTGGGCCAGAACCGCCTTCAACCTGTCGATGTTGATCGTCCTGGCCGTGGTAGTCATTGGCCCGTTCTATTGGTGGTTGGGGGTCGCCAAGAACTGGCGGCAACCGCTCTGGGGATGGCCGATCGGGCTGGTGGTCTTCGCGGTGGCGGCGGTCGCGGCGGTGACGCTGATCCGCTGGGTCTTTTCCTTCTTGCCGCCGGAATTCGGCAAGGTGTTCGAGAGCTATCTCGACACGATCGTGGGGCTTTCAAAGCTCTGGATTACCGTAGCCCTGATCGCCGTGCCGATCTGGCTGGGCGCCTATCTCTCGCGCAAATGGCGGATGCCCGACTACTCGGGCAGAATCGCCGTGGTCTTCTTCGCGCTTTTCGCCGGCATGGTGATCACGATCCTTGGGTGGCCGCCCAAGCTGGGGATCGACCTGAGCGGCGGCGTGATCCTGGTCTACGAGTTGGAGGACGAGCCTGCCGGCGGGGAATCGGGACAAGAGGGGGTCGAAGAGGGTGCACCGGGCGAAGGCGAAGCGGACGAGCAGGAGGCCGCGCCCCAGCGGGGCAAGGTCGACATGGACAAGCTGATCCAGGCGATCCGGCTCCGCGCCGACCCGAGCAACATCCGCGAGCTGACGATCCGCGCCCGCGGCGAACGGCAGATCGAGGTGATCATCCCGTTGTCTCAAGCCGCCGTGCAGCAGAAGGAAGGGGAGGAGGCCAAGGAGGGGGAAAACGGTCCCCGGGAGCTTGAAGAGTTGGAGCGGATCAAGAAGAAGATATCCAGCGCCGGCACGCTCGAGTTCCGCATCCTGGCCAACCGCCGCAAGCATGGGGAGTACATCAAGCAAATACTGGAACAGGGAGGCCAAGAGCTGCGCGACGCGCAAGGCAACCTGCTGGCGTGGTGGGTGCGCGTGGCCCAGGGGGAGGAAGAAGACCTGCTGCGACTTGCGGAGAGTGCCGAGACCGTGTATCGGACCACCACCGGGCGCGACGGCACGGAGTGGACGGAGTTCCTGGTCGTCAAGGACATCTTCGACGTCAACGGCGGTTTCCTGGTCGACTCCCGGCCCAGCATCGACCAGTCGGGGCGCCCCTGCGTGCTGTTCACGTTCAATCACCGGGGCGGACAGCTTTTCGGCGCGCTCACAGGAAACAACCTGCCGGAAAAAGAGCAGGATTTCAGCTATCACCTGGGCATCATCCTCGACCGCTACCTCCAGTCGGCGCCGGCCATCCGAAGCACGATCTTCCAACGGGGTGAAATTACCGGTGATTTCACGAGCAAGGAGGTGGAAGACCTGGTTGACATCCTCAACGCCGGGAGTCTTCCCACCGCGCTTTCGGAACACCCGGTCAGCGAGACCCGAATGGGGCCCGGACTGGGCCAGGACACCATCGACCGCGGCAAGATCGCCATCGGCGTGTCGATTGCCCTGGTACTCTTGTTCATGGTGATCTACTACCGCTTCGCCGGCATCGTCGCCTGCGGGGCGCTGGTGATGACCCTGATGATGGTCCTGGCGATCATGATCTCGGTCGGGGCGGCGTTCACCCTGCCGGGCCTGGCCGGCCTGGTGCTGACCGTCGGCATGGCCGTCGACGCCAACGTGCTCATCTTCGAACGAATCCGTGAGGAGTTGGCCAAGAAGGCGGCGCTGCGGATGGCGATCCGCAACGGGTTCGGCCGCGCCACCTCCGCCATCGTCGACGCCAATCTGACCACCCTGATCACCGCCACCGTCCTCTACGTGATCGGCACCGACCAGATCAAAGGCTTCGCCGTCACCCTGTGGCTGGGCGTGGTGCTCAGTATGTTCACGGCGATCTACTGCTCCCGCGTGGTCTTCGACGTGGCGGAGAAACAGAAGTGGATCACGCAGCTAGGGATGCTCCGGATACTGCGAAAGACCGAGATCGATTTCCTCGGCATGCGCCGTTTGGCCGCCGCGGCGTCCGGCGTGGTGATCGTGGTCGGGCTGGCTGCCGTCTGTTTGCGAGGAGCGGGCCTGTTGGACATCGACTTCACCGGCGGCGTCTCGATCCACGCCGTCTTCAACGAACACCAGGACATCGCCCAGATCCGCGACAAATTGGGCGAACAAGGCGAAGGGCTCGAGGATTTGTCGGTCATGGACGTGCGAGCCTTGGGCCAAGACGTGTCGGGCAAGGAGTTCATCATCAACACCTCCGGGCCTCGTGACATGAGCCGGGACGCCCAAGCGGAGGACGTTCTCGCCGAGGTGAAAAGGCGACTGCAAAACGCCTTCGGCCCAGATCTGGCACGTCACTCCATGACGGTCAAATTGGAGTCCGAGGGCGACGCGCCCGAACCCGACGAAGAAACGGCCGCACCGGCACCCGAGACCGAAACCCGCAACCAGCCACCGGACGCGCCGCTTGTGGCCGGCGCGGACCTGTCGAGCGTCCTGCTGCTCCGGGCGGAGCCGTCCGAACCCGTAAGCGAGGCGCCCCAGGAAAAGCCACCATCTACGGATGCCAAGGCCGAAGAGCCGTCGGCGGAGACTACGTCCACCGAGAAGCCCGCCGAGAAACCGACTCAGGCGGAACTGCGCTTTAAGCACAAGGTCCGCTACGAAACGCTGACCGAGCAGTTCCGAGGAGAGATCCGTAAGTTGCAGGAAGCGGGCACGCTGCCCGACGGTGCCGTCCGTTTTGAGCTGTTCGTCGACGACTACGTCACGGTCGATAACGAAGACGTGCGCAACGATTGGCACGTCGAAGTCCACCTACCGCCGGATCAGGGCAAAGCGCTGCTGGATGCCGTCAAGCAGCAGGTCGAATCCGAGCCGGTGTTCCCCTCGTCTAACACCATTGGCGGCCAGGTGGCCCGTGGCACCCGGGTCGACGCCGTTGCCGCCCTGCTGGCCAGCCTGATGTTCATCGTCGGCTACATCTGGATTCGCTTCCAGCGGGTGATGTTCGGGCTGGCGGCGGTGGTCGCCCTGGTGCACGACGTACTGATCACGCTGGGCGTGATCGCCCTGACCGCTTACTTGGCCCCGGTGATGGGCTGGCTGCTCATCGACGAGTTCAAGATCGGCCTGGCCGTGCTGGCCGCGTTCCTGACGATCATCGGCTACTCGCTCAACGACACGATCGTCGTCTTCGACCGGATCCGCGAAGTCCGCGGCAAGGCGCCCCGACTGACGGCGGAGATGATCAACTCCAGCATCAACCAGACGCTCAGCCGCACCTTGCTCACCTCGCTGACCACCTTGCTCGTGGTCGTGGTGCTCTACATCGGCGGCGGCCAGGCGATCCACGTGTTTGCCTTCGCCCTCGTCGTCGGCGTGGTGGTGGGGACCTACAGCTCGATCTTCGTCGCCTCGCCCGTGCTGTTCTGGATGGCCCGATCCGCAAACGCCAAGCCAAAGGGCAGACGGTTACCCCAGACGCCGTGAGGGACCTCGCCGGCAGGCTCTCTCGGTAGGCGGGCAACGTACGGGTGTGTCGCCCCTCAGTTTGTGGGTGGGACGGGCATCTTGTCCGTGCTTTCGTGGCCGCGCTGGCCAAACGCCGCGTCGCCCCCAACCGACAACGCAAGGATTGACAGGCCCGCAGTCGTCTTCTTGCCGTCCACCTGGGTAGGGGCCTTTGCCGTCTCTTCGATTTGCGCCGTGGCAGAGGCCTACGGTGCCATGTCGAGATTTGCCACAGGGTATCTGCTCAGCCATCTGAAGTAGATGTAAGAAGAGGAAAAATGGAAAAGAGGGAAAATGGAAAGCGAGCAATTCCAAAGCGGGAGGAGGCCATAATCACATCAGCTTGCCTTTCCCATTTTCCCCCCTTCTCCTCTTTCCTTATTACACATCGAGTCACTTCATTTGGCTGAACTGTTACGCCACAGGATTGACCGCGCCCCGACCAGCACCATCGCCAAACTCGGCAAGAGCGTACCTTGAGTCCGCCGCGGTCGACGAGATCGGCCCCGCTGACTGAAAACCGACCCCTCCCGGCTCCGATAGTCCAAAGATACGGGGGCCCAGGCAAAGCCCTCGGGTTGGCGTGTTCTGGGGCAACCAGTCGGGTGAGGCAGCATCGATGGATCGCGGCGTGAAGATCGTTCTGGCCTCCTGTCTGTTGGGGGCAGGGATCGCGGGGGCGATGCTGTTTCGGCACCCCTCGCCGCCGGCCCTTCCGCCAAGGCCCGGGACGCCCGATGGCCTTGTGCTCCGCCAGGAGAACGACTCTCAGGTCGCCCCGCCGCCCGCGATGGACCGGCTCACGGCCCGAATCGGACCTGCGACCCCGACCGCGTCCCGGGCCCACCAATCCGTACCGTCGAGGCCGGATTTCAGCCCGACGAACCCCGGCGAGCCGCCTCCGCCTCCCGCGCTGGCCCGATCCTACCCCCCCCTCCGCGAAAGAATGATCCCCCCCGAAGATGCGTTCATGGGACCGGACAGCCCCCGGACCGAGGGTGCGGACGCGTCCGTGCGGACCCACAAGATCGTCGACGGGGACACCCTGGCCGACCTGGCCGAGCGGTACCTGGGCGATGCCGATCGCTACCTGGAGATCTACGAGGCGAATCGGGACCTGCTGCCGAGTCCGGGAGTGTTGCCGATTGGGGTCGAGATCCGAATGCCCGCCCGCGGAGAGGCGGGCCCTTCTTCGCAGAACAGGCCGCACGAGCCGGGGTTGGTGCCCGTTGATCCCGCCTTGCCCCCCCGCCAGCATGGCTCGCCATGAGACCAACGGCCGGGCCCGTTCGCTGGCGCGGACGTATCAGGTGGGGTGCTGCCCCGCCCGTTATGGGCAGGTCCTTCCGAGTCAACAGAGGGCGCGAAGTGTATTGTTTTGCAACATTTGTTCAATAACGATACAGCAAAAAAATACAGGCGAGTTGAGGATCGCCTCGGGCTGGTGATCCCCAACTCGCCTTCGCTACTCGGAAGCCGGTACTTCCGACCCGTCGGGAGGGTTGCCTCCTCCGCTCCGGCAGGGACATTCGAGTCACAGTCTGTTCAGGTCGACCCTCTCTCGAACGTCGTTGGCACCTCTTCCGTATGCCGGCCCCAGAAAAGCCTCTTCTCTGTACCAAGCCCGGTGGCCCGCAAGCGCGAGCCACCGGGTTCTCTGGGGGGGGGTGACTGCTCTGCTTTCGCAGAGGCAACTCTTCTTCAATGCAAACAGTGTGCCAGTCGCCGCGTTGCTGAGCGGAACTTTGAGCGGGCCCCCGCGCTCAGGCGGTCTCGCGGAGCCCGTCGAACTGGATCTCGTAGAGGCGGCGGTAGAACTGGCAACGCGCGGTCAGCTCGTCGTGCGTCCCCACGTCGATGATCCGCCCCTCGCGCATCACCACGATGCGACTGGCCAACGAGATCGTCCCCAGCCGATGGGTGATGATCACGGCCGTCCGGCCCCGGACGAACCGCTCCAGCACCTTCTGGATGAGCTGCTCACTCTCCAAATCGATTTGGCTGGTCGCTTCGTCGAGCACGAGAATGGCCGGGTCGCGGAGAATCGCCCTGGCCAGCGCGATCCGCTGGCGCTGGCCGCCCGAGAGCTGGCCCCCCATCGGGCCCACCGACGAATCGTAGCCGTGCGCCAGCTCTTGCTCGATGAACCGATGCGCGTGGGCCTGCTTGGCCGCCCGGACCACTTGCTCGGCCGTGGCGTGCGGGGATCCGTAGCGGATGTTGTTGAACACGGTGTCGTCGAAGAGCACCGGCTCCTGCGTCACCAGGCCGATCTGACTCCGCAGGTCGCGAAGCCGCACGTCGCCCAGCGGCACTCCGTCCAGTCGGATGGTGCCCGCGTCCGGGTCGGCGAACCGGGGAATCAGGTTGGCCAGCGTGCTCTTCCCGCACCCGCTGGGCCCCACGATGGCGATCGTCTCGCCGAAGTCGATTTTCAGGTGGACGTCGTGGAGGACGGGCCGGCCGGGCATATAGGAGAACTCGACCCCCTCGAACACCAGATGCTTGCAGTGCCGGGCCAGCGGACGCGGACGCTCCGGGTCGCGCACTTCCGGCTCGCGGTCGAGCATGGCGTAGATCCGGTCGCTGGCCGCCGCGGCACGCTGGATCTGCGTGAGCACGTCGGAGAGCTTTCGTGCCGGGTCCGACGCGCCGAGTAGACACGAATAGAACAGCACCAGCCACCCAAGGTCCAGCGGGCGCGCGCTCATCCGGATCCCAAAAAGATGCGTCTCCCCTTTGAGCACCAACCATCCGCCCGCCAAGAGCGCCAGGGCGATGATCAGCATCCCGAAAACCTCAATGAGCGGATGGGCCAGGGCGTCGTATCGGGCGATCCGCATCGCCTTGGTGTAGTACTGCTTGCTGTTGAGGTGGAACCGGTTCCGCTCCCGGCGCTCCATGGTGAAGGACTTGACGATCTTGATCCCGCGAAAGGCCTCTTCCAGCGTGGTGTACAACCGGGCCATCTCTTCCATCGCCCGCCGATTCGCCCGCTTCAGCGTCCCGGCAAGCCAGCGGATCAGGATCGCGGCCAACGGCGCAACCACGAGCGACAACAGCAGCAGCCGCCAGGAGATCAACGCGGCGCCGACGAGGCAGACGATCATCTTCAGCGGTTCGCGGACCATCTTGCCCAACAGGGCCTTCAGCCCGGCCGCCACGTTCTGGGAATCGTGGGTGAATCGGGCCATCAGGTCGGTCACGCCCTCATTGCCGAACGTGGCGATGTCCAAGCGGAGCGTGCGGCGAAAGAACAAATTCCGCAGTTCGTACGTGCCCAACTGGGCAAGCCGCGTGACCAGGATCGAATGGGCGATCACGAACAGGCTCTTCAGCGCCGTGCCCACCAACAAAAACCCGATCAAGAGAACCAGCGTCTGGAACGGATCCTTCGGCAGGCGAGGGGCGACGTGCTGCTTACCCCACAAGTAACAATCCCCGGCTTTCTCCGCCGCTTTCGCCCGGTACTTGGCGCTGCGAATGCTCGAACGGATCGTCCGCTCTTCGTCGGGCGACGCCCCGGGCAGTTGCCGCGTGAGCCGCTCGATTTCCGCCCGCTCGTTGCGCAGATCTTCCCGCGCGTCCTCGATCTCGGAATCGATCCAGACCTCGAGCGACTGGCCGCTGAACACGATTTTCGCGAAAGGGAGGACGGTGCCGATGTTCGCCCCCCAGAGGATGCCCACGCCCACCGCGCAGAGAATTGACGCGACAAAAGTCCAACGATGCCCAAGCGCGAGGAGCAACACCCTGCCGAAGTTCTTCATCCCTCGTCCATCCGTGTCGGGGGCGTGTCTGAGAGTCAATCGAGGCCGCGTCCACGCGGTCGTGGCCCCTCGCGCAGAGCGTGTCCGGCACCGGGCGACTCGGGTTGCCGCGGGCACCCGTCAGACACGCTCTACCGTCGACACTGCGGGGGCGAACCACGCCCCTCCAAGATCGTCTCTGGATCGGCCGAAAGGACAACTTTTAGCAGATTCGGCTGAATGCTCCAATACCGACTTAGACTGCGCATCTTTCCGGGATGCCCAGAACGGGCCATTTTGACAGGCCGGGCCGCGCGGCGCCCCAGTCCCTTGCAAGCCCTCACCGGCGGCGACGGCTTTCGTCCAACGCACGAAGCACGGCCCGACACACGCTGAAGAGGATCATCACGCCCATCGGAGCGGCGGCGGCCAGGAGGACGTAGAAGGCCGAAGGCAACTTCGAGTTCTCGGCGCCGAAGCCCATCATGCCCGCCCACGCCGCCGAGAGGATGCTGATCGGCACGGCCGCCAGAAGCATCGTCCCCAGCCCGAACTGGAAGCGATGTCGCCGAGGTGGCGGTTGCGGCGGGTGAAGCTCGGGCTCCGACATAGGGTTTGCGATCAAGCAGGCTCGTGCCATTCTGCCTGCCGAAGACGCCGCCGAGGGCGTTCCCGACAGCAGCCTGCACGTCGCCATTCAGGATACGTTATCGATGCACAGTCTCCATGCCACGACGAGCGCTCGAGCGGCGCATTTCGGCCACATCGGGAGAACCGCGCCGGCCGCGGCGCCCTCGCGTTGGCTTTCAGACCAGCCTCTGGATCCGCTCGACGATCTTCGCCTGCGTCCATTTCTTCCGGTCCATCGGCAAGATCACGTAGCAGGCCCGATCGGCGCAGCAATCGAGGATGATTTGGTGGGGGTTGGGCGTGCTGAATCCCTCGGGGCACGGCTCGTGCCCGTTGATTAGCACCTTGGCCTCCATCAGCTCGGCGAACGCCCGGGCGTTCTCCGGCCGGTAGTCGCGTCCCCAAACCAGCTCGAAGATGCTGCTTCGCTCGTAGTACTCCACCGCGTCGATTTCCCGCGTCAAGATCGACTGGTCGAACGAGCGAGCGTCGACCCGCTCCGGCAGGCTGTGGGTCACCAGCACGCCGCCCGGCAAACGGGCCCCCAGAGGACAACTCCGCAGGAAGGGGAAATACGCTTCGCGGACCTTCTCGGTGGCGGGGCCGTACACCTGCTGCAAGCCCAATCGGAACAGCAGATTGAGCATTTGCTTGTTCTTCTGGATGGGATAGTCGGTCAGCTCGGCCAGTTCGTGATTGCCCAGGATGAAGTGGACGCGTTCCGGGTATTGGACCTTGAGCTTGGCCACGTCCTCGAGCATGGTGTGCGACATGCACCCGCCGTTGGACGGATAGGTCGGCCCCCCGTGGCAGACCTCCTGCAAGATAAGGTGGCGGCGGGGATGGTCGTCCAGGCCGGCGGTCTTCAGAAGCGCGTTGAAGTTGCGACGGTGACCGTGCAGATCGCCGGTAATCATCACCTCGTCGGCGATCTCCGAAGACAAGACGACGACATTCCCCTGACGCGCCGGGGTCTGGAGGTTGGCCTCGGTCGCCTCGCCGTACGTGGCGATAGTCTTCTCGATGTATTCGATCGTCGCAACCATGGTCGAATGGGTCCACCGTAACAGCTTGGCGGCGGGTCGTCCAGCGGGAAAACCGGTCGCGTGTGGCAAGTTCGCTCGCCGCCTCAGGAGTGGCCGGGGAAAGCCCCAGGCCGTCCCCAGCACGGTTTGCTGAGGGCTCGCTCGGCTCGCCTCCAAGCCACCCGGAACTGCCAGGAGAACTTGCCCCAAACGGCCGGTTCTTCGGCCCGCCGACGTGGGGCAGGTCGGGTGCTGCGTCCCCGAAATATCCCCCATAATGTGCATATTGAGCGGGCATTAAGAGGGGGCCCTGTTTTGCCGTAAGCCCACGGTGAGGGTGTCCGATGGTGGGAGTTGTGCGGCAGAAAGCAGTTCTTACGATTTTCTGGACTCTGCTGATTGTCGGACCGATCTGAAATCATGGAGGGCGGTGCCGGATGCCCGGTGATGCGCCGCCCCGACGAGCGCAAAACCGACGCGGCGGCCCAGCCCGCGCCGTGGATCCCGCTCGATCCGTCGCCCGCAACGGTCAACGACCCAACATCAGTCGAAAGGAATCACAAGAAGATGAGACGTGCGCTTTTCCTGCTTCTCGGCGTCGCCGTCGTGGCCGGCCTGACCGGCTGCATTCAAGACCAGATGTGTTGCCGGCCGTGCGGACAAGGGACGACGTGCAGCATGCCCGGCAGTTGCGCCTCCGCCCCCCAGACTTGTCAAGCCTGCGGCCTTGGCGCGGGCGGCGCCTATGCGGGCTACCTGGGCGGCGCGTTTGCCGGTTGCCCGGGCGGCGGTCCGTGCGGCGCGTACGGCGACCCGGAGGCGATGGGGATGTTCAATCCCGGCCCGGCGAGCGGGGCCGTCACGTATCCCTACTACACGGTCCGCGGCCCGAGGGACTTCCTCGCCGGAGATATCCGACCCATCGGTCCTTGAGCGGCCCGGAACCCGTCGGAACGCGATCGACAAGCGGATGGTCGGGAGACCTCGCCGAGCGCGAAAAGCCCGCGCCGAGCGACGTCTCCCGTTCCGCGTTTACGGGCCCGACCATCGGCGGTTCCTGCTTCCCCTCTACGCACAAGCTCCGTCTGCGCACAAGCTCCGTCTGCGGACGAGGCGCCATTCCGAGGTGCCTCTGGGCAAGTACCAGGCCAAGGTGGTCCTGGTCGTTACCGTGGCCAGCCCAACCGACGCCGCTGAGGAGCCGAGCCGCGAAACGCCCTTTCGGGGCATATCCACACGGCCTATTGGTTGTATTTCTGGGGATTCGTCTTGATATACATCAATTGGACGAAGCGGCTTCGCCGCGGGAGGGAGGAGCGGTTTGGAAGGGTGGT